>CAYGMD010000224.1:0-7090 GCA_964350785.1 uncultured Acidobacterium sp. | reverse complement strand
CCGGCGGTGATCACCGCCGGGACGACGTTCCTCTCGGTGGTGGCGCTGTATGTGTTCGGGGGTGAGGCGCTGCGGGGCTTTGCCTTCACGATGCTCGTCGGCATCGTGGCCGGCACCTACTCAACCGTGTTCATCGCCTCGTCGCTGGCCATCCTGCTCAGTCAGCGCTTCCGGACGCCGGCCGGCCGCTCGGCGGCGCGGAAGCCCCTCAGCATGTTGGTCAACGAATAGTTGGCTTCGTGGCAGGCGTATTCGTAGATCCGTTCGCCCGATCGCGTCATGGTCAGCTCGCCCTTCCAGGGCTGCGTGAACGCGGTCGGGTTGTCGATTTCGAACTGGTACAGCAGCGTGTCGGCGTCGAACAGGCGGAGGCGTTCGACGACATGGAGGTTTCTGTCCCAGCCGAAGTTGCCGCCGGCGTCGCCGTAGAAGCCGCCGCCGTCGTTGAAGTTGGTGGTGTCGATGACCAGCGTGTCGCCGTCCCAGCGGCCGATGGAATCGCCCAGCCACGAGCGCATCCGCGGCGGCAGGTGCGGCCGGCCGTCGAGGTGGATGATCCGGGCGTCGTGGATCATCTCCGCGTGAATCATCACCGCGTCGCCGGTCTGCACGATCCGGTAGTTGCTGTTGTAGGAATACGGCAGCATGGGCGGGCCGGCGGTGAGAAAGGCCAGGCACTGGTCCTGGAGACCCAGGTCTTCGGGATTCTCGAACTTCTTCAAGCCCTCGAGCCGGCGCCGCTTGACCTCGGCGGCCGCCGGCGTGAGCGCCGGGATGCGGCCATCGGCGGGCTCGGTGATGATCGAGGTCCGCAGCGTCTTGACGACCCGCGTCCCATACTCGCGGTAGGCGACGTTGTAGGTGCCGGTGCCGGTGCGCGCGGCGCCCGGCGCCGGTTCCTCGTTCCGGCGCGCGAACTCGCGTTCCCATTGCACCGCCTCTTCCGGCGTGAAGAACGGCTTGTCCTTCAACTCCCGCGGCCGCTCGAGCGGCGTGGCGGTAGCTGAATTCCAGATGCCGTCGAGGTCGGGCCGGCGGTCGAGGTTCGCGCGCTGGCCCGACACCAGGACGGGGGTCACGGCGAGTACGGCGGCGAGGCGAAGCAGGAACGGTCGCATCGCCCCGATTTTAGGCGTTCGCGCGGCGTATAAGAAGCAAACATAACGTGTAGAAACTGCTGTCGCGACTTGGCGCGCGCGTCATCGATCGCGCGACTCGCCCACATAACCAGCCGAACCTCCTTGGCAACCATATTGCTATGCCAAAGGCGTCACCCCTCTGGAAGCGCCAAAACGGATGCCTGTCAACAGCGAATGCCTAGCCACTGATTCGCGCGAGGATTTTTGTCTCGCGCTCAAAGCCGCCCGCGAGCGCAAGGGGATCACGCTCGAGGAAATTGCGGAGACGACGAAGATCCCGGCGTTCTTGTTTGCCGCCCTCGAGCGCTGCGACCTGAGCCGCTGGCCCAAGGGGTTCTTCCGGCGCTCCTTCTTCCGCGACTACGTCCAGATGCTCAGCTTGCCGGTGACCGAGGCCTGCGCGCAGTTCGTCCGGTTGTTTCCGGATGACGACGGGGTGGCACCTGCCCAAGTAGTGCCACAGGTCGCGAGTCCCCCGTCGGCGATGGCGGCCATCTGGGAGCGGATTTCCGAGGCCGTGTCGCGCGCGATCAGGCAGATTGACGAGGACCCGCCGGGACCGTCGCCAGAGCCGCACCAGCGAGTGTGGGTGAGCGATGCCCGCCGCGTCGGCCCCCCGCGCGCGCAAGAGTTCCGCGTGCGCATCAAGCTGCCGAAGTAGAGCTAGGGGGCCTTGCCCAGCCCGAATCATCGGGGCTCTTGATGAGTTGGCCCTGGCATTCGACGATCACGTCGCCGGGGGCGATGCCGGCGCGCTCGGCCGGCGAGTCGCGTTCGACCTGGCGCACGATCGCGCCTTCGGGCTTCGTCAGCTCGAGCGCCTGCGCCTCGTCTTCGCCGATCGCCGACACCTGCAACCCGATTCGGCCGCGGACGACCTTGCCGGTGCGCAACTGGGGCAAGAGGGCTTTGGCGGTGTTGATGGGCACCGCGAAGCCGATGCCGATGTTGCCCCCCTCCCCGTTGCCGAGAATGGCCGTGCTGATGCCCACCACGCGGCCGCCGGTATCGATCAGCGGCCCACCGGAATTGCCGGGATTGATCGACGCATCGGTCTGGATCATTTTCGTGCGACCTTCTGCCGTGTCGGCTGTGCCTGCCGTTCGGCCCAGGAGCGGACGTTGCCGCTTAGAATCACCTTGCCGTCCAGCGCGGTGACGTTCACGCGCCGCGCGTCGATCTCGGCGCTGCGCTTGAAGGCGGCTTCGATCTGGGATCCAGGGTAATGCCGGCGGTCTCGGGCACGGCTATGCCGTCCCGGCCATCGCGATGCCACGCCGATGGGCGCAGATGCTCGCGAGCGTGTTCACCACCTCGGCCGGCTCGGCGGCGCCCGCGTGCGTCACGATGTCGTTCAGTGACAGGATGCCTTGGAGGTGGCCGTTGGCATCGACCACCGGCAGGCGGCGAATCCGGTGGCGCTTCATCGTCTGCAGCGCCGCCGCCGTCTCGTCGTTCGGCAGGCAGGTGTGCACGTAGCTCTGGGCCACTTCCCGGACCGCGATGCGATCGGCGGGCTGGCCGCGAGTGGCCACCGCGATGCAGATGTCGCGGTCGGTGATGATGCCGGCAATGCGGCCGTCATCGCTGACCACGGGCAGCACGCCGCAATCGCCCTCGAACATGTCGCGCACGGCTTCGGCCAGCGTCGTATCCGGCCGGCAGGTTCGCACCTCGGTCGTCATCAGATCTCGAACGGTCATGGCTCGCACTCCCTTCATCGCCCGGGTCGCCGGGCGGCCCGGTCATGAGGCGGTTCCGGCGCCGGCGTGCTGTCTTTGTGGTGCCGGCCTCTGAAGCTGCACACGAATTGCAGGCGCCCTCGCTCCGCATACCAGACATCGGCTCGCGCGCGTTCGGCATACAAGGCGGCCTGCGCTTCGGCTTCGGCGTAGGTCTCGCATGTCAGCGGCGCGCCGTGGCCGCGCTGCACAACGAATGGTGACGCTGCTTCCGGATCCCGCCTGGCAATCACGGCGTCCGCCGCCGCGGCCCCCGGCGGCCAGGTGTAGGCATCCTTGTCGGCCGGGCGTCCACCACCCATGCGTTCACATGCTGTCGCCGTCGCGGACTTCAGACAATCGGGCAATCCGTACCGGCGTGCGTCGGGGATTCCCCGACGAGTCGACCATGGGGCAAGTCGCTGTTACCATGGGCGACAGACGTGAGGACGAAGAAGGCGGCGAAGACTCGCTCCCCTCGGCGCGACCCTCAGGATCCGCCGCCCCCGTCCCCGAGTGACCCGGGTGACGGATGTCCAGTGGGGGGCGTCGTGCCGGAGGAGCTCGCCCAGATCGTGCAGCTCGTCCGGACCCAGACCAAGCGCGACTTCCGCGGCTACCGCGGCAACATGTTGATGCGGCGCGTGCGGCGGCGCATGGCGGCCTGCCACGTCGAGCGCCCCGCCGACTACGTCGAGTACGTGCGCGCGCATCCGGAAGAAGGCCAGGCGCTCGCCAGGGACTTGTCCATCGGCGTGACCGCGTTCTTCCGCGAGCCGGATGCCTTCCAGGTGCTCGAGCGGGTGGTGATCCCGGACCTGGTTCAACGCCGCCGCGCTGACGGCGAGCACCCGGTCCGCGTCTGGGTGCCCGGCTGCGCCAGCGGCGAAGAGGCGTATTCCATGGCGATGCTGTTCCTGGAGCAGTTTGCCGTCGCCAGGCAACCGGTCGCGCTCCAGATCTTCGCCACCGACGTCGATGACGAGGCGCTGGACGTGGCGCGCGCCGGCCTGTACCCCGACATCATCGCCGCCGGCCTGACGCCCGATCGGCTGCGCCACTTCTTCGTCAAGACCGACGGGCATCACTACCAGGTCAGCAAGGCGCTGCGCGAAACCATTGCCTTCGCGCCGCAGAACCTGATCAGCGACGCGCCGTTCTCGAAGCTCGACCTCATTGCCTGCCGCAACGTGCTCATCTACCTCGAGCCGGAGGTGCAGGCCAAGATCCTCGCCGTGTTCCACTTCGCCCTCAACGAGGGCGGCTACCTGATCCTCGGTCCCGCCGAATCGATCGGCTCGGCCACCGACCGCTTCGAGCCCGTCTCGAAGAAGTGGCGCGTCTACCGCCGCACCGGGCCGACGCGGCGCGACCTCGTCGAAATCCCGATCCTGCCGACCACCGCGCCGCGGGCCCGCGGCCCCCGTCCCGACGAGCGGCCGCGGCCGCCGGCGGCGGTCGCCGAGCTGCTGCATCGCGCCCTGCTGGCCGAGTTTGCGCCGGCCGCGGTGCTGATCGATCGGCGCTACCAGATCCGCAGCGTCCAGGGTCCGGTGGCCGACTACCTCGAGTTTCCTCCGGGCGAGCTCACCCGCAACGTGCTGACCATGGCCCGGCCCGGACTGCGCCCCGCGATCCGCGGTGTCTGCGAGCACGCGCTGAAGCATCGCCGCCCGGCGATCGATGCCAACGCGCGCGTGAAACGCCACGGCGCCTACGTGACGTGCACCGTTACCGCCCGTCCGATCGCCAGCGCCGCCGAGGCTGAAGGGCTGCTCGCGCTCACCTTCCAGGACGCCGCGGTCCGGACCAAGGGCACCCGCGCCGCGGCCCGGGCCGCCGCGCCCCGGCGCCTCGACGATGCCACGCTGGTCCGGCAACTCGAGCAGGAGCTCAAGGTCACGCGCGACGACCTGCAGGGCACGATCGACGAGCTCGAGTCCACCAACGAAGAGCTGAAGGCCGCCCACGAAGAAGTGCTGTCGATGAACGAGGAACTCCAGTCAACGAACGAGGAACTGGAGAGTTCCAAGGAGGAGCTGCAGTCGCTGAACGAAGAGCTGAGCACGGTCAACAGCCAGCTGCAGGACAAGGTGCACGAACTGGACGCGTCGAACAACGACCTGTCCAACCTCCTCGCCAGCACCGACATCGCCACCGTGTTTCTCGATGCCGACCTGCGCATCAAGCGCTTCACGCCACCCACGGCCCAGCTGCTGCACCTGCTGCCCGCCGACCTGGGGCGGCCGTTCCGCGATCTCGCCCCGCAGGTGCCCGACCCGGCGCTCGTCGACGATGCCCGCCGCGTGCTCGACACCTTGACGCCGAACGAAACCGTGGTGCGCAACGGCAACGCGCGCGCGTACTTGCGGCGCGTGCTGCCCTACCGCACCGCCGACAAGCGAATCGAGGGCGTGGTCATTACGTGGGTGGATATCACGCAGCGGCTCGCCGACGAGGCGGGATCGCGGCGGCTCACCACGGTCTTGCGCGACTCGAACGACGCCGTCGCCCTGCTGGATCTCGAGGGCCGCATCATCGGCTGGAACCGCGGCGCCGAGCGGTTGTACGGCTACACCGAGGAGGAAGCGCGCGCGCGCTCCCTGCCGGATCTCGTGCCGGAGCCGCTGCGTGCCGGCACGGTCGATCTCATCCGTCGCCTCGGCCGCGGCGACGCCCATTCGGAATCCGGCGAAACCCAGCGCACGACCAAGGACGGCCGGACGCGCGACGTCTGGGGCACGATGACCCTCGTGCGCCACGCCACCGGCCAGGCCGAGGCCGTGGTGACGACCGAACGCGACATCACCGAGCTCAAGGAGGGCCTGGCCGCCCGCCACACCGCGCAGATCTATCAGCGGATGATCGAGCAGCTCCCGGCCGGGGCCGTGCTGCGGGAGGGCGAACGCCTGACGATGAACCGCGCCGCGGAAGCCATGACCGGATTCGCGCGCAGCGCGCTGCCGACGGTGGCCGCCTGGTGCACGGCGCTGCATGGCAGCCAGGCCCCCGAGCGCCGGCCCCTCTACGAGGCGGGAGGCCGCGACGGGCAACCCGTGCCGCTCGTCATCACCCGCAAGGACGGTCAGGCGCGACACCTGGAGCTGACCGTCTGCCGGCTCGACGACACCCGCGACCTGTGGATGCTGCTCGACCTCACCGACCAGGATCAGGCCGAGCGGGCCTTGCGCCGCGGCGAGGACTACCTGCGGTCGATCGTCATGACCGCCGCCACGGCGATCATCACCATCGACACGCGGGGCACGATCCAGACCTTCAACCCCGCCGCCGAAAAGATGTTCGGGTACAGCGTGGGCGAAGTCGTCGGCCAGAACGTCAAGCTGCTGATGCCGCCGCCGTATCGCGACGAGCACGACGGCTATCTCGCGCGCTACCTGAAGACGGGCGAGGCGCACATCATCGGTGTCGGCCGCGAGGTCTTCGGCCGGCGCAAGGACGGCACGACCTTTCCGCTGGAACTCGCCGTCAGCGAGATCGGCCACAGCCGGTGCTTCACCGGCATCCTGCGCGACCTGAGCGACCGCCGCGACCTCGAGTGGCGCCTGGCCGACAGCCAAATGGAGGAGCGGCGGCACATGGCCCGCGAACTCCACGACGACCTCGGCGGCCAGATGACGGGGGTCGGGCTGCTGGCGCAGACCCTGCACAACGAACTGGCGAAGGCCGGATCGCCGCTGGCGGCGCGGATGCAGGATCTGGTGCAGAGCATCGGCGCGGCCCAGCAGCACCTGCGATCGGTGGTCCGCGGACTGATGCCCGTCGAGGCCATCCCGGAGGGACTGATGGGAGCGCTCGACGCGCTGGTAAAGCACACCGAGGCCGCGTCCGGCATCGCCTGCCGCTTCGAGTGCGTGCCGCCGGTCCATCTCGAGGATCCCGGCCGGGCGGTGCACCTCTTCCGCATTGCCCAGGAGGCGGTGCACAACGCCCTGCGGCACGCCGAGGCGACCTCGATTGTCGTCAGCCTCAAGCGCAACGCCCAGCGCCTGGAGATCGCCGTGGCCGACAACGGCCGCGGCCTGGGCGACATGCCGGCCGACCATCACGGGATGGGACTGGTCAGCATGCACCAGCGCGCGCGCCTGCTCGGCGGCGATTGTGTGATGGAGCCGGCCGGCAGCGGCGGGACCGTGGTCAGGTGCTGGATCCCGTCGCCGCCCAACTCGAAGAGGTAAGTGCACATGCCCGCCAGGCATCCCGCCCCAAACC
>CAYGMD010000223.1:0-7144 GCA_964350785.1 uncultured Acidobacterium sp. | reverse complement strand
CGAGGTTGAAGTAGACGTCGAGACCGGCGTCTGGACCCTTGTCGACTTCGTCGGCGTCGCCGATGTGGGCACGGTGATTCACCCGAACTCGCTCGGCGGCCAGATCAACGGCGGCAGTCTCCAGGGCATCGGCCACATCCGCAGCCAGAAGCTGGTGTACGACCCGCACTACGGCGCCGGCCTCTCGACGCGCATGCATCACAACAAGCCGCCGACCATGCTCGATGTCCCCACGAACGCCAAGTGGGCCGCCGTCGGGTTGCCGGATCCGACCAACCCGACCGGCGCCAAGGGCATCGGCGAGCCGTCCACCGTGGCGGCCGCCGGCGCGGTGCTGGCAGCGCTGGCCGACGCGGTCGGCGACGACATCATCCGGCGCACACCGGTGCAGCCGGAGCACATTGCCGCGGCGCTGGCCAATGGCCGCAAGCCGATGATGGCCAACCCGCTTCAGGCGTTCATCTAATGGAGCGTATCAACGGAGATCCCATGATGAACACCGGTGCTCGACAATTCTCATGGGGTCGTTCCTTCGGAACGGCCCCCGCGCGCTGCGAACAGCAAGCCATTGAGGGAGACTGAAAAATGCCACCGATTCGCGACGTAATGCCGGCATTCGAGCTCTTCCAACCCGCGAGCGTGGGAGATGCGCTCGGGATTCTCGACCGCCACGGCGCCGATGCCTGGGTCATGGCCGGCGGGATGGACACCTTCGACTGGCTGAAGGACCGCATCAAGAAGCCGAAGGTCGTGGTCGACCTCGGCATGCTCGACGAGCTGCGCGGGATCAAGGACGCCGCGGGCGGCCTCGAGATCGGCGCCATGACCACGCTGACGACGGTGGCGAACCACCCGCTGGTGAAGGAGCGCTTTCCGCTGCTCGCCGAGGCGGCGTTGATTGTCGCCTCGCCGCAGATTCGCAACCAGGGCACGGTCGGCGGCAACGTGTCGCAGGACGCGCGCTGCTGGTACTACCGCGCCGGCTGGCCGTGTTACCGCGCCGGCGGCAACATCTGCTACGCCGACACGCCGACCGCGATCAACCGCGAGCACGCGATCTTCAACGCCGATCGCTGCGTGGCGGTGAACCCGTCGGACACCGCGCCGGCGCTGATTGCGCTCGACGCCGAGTTCGTGATCAAGCGCGGCTCGGCCGAGCGGGTCGTGCCGGCCCGCGAGTTCTTCGTCGGTCCCGGCATCGACATCACGAAGCTCACCGTGCTGCAGCCGGGCGACCTGCTGACGGCGATTCGCATCCCGGCCGCCTGGGCCGGCAAGGCGCACTACTTCGAGAAGGTGCGCGACCGCCAGGTGTGGGACTTCGCGCTGGTCAACATCGCCGCGTCACTCAACATGTCGGGCGCGACGATCAGCGACGCGCGCATGGTGGTGAACGGCGTCGCCGCCGAGCCCTATCGGCTCGACGCGGTGGAAGCGGCCATCAAGGGTAGGCCCCGCGACAAGGCAACGGCCGACCTGGCCGCCGACCTGGCCGTGCAGGGCGCCGTGCCGCTGCGCCATAACGCCTACAAGATCCCGCTGGTCAAGGCGTTGGTGAAGCGCGCGATTCGTGGAGAGGCTGAATGGACAACTTCGTAGAATGGGCGCGCAGCCCGTGGGGTGAGTCGGTCCTCATCCACATCTCATGGGATCTGTTCTGGGCGGCGCTGGTCGGCGGCCTGTTGTTCCTGCTCGCGCACGGTGGCTACATGCTGTTCTCGCAGCACCACAAGCGCGAGTCCTCGGAAGTCGATCGCATGGAGGCCGCGCGGCCGGACCTGCCCGCGCACATCCTGCGCCACGGTTTCGTGGCGCGGGTGTTCCACTGGGTGATGGCGTTCGCCATGCTGGCGCTGCTGTTCACGGCCTTCCTGCCGATCGTGGGCATCAAGTTCGCGTGGGTGCAGTGGCACTGGATGGCGGGCATCCTGCTCACGGCGTCGGTCCTGTTCCACATCGTCCACGCCACGTTCGTGCTGGACTTCTGGTCGATCTGGGTCGGCCCGAGGGACATCCCGGAGTTCAAGGCCGAGATGATGCGCGACCTGGGCCAGGAGACGCCGGGCGCGCCCAAGCCAGGCAAGTACCCGCTCGGTAACCGCCTCTATCACCTCGCCGTGATGGTCGCCGGGCTGGCGGTGATTGCCACCGGCATCCTGATGATGTGGCGCGTGCGCACGGGCCTGGTCGAACGCAACCCCTATATGCTGACCGACTCGACGTGGGGCATTACCTACGTCGTGCACGGCCTGATGGGCGTCGGCTTCGTCGGCCTCGTGATCGCGCACATCTACTTCGCATTGCGGCCCGAGAAGCTGTGGATCACGAAAGCGATGATCTTCGGCACCGTGACCCGCCGCGAATACCTCGAACACCACGATCCGGATCGCTGGGTCGCCGACAAGCCCGGTTCCAATTGAGTTCGGGGAACCTGACGCCCGAAGCGGCACGCGAAGAGCTGGCGCGGCGCGCCGATGCCATCGAGGGTGGCTACGAACTGATGCTGGGTTACGCCGCCCAGGGACTGCCAACCGATCAAGGGGCTGCCAATAGCGGGCAGCTCCGCGATCACCTGATCCGATTCGCTGAGGCGCTCGAGGGCCTGCCCGCGACCTATCGCGAGTGCGCCAGCGCGCTCGGCGTGGGCCCGCAGGACGCGCTCGAGGGCTTCCTCGACACGCTCGCCCGGGACGCGGCCACGACGCACGCCGCGCTCCGCTTGTTGCTGGGGCAGCCCGGCATCAGCTCACAGATGGTCGACAACGTGAATGCCTCGATTCACGTGCGCGCGCTGCTCACCGACGTGTTCGTCGTCGACGAAATCTTGAAGGGCCCGAAGGGGGGCTGACCCCGCCCCGGGGCCCACGCCAGAAGGGCGGCACTTTAGTGCCGCCTTTTTCATTTCCAAACATCAATCAACTCGGCGACCGAACCGATGATGTGGGTATGCGGCGAGCGCGCCAGCGCGTCTCGCCCATGCGCCCCTGACTGCACCCCGATATTCCACCCCACACCCGCCGCCGCGCCGGCCTCGAGATCCAGCGTCGTGTCGCCAACGGCGGCGGTCAGCGCCGCATCGCCAATGCCGGTGCCGGCCATCGCGCGCCGGATCAGGTCCGGCGCCGGGCGTCCATTCGCGACGTCGTCGCCGGACACGATGGTGTCGGCGACCTCCTGCCAGGCCAGGGCCGCCACCAGCAGCGTCGTGATGTCGCGATCAAAACCAGTGGTCAGCGCCACCTTGATGCCGGCCGTGCGCAGCAGCCGAAAACATTCGGCGGCCCCGGCGATGGGATTTACGCGGGCGGCCTCGAACCGCGTGGCCAACTCCCGCCGGAACGCTGCATAGACCAGCGTCGCCTCGGCGTCGTTCGCCACAAAGGCCCGGATGGCCTGTCGCTTGGAGGCCCCGCGCACGCGCGTGATCTGATCCGGGGTCACGGCGATGCCGTGCGCGGCGAGGGCCGCGGTGAAGGCGGCCGGCACCTGGCCGCGATCTTCCACGGTCGTTCCGGCCATGTCGAACACGACCAGCGCCGGCCGCCTCACGACGTGGCGTCCGGCTCGAGCCTGACCAGATCGGGCATCAGGAACGTCCCCTTGGCCAGGTCCGACGCGAGCAGGGCCTCCGAGTAGTAGCGGTCGAGGATGGAGGGGTGCCACGTCAGCAAATCGGGGTTGGCGGCGGCAAACGCCGGCCAGTGGTCCTGCGGTTCCCGAGCCTGCCGCTCGGCAATGATCAGCAGGAACGCCCAGGTGATGGTCTCGTGATACAGCCCGTGCGCGCCTTTGGCGGCGGCGAAGCGCTTGATGGCAGTGGTGAACGCGCCCAGGGCGCCCGGCATGCCGTGGTCCCGGACGAAGCGCCAGGCGACCCGCACGTGCTGTTCGTGGTGGAACTGATCGGCCGGGAGGGCGGTGGTGAGGAACGAGTCGAGCAGGTCGTCGTCGGTCATGGTGGCTCTTCACCATCGTACCATCGCATCAGGGCTCAACCGGGAGGGTGAGCCTCGCGCGGCAGCCGCGCGTGTCCTTGCAGTTCTCCAGCGTCAGCGACCCGCCGTGGCCTTCGGCAATCTGCCGGCACAAGACAAGGCCGATGCCCGAGCCGCCGGGCTTGGTGGTGAAGAACGGCACGAACAGGTTCGCCGTGTTCGACAGGCCGGGGCCTTCGTCGTCGACGAAAATCTCGAGCCCGGCGCGCGTGCGGCGCCAGCCGGTGGTCACCGCCGTGCCCCCCACTTCGAGGCAGGCATCGGCGGCATTGCGGAGCAGGTTGATCAACAACTGCTCGAGCTGATCGGCGTCGGCGTCGACGGTGACGTCGGGGCCCGGCTTCACGATCACCGGGACGCGCGTGTCGAAGCCGGCGACGCGCTGCAGCAGCGGCCTGAGCACGACGGGCGTCAGGCGGGGCGCCGGCAGCCGGGCCAGGCGCGCCGAGGCGCCGGTGAAGCGGGTCAACGATTCGGTGCGCGAGGCGATCACCTGCAGCCCGCGGGTCATGTCCTCCCGCCAGTCGCTTGGTTGCGGCTCGCGGTTCAAGAGGGTCTCGAGCGTGCCGGCAATCGACTTGATCGGGCCGAGCGAGTTGCCCAGCTCGTGGCCGATCACGCGGATCAGCCGCTGCCACGCCTGGCGTTCCTGCTCGAGCAGCGGGCGGCTGACGTCGGACAACACGAGCAGGTCGTGCGGCAGGCCGCCGAGGCGGAACGTGGTCTTGCGCACCTCCCAGCGGCCGGGGCCGCCCCCCGGCGGCGAGATGTCGACCACCCGCGGCGCCTCGCCAAACCACTCGCTGAGCTGCAGCTCGTCGGCGGTGCGGCCCAGCATGTGCTCCATGCTCTTGCCCATCAACCGCTCACCGGTGCGGTTGACGATGCGCAGGCGGTGGTTGGGGTCGAACGCGAACACGGCGACGTCGATCTGTTCCATCACCGTGCGCAGCAGGGCAGTGGCTTCGACGGCGCCCAGGCGCTGCTCGTGCAGGGTTTCGGCGAGCGCGTTGACCTCGATCAGCGCCGCGCCCATCGGGTCGTCAGGGTTGTTGGTGCGGCCCTGGGCGCCGTAGCCTTGGCGGAGGCGGCCGCGGATCGAGAAGTCGTCTTCGCGCAGGGCGGCCAGCAGGTTGGCGAGGGTCTGGAGCGGGACGACCACGCGCGTCCGCGCCGAGGCCGCCAGCCCCACCAGCGTCGTGACGATGATGGCGGTGAGCGTCCACTGCACCTTCGGGGTGTAGGCCTCGGTCCAGAGAATCCAGAGCGCCGTCACGGCGCCGGGCAGGCCGGCGCCGAAGGCAAGGAGGAAGATCTGCTGGTCGAGGCGAAGGCGGCGCCACACGGACGAATGATACCTGCGGGCTTGGGACCTGGGGCTTGGGGCTTGGAATTACAGTTTGTAGCGTTCCAAGCGGCGGTAGAGGGCACTGCGCGACAGGCCGAGCGCGCGGGCGGCGTGGCTGACGTTGCCGTAGCGCGCCATGGCCTTCTTGATCAGGAAGGCTTCGACCTCTTCCAGGCTCATGTCCTCGAGGCGGCCGGCCGACCCGCCCTCGACGCGCAGCCCGAGGTCGCCGGCCCGCACGGTGGCGCCTTGCGCCATCAGCACGGCGCGCTCGACCGAATGGTCCATCTCGCGGACGTTGCCCGGCCAGCGGTGGTCCATCAGCACCTGCATCGCGGCCGGGTCGAAGCCCGACAGCGCCTTGCGATAGCGCTGCGCGTGCTGGCGCAGGAAGTGCCTGGCCAGCAGCGGGATGTCCTCGCGCCGGTCGCGCAGCGGCGGCAGGTGAATCTCGATGGTGTTGAGGCGGAAGTACAGGTCCTGGCGGAAGCGTCCGGCCTCCACTTCGGCGTTGAGGTCGGCATTGGTGGCCGAGATCAGGCGGACACTGACCTTGCGGGTCTTCGAGGATCCCAGCCGCTCGAATTCCCCGGTCTCGATCACGCGCAGCAGCTTCTGCTGCTGGGTCATGGGCACGTTGGCGATTTCGTCGAGAAACAGCGTGCTGCCGTCGGCCAGCTCGAACCGGCCGACGCGGTCGGCCTTGGCATCGGTGAAGGCGCCCTTGAGGTGGCCGAACAGCTCTGATTCGAACACGCCTTCGGCCATGCCGCCGGCATTGACCGTCACCATGGGGCGGCCGGCGCGCGGCGACACGCCGTGCAGGGCTTGCGCCACGAGGCTCTTGCCGGTGCCGTTCTCGCCGGTGATCAGCACGTTGGCGTCCGAAGGGCCGACGCGCGCGATCATCTCGAGCACCGGGCGCATGGCCGCCGACTCGGCGAGGATGGGGGAGCGGCGGTCCGACTGCAGGGCCTGGTTGGCGGCCTCGAGCTGGCGGCCGCGGCGAATGGCGCGGCCCAGTTCGGTCTGGGTCCGCACGATCGACAGCAGGCGCTCGTTCTCCCACGGCTTCTGCACGAAGTCGCGGGCGCCGCGCCGCATGGCCTCGACGGCGACGTTGACCGAGCCCCACGCCGTCATCACCACCACCGGCAGCGACTCGTCGCCGGTGTGGATGCGCTGCAGCAGGTCGAGGCCTTCCTCGCCCGAGGTGGTGTCGCGCGTGTAGTTCAGGTCCATCAGGACGACGTCGTAATCCTTGAGCTCGAGCGCGCGCAGGATGTGCGCCGGCGAGGCCGCCGTGTCGATGACAAAGCCTTCGGGCTTCAACAGCAGTCGCAGCGCTTCGAGAACGTCGGCCTGGTCATCGGCAATCAGGATCCGGGACGGCGGTTCAGTCCTCATCGACAATCCAGCCGTCCTTCAGGTTGATCACGCGCTTGCCGTAGGCCGCGTTGGCCTGCGAGTGGGTGACCTGCACGATGGTGGTGCCGGCGTCGTTGAGGCGCCGGAACAACTCCATGATTTCCTTGCCCTGGTCGGTGTGCAGGTTGCCGGTCGGCTCGTCGGCGAGGATCAGCGACGGCTTGGCGACCACCGCGCGGGCGATGGCCACCAGCTGTTGTTGTCCGCCGGACAGCTGGTTCGGAAACAGGTCCTTCTTGCCGACGATGTTGAAGCGGTCGAGGATGTCGGCGACCATGCCCTCGCGTTCGGCCTTCTTGACGTCGCGATAGGACAGCGGCAGGTCGATGTTCTCGTAGACCGTCAGGTTGTCGAGCAGGTGATAGCTCTGGAA
>CAYGMD010000222.1:0-7169 GCA_964350785.1 uncultured Acidobacterium sp. | reverse complement strand
GACTCGAAGCACACGAATGAGCGAGCCGGAAACGCCGGAAGGCCCGATTGCCGCGCCGAGCCTCGACGGCGCGGTCGCCTGGCTGAACGTCGCGACGCCGATCGCCATGGCGCAGTTGCGCGGCAAGGTCGTGCTTCTCGACTTCTGGACCTACGGCTGCGTCAACTGCATGCACATCCTGCGGGATCTCAAGACGCTGGAGCAGCGCTTTCCCGACGAGCTCGTCGTGATCGGCATTCACTCGCCCAAGTTCACCAACGAGCAGGACACCGAGAACCTCAAGCGCATCCTCGTGCGCTATGAGATCGAGCACCCCGTGGCCAACGACGCCGGCCACGAGATCTGGCGGCGCTACGGCGTGCAAGCCTGGCCGACGCGCGTGATCATCGACCCGGCCGGCAACCTGGTCGGCACGGCCATGGGCGAGGGCAATCTCGACGGCTTCATCAGCGCGATCCGCACGGTCGTCCGCGTGTTCGATGAGCGGGGCGAGATCAACCGGGCGCCGCTCGCGCTTGATCTCGAGCGGACCCGTCACGCCGATCGCCCGCTGCTCTATCCCGGCAAGGTCGTGGCCAACGAAGCCACCGGCCGCTTGTTCGTCGCCGACTCGAATCACAACCGCGTGGTGGTCGCCTCGCTCGACGGCCAGCTGATCGAAACGATTGGCTCGGGCCTGCCGGGCGACAACGACGGCATCTTCTCGCAGGCCCGCTTCTATCGGCCGCAGGGACTCGTCCTCGGTCCCGACAACGAGTTGTATGTCGCCGATACCGAGAACCACCAGATCCGCGTCGTCGACTTCCAGGCGCGCGCCGTGCACACGGTCGCCGGCACCGGCAAGCAGGGCGCCTGGAGCGGTGAGGGCGGCGACTCCCTGCGCATTGACCTGAACTCGCCGTGGGACCTGGCGCTCAAGCCCGGCATCCTGATCATCGCCATGGCCGGGCCCCATCAGATCTGGGTGGTCGACCTGCTGCACGGCCAGGCGTACCCCTATGCCGGCACGGGCGAAGAGGCGCGGAAGGACGGCCCGGTGAACGTGGCCACCTTCGCCCAGCCCTCGGGCCTGGCCCTCGACGGCAACACGCTCTACGTCGCCGATGCCGAGGCCAACGTAATCCGCGGCCTGAACCTGCCGCCGGGCAACGCCGTCACGACCCTGGCCGGTGGCGACCTGTTCAAGTTTGGCGACGTCGACGGCAAGGGTGACGCGGCACGGCTGCAGCATCCGCTGGGCGTGGCCACAGGCAACCCTGAAGGGTTGCCTCCAGCACTGCGTGGCCTGGTGTTCATTGCCGACACCTACAACCACAAGATCAAGATGCTCGACCCGGCAACCGGGGCGGTAACGACGCTGGCGGGCACCGGGAAACCAGGTCACGTGGATGGCGCGGCGGCAACGGCGCAGTTCTTCGAGCCGGGCGGACTCTCCGTGGCGGGCAGCACGTTGTACGTCGCCGATACCAACAACCACGCGGTGCGGACCATCGACCTGGTGACGAAGCAGGTGAGCACGCTGGCCATGGCCGGACTTACGCCCCCGGCGATTTGGAGTTATCTTCGCGTGGGGACAAACCTTTAGGTTTGTCCATCCCCGAACTACACTCTTGACCGTGTTCCGTCGACTTGCGTTGGGCCTGCTGGTTGTCCTGTCGGCAACCGGCTGCCGTCCCGCTGCCACGCCGCTCACCGCCGACATCGTCATCTTGATCTCCCTGGATGGCTGGCGCTGGGATTACCTCGAACGCTTCGCGCCGCCCACGCTGTCGCGCCTGGCGGCAGGCGGCGTGCGCGCCGAGGGGCTGGTGCCGCAGTTCCCGTCGAAGACGTTTCCCAACCACTACACGATCGTCACCGGCCTCACGCTGGCGCACCACGGCATCGTGTCGAACAACATGCGCGACCCGGCCATTCCCGGCCGCTACTCGATGTCGAACCGCGGCGTGCTGGCCGATTCCCGCTGGTGGGGCGGCGATCCGATCTGGAACACGGCCGAACGGCAAGGCAAGGTGGCCGCGGCGATGTTCTGGCCCGGGTCCGAAGCCGTGATCGGCGGCCGCCAGGCCACCTACTGGCGCCCCTTCGATGACGACGTGCCGAACAGCGCGCGCGTCAGCCAGTTGATCGAATGGCTGAAGCTGCCCGAGGGCAAGCGGCCGTCGTTCCTGACGCTGTATTTCAGCGACGTTGACAACGCGGGCCACAGCTTTGGCCCGGACGCCGAGGAGACGCGCGCGGCGGCCCTGGGCGTGGACCGCTCGGTGGGCGAACTGGTCGCCGGCGTCGCCGCCGCCGGGCTGGCCGATCGCGTCAACTACGTGATTGTCAGCGACCATGGCATGGCCGCGCTCAGCCGCGACCGGATGATCGTGGTTGACGATTACCTCGATCCGGCCACGGCCGACATCATCGACTGGGCGCCGGTGCTGGGGCTGACGCCAAGGGATGGCGATGTCGAGAAGATGTACGCCGCGCTCAAGGGCCGGCATCCCCATCTGCAGGTGTATCGCCGTGACGACATCCCCGCGGCCTATGGGCTCGCCGGGCATCGGCGCCTGCCGCCGATCGTCGGCATTGCGGACGAGGGCTGGTACATCACGTCGAAGACGGAAACCACCCGGTGGGACCGGCACGAGCGCAACTCGCCGGGCGGCACGCACGGGTACGACGCGCGCGCCCAATCGATGCAAGGCGTATTCATCGGCGCCGGCCCGCGGTTGCGAAGCGGAATGGTCGTCAAGCCGTTCGAGAACATTCATCTCTACAACCTGATGTGCGCCCTCATGGGCATAGCACCTTCAACGAACGACGGCGATCCCGCCGTGATCAAGGACATGTTGCGATAACCATGCCGTCGACACCCACTGCCGCCCACTCGTCGCCCTCCGATCGCATCACCCCCGCCGGCTGGCGCATCGTGCTGCTGGCCAGCCTTGGCGGCACGCTCGAGTTCTACGACTTCGTGATCTTCGGCGTGTTCGCCCGCGACATCGCCGCGGCCGTGTTTCCCAACGCGTCGCCGATCGCGTCGCTGATGGCGTCGTTCGCGGCGTTTGCCGCCGGCTACCTCGCCCGCCCCTTCGGCGGCATCGTCCTCAGCCATTACGGGGATCGCTACGGGCGCCGGAAAGTGTTCCTGTGGTCGGTGTTCGTGATGTCGGCCGCGACGCTCGGGATGGGCCTGGTCCCGTCGTACGCGCAGTGGGGCGTGGCGGCCAGCGCGCTGATGGTCGCGCTCCGGCTGCTCCAGGGCTTCTGCCTTGGCGGCGAGCTGCCGGGGGCGCTGACCTACGTGGTCGAGACCGCGCCGCGCATTGCGCCGCTGGTCTGCGGCGTCGTGTTCAGCTGCGTCACCATGGGGGTGGCGGTGGCCACCGCCGTCAGCCTGTCGGTGCGCACCTGGCTTGCTCCCGAGCTCGTTCCCGTGTACGGGTGGCGCATCGCGTTCGTGATTGGCGGGCTTGGCGGCGTCCTCAGCTTCGTGCTGCGGCGGTCGCTCGAAGAGTCGCCCGAGTTCGAGCGCATGCGCAGCCTCGCGTCGCGGCAGCCGTTCGGCGACCTGCTGCGCACGCACAAGACGCAAGTGCTGGTTGGCAGCGCCCTGCTCGCGGGGACGGCGTGCTTCAACGGCCTGTTCTTCTCGCACCTGCCGGCGTACCTTTCGGGCGTGCTGCAGTACGACCCGAAGCAGGCGGTGTTCTCGCAAACAGTGGGCGTCCTCGCGTCGGCGGCAGGCATCCTGTTGACGGGGTGGATTGGCGACCGTATTCCGCCGCGCTACCTGCTGCGCGCCGGCGTCGCGTTGCTGCTGGCGTTCTCGTATCCGTTCTACGCCGCGCTCGAGGCGCGGTCGGCGAACCTGACGCTGCTGCTGGTGCTGGCCGGCCTGGCCGCCGGCCTCACCAACGGCTCGTTTGCCGTGCTGCTCACCGACCTGTTTCCCACGCGCATCCGCTTCACCGGCGTGGCGCTGGTCTTCAACGTCAGTTTCACCATCTTCAGCGGCACCGCGCCGCTCGTGGCCACCACGCTGATTCGCGACACCGGGCAGCCGGCCTCCCCGGCGTTCCTGATGATGGCCAGCGCGCTGCTGGCGCTGATTGGCAGCCTGTGGGTCAACCAGTACGGCGGCAACGTGATGAAGGCGCGATCGTGAAGACCCGCCGCATCGCGCGCCTGGGCTGGGAGGTCACCGACATCGGCTACGGCATGTGGGGCATGGGCGGGTGGACGGGGTCGGACGACGAGGCCTCGGCGCGCGCGCTGGATCGGGCGGTCGCGCTCGGCTGCAATTTCTTCGATACGGCATGGATCTACGGCGAGGGCCGCAGCGAACGCCTGCTGGGTGATTTGTTGCGCCGCCATCCGGGCCGGCCGCTGCTGACCGCCACCAAGGTGCCGCCGAAGGATCGCGTGTGGCCGGGCAAGGGCACCACGCCCGTTGACGAGGTCTATCCCTACGACCACATCGTCGACTACACCGAACGCAGCCTGGCCAACCTGGGCACCGGCGTGATCGACCTGCAGCAGCTTCACGTGTGGGACGACCGCTGGACCCGGGACGATGGCTGGAAGCGGGCGGCGGAGGACCTGAAGCGCGCCGGCAAGATCCGCGCGTTCGGCATCAGCATCAACCGTTGGGAGCCCGAGAACGTGTTGCAGGCGCTCGAGACGGGCCTCGTTGACACCGTGCAGGTGGTTTACAACGTCTTCGACCAGGCCCCTGAAGACCGGCTGTTCGACGTGTGCGCGCAGAAGGGCATTGGCGTCATCGCGCGCGTGCCATTTGACGAGGGCAGCCTGACGGGCACGCTGACGCCGCAATCGCGCTGGCCCGACGGCGACTTCCGCAACATCTATTTCCAGCCACCCAAGCTCGGGGAGACCCTGGCGCGCGTGGCGCCGCTCAAGGCGCTGGCCGCCGAATGGGGCGAGCCGCTGCCGGCCGTCGCGCTGCGTTTCGTCCTCGCGCATCCGGCGGTGACGACGGTCATTCCCGGCATGCGGGCGTTGGCGAACGTGGAGGCCAACATGGCCGTCAGCGGCAAGCCGCTGCCGCCCGCCCGGGTCGCCGCGCTCCGTCCATACCGCTGGGATCGCACGCCGGACCATCGACCGTAAGGTTCCCCACCCTGCGGATTTTTCGGTGCTCGACGCCGATCCACTGCGGGATATTTCCAATATCCGCCGCATCCGCTGGTGGCGACGAACGGCCGCGTTCTTGCAGTCCCCGGGTCGTGGACGATTGGCGGCTTCCGGGTCCCAGCTACAATACCGGGATGCTTTCCCGCACCTTCACGTGGCCGACGCGCCTCGAGCGATTCCGCGCGATGGCCCGGACGACGGCCGTCGTGGCGGGCGCGGTGCTGGTGGCGTTTCACGGCTGGCTGTTCGCCACGCAGGTGGCGGCGGGCCGGCTCGAAGACCCCTGGCTGATCTTCCGATGGATGGTGGCCGTCGGCCTCGTCACGGCGCTTGTGGCGATTCGCCGCGGCGGCGCCTCGATCTGGAGCCGCCAGGGCATTGGCATCTGGGTGCTGGCAGCCTTGCTGCACGGTCCCGCGGTCGCCACCGACTTCAGCGATTCCACGAACGCCCTCGCGTTGCCAGAAGCCGTCGCGGCCTCCGTGTTGCAGCTGGCAGCGGTCACCGTGCTGGCCGTCACGCTGTGGATGCTCGCCGGGCTGCTGGCCCGCCGCGACCGTCACGCCCGTCTCCATGCCGGCCTCGTGGCCGCGCCGTCCCTCGCCGGCATTTTCGGCGAAGGCTTCTCGCCGCAGTCTTCCTCCCGACCCCCGCCGCGACCGCGTTAAGCCGTTCCTGCTTAACCGGTAATTGCTTCTACTCTGAACTCGTTTCGAGTTCGCGGAGCCTTGTCATGCGCACCATTCGCGTCTTCATGCTCGTTGCGGCGCTGTTTGCCGCGTCCCCCGTTCTTGCCGCCACGATTCGCGGCACCGTTTCCGACACTACCGGCGCCGCCGTGCCGCGCGCTCGCGTCGTCTTGCACGTGGTCGCTACCGGCCAGGAGACCGTCGTCGAAACCGACCAGGAGGGGAGGTACCGCTTCGAGGCCCCGGCGGTCGGCACCTACCTGCTGATCGTGACCCGGGCCGGCTTCTCGGAGATTGCCCGCACCGTCATCGTCGAGCAACTGGAAGCCGACCTCGACATGCCCATGACGCTGGAAATCGGTGTGCTCAGCGCTGAAGTGAGCGTGACGGCCAGCCTGTCGGAGCGCGAAGTGCGCCAGATCCCGCTGCACGTCGAGACCATTTCGGCGGCGGCCATCGAGCAGGCCAACACCCTGTCGACCGGCGACGCCCTGGCCACGGCGGTCAACATCACCCCGGTGGGCACCGGCCCGTTCGGCGTCCGGCCCCGCCTGCGCGGCCTCGACTCCACGCGCCTGCTGGTGCTGGTGGACGGTGAGCGGCTGAACACGGCCCGCCAGGCCACCGACCGCACCGGCGCCGAAGTCGGCCTGGTGTCGCCCGATTCGATCACGCGCATGGAGATCGTCAACGGCGCGGGCACGCTGATGTACGGGTCCGACGCGCTGGCCGGCACCATCAACATCATCACCAACGAGCCGGTCTTCACGCCGACCAAGCAGTTGCTCTACGGTTTCAACGGCTTCTACAGCACGAACGAGAACGGCATGCGCGGCACCATGACCCTGGGCGGCACGACCTCGCGCTTTACCTTCCGCCTGCAGGCCGGCGCCGAGAAATACGACAACTACAAGTCCGGGAACCTCGACATCGAGGACACGCGGCCCTACTTCGCCGACGGCACGCTGAACCGGGCCGACACCATCGACGACAACTTCGGGTTCAACTTCAACGCCTTCCCCGACCCGTTCAACGCGCCCTACGTCAGGACCGACGAGCAGATCCTGAACTCGCAGGCCGAAGGCAAGTTCGTCAACGCCTCGTCGCTGATCAAGCTCGGCGACCGCCGCTCGGTGCGCCTCCGGTACCAGAGCCGCCGCATGAAGGACATCGGCTATCCCGACTTCGAGCAGCCCTACTTCTTCAACGACACCTCGCTGCCGCACAGCAACCTGGACCGCGTCTCGGCCCGTTACGAGGCGCAGGCCATCACGCCGTGGCTCGCCAACCTGTCGCTGACCGCGTACTACCAGCGCACCGAGCGCCTGCTGC
>CAYGMD010000221.1:0-7175 GCA_964350785.1 uncultured Acidobacterium sp. | reverse complement strand
GTCCTTTTGCTTGTGTCTTACGTCAGGCGCCCTGAATGAGTCATGGGCGCCTGACGTAAGACACAAGCAAAAGGACAAGGCACCGGCCGGCTCACGCCGAGCCGCCGGCGTCTGAAACACCCAATGGGAATTCTCGACAAGCTCCGCCCGCAATCCAAGTCCACCCACCCCGATCCCACCATCCGGATAGAAGCGGTGCACGAGACCGACGCCGCCGACCTCGCGTCGCTCAGCAGCTTCGCGAAGGATGATGCTGATGCGCGGGTGAGGCGTGCCGCCGTGTCGCGCATTGCCGACACGGCCGTGCTGGCCGACATCGCCCGCAACGAGTCGGATGCCAGCGTGCGGGACCACGCGGTGGGGCAGCTGGTCGAGCAGGCCTCCAAGCACGACGCCGGGGTCGCGGCGCCGGCCGTGGCGGCGCTGGCCTCGCTCGGCCGCGAGCGCGACCTGGCCACGGTGGCCAAGGCCGCCGGGCCCGAGGCGGTGCGCCGCGCGGCCATTGCCGCGTTGCGTGAGCAGAAGTCGCTCGGCAGCGTCGCCCGTCACGCCGCCGAAGGCAGCGCGCGGTTGCTGGCCGTCGAACGGCTGACCGACCCCGCGGAAATCGAAGGCGTGGCCCTGCGCGGCGAGCACGCCGACGCCGCCGTGGCGGCCGTGGATCGCCTGGCGAACCCGTCGACCGAAACCCTGACCACCATCAGCCAGAAGGCGCGGGCCAAGGCGGCGCAGAAGAAGGCGCGCACCCTGCTCAAGGCGGCCGAGCCGGTGCCGGTCGCGGCCACGGAATCGGGCCCCACCTTCAAGGAAGCGGATCAGCAGACGGCGCGCGATCTCGTGGCGCAGATGTCGGCGCTGGCGGCCGTGAGCGACTTCACGCAGCTGCGCGAGGCATACGCCGCCGGCCGCGTGGCGTGGGTCGAGCTGCTGGCCGACGCCGACATTCAAGACAACATCCAGGCGGATTTCGAGCGCGCCTCCGAAGTGGTCCGCCAGCGCCTGGCGGCCGACGAAGCCGCCCGCGCCGAGGCCGAGCGCCAGCGCCGGGCCCTCGAGCAGGAACAGGCCGATCGCATCGCCGCGTGCGCGACCGTCGAAGCGCTCTCGGGTGACGACATCGTCGATCGGCTCGCGGAAAGCCGCGCCACGTGGGAGGGCATGCCGGCCATGCCCGAAACGTGGGCGGCGGAACTGGATCGCCGGTTTGCGGAAGCGTGCCGCGCCGCCGAGAAGCGCCACGAGCGCCGGCTGCTGGCCCGGCAGTCGGCCGAGCGGCTGCCGACGCTGGTCCCCGAAATCGAAGCGTTGTCGGCCAACCCCTCGTACGCCGACATTCGCAGCCAGTGGTATGCCCTGCGCAAGCAGTGGCAGGCGATCGCCCGCGACGTCGAGATCGACGCCGGGCTGAAGGCGCGCTACGAAGCGGCCGCGCAGGTGCTCGAGACGCACGAGCAGGCGTATCGCGATTCGAAGGGGCAGGAGCAGACCAAGAACCTGCAGCGGTTGCAGGCGCTGGTCCAGAAGTTCGAGACGCGGGCCTCGGCCGAGGGGCTCACGCTCAAGCAGACCGACCAGCTGTTGAAGGACGTCAAGCTCGCCGTCGGGACAATGGGGCCGCTGCCCACCAAGCAGGATCGCGAAGACCTGATGGTGCGCCTGCAGGCCGTGCGCACGTCGCTGACGCCGCGCATCCAGGAACTGCGCGAGGCCGAGGAGTGGAAGCGGTGGGCGAACGTCCAGGTGCAGGAAGAGCTGTGCGCCAAGATGGAAGCGCTCGTTCCGCTGGCCGAAACCGATCCCGAAAAGGCGTCCAACGAGATGCGGACGCTGCAGGAGCGCTGGAAGCCGGTGGCCGCCGCGCCGCGGTCGCAGGCGGAAACGCTGTGGACCCGGTTCAAGGCCGCGCAGGAGCAGGTCTACGACAAGTGCAAGGACTTCTTCGCCACCCAGGCGACCGAGCGCGTCGAGAACCTGATGAAGAAGGGGGCGCTGTGCGTGCGCGCCGAGGCGCTGGCCGATTCGACCGACTGGGTGAAGACCGCCGACGCCATGAAGACGCTGCAGGGCGAGTGGAAGGCGATTGGCCCGGTCACGCGCGGCAACGAGAAAGCGGTGTGGGAACGCTTCCGCGCCGCCTGCGACAAGTTCTTCACGCGCCGGCAGGAAGATCTCAAGCAGCGCAAGCAGGACTGGACCGAGAACCTCAAGCGCAAGGAAGCGCTGGTGGCCGAGGCCGAACAGCTGTCGCAGTCGACCGAATGGGAACAGGCCGCCTCGCGCATCAAGCGCCTGCAGGTGGAATGGAAGACCATCGGCCCGGTCAAGAAGAGCAAGTCCGACGCGATCTGGAACCAGTTCCGCGCCGCGTGCGACCTGTTCTTCGAGCGGTTCAAGAACCGCGATTCGGTGGCGCTGACCGGCAAGCTGGTCGACCGCGAAACGGCGGTCACCGAACTCGAGGCGCTGGTGCCGGCGGCCGACGCGGCCGCCGCCCCGCCGCCCGACGATCTCTACGCCAAGGTGCAGGCCGCGCGCGCGCGCTGGGTGCAGGGCCCCGAACTGCCGCGCCACACGCTGGCGCCGCTCGCCGAGCGCGTCAACGCGGCGTTGTATGCTCTGGTCACCCGCTGGCCCGAGGGCTTCAAGGGCACGGATCTCGATCCCGAGCTGACCAGGGGCAAGATGGAGAAGCTGGTGGCCAAGGTCGAGAAGCTGTTGCCGACCGAAGCGGCCGAACCGGCGAAGAACCTGTCGCCGGCGGAACTGCTCGCGCGCCAGTGGCGCGAAGCGCTGGCCGCCAACACCATGGGCGCCGGCGCCGCGCGCCAGGCCGAAGACGCGCGGCAGCGCGCCGCCGAGCAGGAAGTGCGCAGCGCGCAGGCGGCGTGGGCCCGCATGGGGCCGCTGTCACCCGAGCAGCGCAAGCCGCTGCAGGACCGCTTCGATCGCGCCGTCCGGAAGTTCTCCGAGATGCGGCGGCGCAGCACCGCCCGCGCGTAAATGTCCAGCCTCTGGGACGACCGGCCCGGCCAAACGCCGTGCCGGTCGTCTGCTTCTTGCATGACCACTCGCATCGTCCCGCTGGCCTTCCTCGCGTTTCTGCTCACCACCTCGACCGTGCGCGCGCAGTCTTTCGCGCTCGGCGCAAACTTCGTCGGCTCGCAGTGGAGCGAGTTCGACGGCACCGACTACGGCATCGGCGGGCGGTTCACGTGGAAGCCGGCGCGGATCATCGGCGTCGAGACGGAGCTGAACTGGTATCCGACCGAGTTTCCCGGCGAGGGCATGACCTTCACCGGCAAACGAATCGAAGGGCTGGCCGCGCTGACCGCGGGAGGGACGCTGGGCCGCGTGAGGCCGTTTGTCCGCGCCGGCGCCGGTTTCCTCTCGGCGACGGGCGCGCCCGGGCCCTTCCCCTGTATCGCAATCTATCCGCCGCCGCTGTCGTGCCTCATGGCCGCGGGCCAGACCATGCCGAGCTTCGAGATCGGCGGCGGCCTCGAGGTCTCAACCTCGGCCAGGACGTTTCTCCGCTTCGATGCGGGCGATCGCATCCTGAAGTATCCGGGACCGACCTTCGGCCCGGCCGACGAGATCAGCGAGGACGGGTTCGTTGGCCACGCCTTCAAGTTCACCTTCGGCGGTGGCTGGCGCTTTTAACAGGAGACAAGGAGAGAAAGAGTTAACTCCTGATCTCTTTGTCTCCTGTTAGAATTTCGGGGCCATGAAGAAGCTTGCCCTCATCTGTGTCATCGCGCTGGCGTCGTGTTCGTCGCAGCCGGCCGCGCCGCCCGTCAGCCCCGAGGTCGCCGCCTGGCAGAAGCGCGCCGACGGCGTCACCATCATTCGCGATGACTGGGGCATTCCCCACATCTATGCCAAGACCGACGCCGACGTCGTGTTCGGGCTGATGTACGCGCAGGCCGAAGACGACTTCAACCGCGTCGAGACCAACTTCATCAACTCACAGGGCCGCCTCGCCGAAGCGGAAGGCGAAGCCGAGATCTACCGCGACCTGCGGATGAAGCTCTTCATCGACCCCGCGGACCTGCAGGCCGACTACGCCAGGGCGGAACCATGGCTCAAGGCCTTGATGGATGCGTGGGCCGATGGCCTCAACTTCTACCTGCACACGCACCCCAGCGTGAAGCCCCGCGTGATCACGAAGTTCGAACCGTGGATGGCGCTCAGCTTCAGCGAGGGCAGCATTGGCGGCGACATCGAGCGCGTGAACATCGGCCAGCTCGAGGCCTTCTATGGCGCCGCGGCGCCGCCGGCCAGCACCGCTCGCTTCGACTCGACCGACTGGCTCGCGCCCCCTGCCGAGCCGACCGGATCCAACGGCATCGCCATCGCCGGCGCCAACACCGCCTCGGGCAAGGCCCAGTTGTTGATCAACCCGCACACCTCGTTCTTCTTCCGTGAGGAAGCGCAGATGGTGAGCGAAGAAGGGTTGAACGCCTACGGCGCGCTGACCTGGGGGCAGTTCTTCATCTACCAGGGCTTCAACGACAAGGCCGGCTGGATGCACACCTCGAGCAGCGTCGACAACATCGACGAGTATCTCGAGACCGTGACGAAGAAGGCCGATGGCTCCTACACCTATCGCGTCGGCACCGAGGAGCGGCCACTGGTGGCGTCGACGATCACCGTGCCCTACAAGTCGGGGCAGGGCATGGCGCAGAAGGAATTCACCGTCTACAAGACGCACCGCGGCCCGATGGTCCGCTCGGTTGACGGCAAGTGGGTGAGTGTCCGGCTGATGAACGAGCCGCTCAAGGCGCTCAACCAGTCGTACTCGCGCACCAAGGCGCGCAGCCTCGACGAGTACAAGAAGGTGATGGCGCTGCACACCAACTCGTCGAACAACACGCTCTATGCCGACGCCGACGGCAACATCGCCTACTTCCACTCGAACTTCATTCCCAGGCGCGATCCGAAGTTCGACTGGACCAAGCCGGTGGACGGCGCCAATCCCGCCACCGAGTGGAACGGCCTGCACTCGTTCGAGGAATCGCCCAACGCGGTGAACCCGCCGAACGGCTGGGTCTACAACACCAACAACTACCCGTTCTCGGCGGCCGGCGCGAACAGCCCCAGGCAGAAGGACTACCCGGCCTATGTCGATTCGGGCAGCGAGAACCCGCGCGGCGTGCACGCCATTCGCGTGCTCGACGGCAAGAAGGGCTTCACGCTCGATTCCCTGATCGGCGCCGCCTACGACAGCTACATGCCGGAGTTCGAGATCCAGATCCCGCTGCTGCTGAAGGCGCACGCCCAGGCGCCGGGTTCGAACCCGCTCAAGGCCAAGGCGGCCGCCGCCGTGGCCCTGTTGAAGGACTGGGATTACCGCTGGTCGGCGGCGTCGGTGCCGACCGCGGTGGCAGTGTTCTACGGCGAAGACCTGTGGCAGCGGGTGAGTCCGGCGGCCCGCAAGGCCAATGTGAGCGTTTACGAGTACATGAAGTCGAAGGCCACCGCGCAGGAACGCCTCGAGTCGCTCGCGGCCGCGGTCGACAAGCTGCAGGCTGATTTCGGCAAGTGGCAGACGCCGTGGGGTGACATCAACCGCTTTCAGCGCAACGACGGCAACATCGTCCAGAAATTCGACGACGCCAAGCCGAGCACGCCGGTGATGTTCACCTCGGCGCGCTGGGGTTCGCTGGCCTCGTTCGGCGCCCGCGCGTATCCCGGCACCAAGAAGTGGTACGGCGCCAGCGGCAACAGCTTCGTGGCCGTGATCGAGTTTGGCGAGCAGGTCAAGGCCCGGGCGGTGACCGCCGGCGGCCTCAACAGCGTGCCCGGCTCGAAGCACTTTAACGACCAGGCCGAGCGCTACGCCACCGGCAACCTGCGCGACGTGTATTTCTATCGCGCGCAACTCGAGGGCCACACCGAGAAGCAATACAAGCCGGGCGCCCCGTGAACGCGCCCCGCACGTGACCGAAGAGCTTGGATTCGAGGAGGGTTTCGGCGATGCCCGTCAACGCCGCTAGGCCGGTGCTGCCAGGACGGATGTCCTGAATTGCACAGGGCAGCGGCCCTGGCCGGCGTATGCTCCCGGAATATGGCAACCACTCCTTCGGCACCCAAACAAATCACCTGGGTGATTTGTCTCGTTCTCTATATCGTCGCCCTGCTGTCGGCGTTTGGTTTCATCAGCATCGACAGCCAACTCGCATTGTGGTCGTGGGTCATCGGCTTCGGGCTGCTGCTGGTCGCGGTGCAGGTTCGCGGACTCTAACCACGAGGGCCGCTCGAGGGGGCCCCTTCCCCCCTTCTTTTGATAGATTGGGCAGGTGATTGCCCCGAAACCCGTCACGCTCGAACAGAACGGCATCCGCCTCGAACCGCTGGCCCCAGAGCATCACGATGGTCTGGTGGCGGCGGCCGCCGATGGCGACCTCTGGCAGCTGTGGTTCACGTCGGTGCCCGATGCGGCCGGCACCGCCCAATACATTGAGACGGCCCTGACGGGACAGCGCGACGGGCACATGCTGCCGTGGGCCGTCCGCGACCTGGCCACCGGCTCGATTGTTGGCAGCACGCGCTACCACGACATGGTGCCGGCGATCGACCGGGTGGAAATCGGCTATACCTGGTACGCCGCGCGCTGCCAGAGGAGCCACGTCAACACCACCTGCAAGCTGATGCTGCTGGCGCACGCATTCGACACGCTGGCGTGCAAGGTCGTCGGCCTGCGCACCGACAACTTCAACTTCACGTCACAGAAGGCGATCGAAGGGATCGGCGCGAAGAGGGACGGCGTGCTGCGCCATCACCAGGCGCGCGCGGACGGCACCGTGCGCGATTCCGTGATGTACAGCATCCTGGCCGGCGAATGGCCAGATGTGAGGCGCCACTTGGAGTTGCGCCTGGCCCGTCGGTCCGGCTAAAGCCGGACACCACATGACTGTAGCGTCAGCCTTCAGGCGGACTAGTCGGCGTTGGGATCTTCGAGATAGGTGTAGCCCTGCAGTGCTTCTTCGTAGAAGCGGAGCAGGCGGCCGGCCTGCGGGTCTTCCATCCGGTTGGCGTTGACGGCCTGCTCGACGTCGCGCCGCAGCTTGCCCATCAGCATTTCCGGCTCGAACTCCACGTACTTCAGGACTTCGCTGACCGTGTCGCCCTTGATGATGTGCTCGACGCGCGCGCCGTCGGTGTGGTCAACGCCG
>CAYGMD010000220.1:0-7210 GCA_964350785.1 uncultured Acidobacterium sp. | reverse complement strand
GCCGATCGGCGGCTACCTGCGCGGCGGCGCGCCGTACCACAGCCAGTCGGGCGTCAGCATCTTCGCCCACTGCCCCGGCATCCGCATCGTCTTCCCGAGCAATGCCGTGGACGCCGCGGGCCTGCTGCGCACGGCGATCCGCTGCGACGATCCGGTGCTGTACCTCGAGCACAAGCACCTCTACCGCCAGACCTACAACAAGGGCGCGTACCCGGGCGCCGAGTTCATGATTCCGTTCGGCAAGGGCTCGCTGCGCCGCGACGGCACCGACATGGTGGTGCTGACGTGGGGCGCGCTCGTGCAGCGCTCGCTGCTGGCCGCCCAACAGGCCGAGAAAGACGGCATCAGCGTCGCCGTGTTCGACCTGCGGACGATCATGCCGTACGACTGGGCCGGCATTTCGGCGCTGGTGCGCAAGACCAACCGGGTGATCATCGCCCACGAGGACACGCTGACGTGCGGCTTTGGCGCCGAGATCGCGGCCCGCATCGGCGACGAGCTGTTCGAGCACCTCGATGCGCCGGTCAAGCGCGTCGCGGCCATGGACTGCCCGGTCGCCTACTGCCCCGAACTCGAGGAAGTCATCCTGCCGCAATCGGCGGACGTGCTGGCCGCCATCAAGAGCCTGGCGGCGTACTAAGGCAAAAGTGAAAAATTAGAAGTGACAAGTGAAAAGGACGTTCGTTTTCTCACTCTTCCTTTTCACTTTTCTCTTTTCCCTTTTCACTTTCGCTGCCGCGCAGGGGCCGTCACCGGGCCGCTCTCGTCGACGCGATAGACGGCGTGCGCGCGCCGATCGAAGACGTGGTGGTCGCCTTGGCCGCAAGCTCATGCAGATCGGCGCCGAGGAAGGCCGCGTGATCGAGCCCAACGCCTTCACCGGCCGCTCACTCGTCAGGCTCCCGCCCCCCCGTTGACATCGCCGTCGCCTCCGACCGAGAATGAATGAATGTTCATTCATCGGCGGCGGCCGTGGCGGTGACGGCCCGCCGGCTCACCGCCGTCAAGCCGGCCGGCGGCGCCGACAAGCGCGACCTGATCCTGCGCGCCGCGACCCGCGTCTTCGCGCAGCACGGGTTCTTCCAGTCGCAGGTCGCCGACGTCGCCCGGGTGGCGGGCGTGGCGGCCGGCACGGTCTACCTCTACTTCAAGGGCAAGGACGACCTGCTCGTGTCGATCTTCGAGCGATCGATGGGCGAGGTGATTGCCGAGGGCCGCGCCGCGGTCGCGGGCGTCGCCGACCCGGCCGAGCGCCTCCGCCGCATTGCCCACCTGCATCTCGGCCGCCTCGGCCGCGACAAGCACCTGGCCGTGGTCTTCCAGGTCGAACTGCGGCAATCGGTGAAGTTCATGGAGCGCTTCTCCGCGACCTTCCTGCAGGACTACCTGAAGCTGATCCGCGACGCGATTGCCGACGGCCAGGCCACCGGCGCGTTCCGCAAGGAGATCAGCGCCACCACGGCCACGAAGATCTTCTTCGGCGCTCTCGACGAGATGGCCACCAACTGGATGCTCAGCCGCCGCAAGTACGATCCGACCGCCGAGGCTGATGCCGTGGTCGATCTCTTCATCAACGGTGTCGGGACACCGATGCCGTCACACCAGGGCCGCAGATGACGCAGACCACGCAGATCAGGGGGACCACGGAATGATCGCGATCAACTCCGTCACCGTGCTCGGCGCCGGCACCATGGGCGCGCAGATTGCGCTGCACTGCGCCAACGCCGGCATCCCGGTGCTCTTGCTCGACCTGACCGCCGAGCTGGCGCGGCAGGGCCTCGACAAGGCCCGCAAGCTGAAGCCGGATCCGCAGTTCACGCCCGACGTCCACCGGCTGGTCACGACCGGCGGCTTCGACACCGATTTCGACGCCATTGCCGCATCCGACTGGATCATGGAGGCGGTGGTCGAACGGCTCGACATCAAGCGGCAGCTGCTGGCCCGCGTCGACGAGAAGCGCCGCCCCGGCGCGATCGTCAGCACCAACACCTCCGGCATTGCCATCGCCGCGCTCGCCGAGGGCCGGTCCGACGACTTCCGCCGGCACTGGCTCGGCACCCACTTCTTCAACCCGCCCCGCTACCTGCGGCTGCTCGAGATCATTCCCAGCGCCGAGACCGACCCCGCGGTCGTGGCGGCGGTGACGCGCTTTGGCGATCACGTCCTCGGCAAAGGCGTGGTGGTGGCCAAGGACACGCCGAATTTCATCGGCAACCACATCGCCCTCTACGGGGTCGCGCGCACGCTCGACGTCCTCGCCACCGGCAAGTACACGATCGAAGAAATCGATGCCATCACGGGCCCGGCGCTCGGCCGTCCAGGCAGCGCGACCTTTCGGACCATGGACATTGCCGGGGTCGACATCCTCGCGCACGTGCTGCGCAACCTGAACGAGCGGCTGGCGAGCGAAGCCGACCGGGCCGCATTCGCGGTGCCGCCCCTGGTCGAGGAGCTGATCAGGCGCGGGCAACTCGGCGAGAAGACCGGCAAGGGCTTCTACGAACGCCGCAAGAACGCCAAGGGCGAAAGCGAGATCTGGACGCTCGACCCCGCCACGTTCGAGTACCGCGCGAAGCAATCGGCCCGGATCGCGTCGATCGAAGCGGGCCGCGCCATCGACGATCTCGCCGAGCGCGTGCGCGCGCTCTTCAACGCCAAAGACCAGGCGGGCGAGTTCCTGCGCGCCACCCTGGCGCCAACGCTCGTCTACACGGCGCGGGTCACGCCGGCGATCGCCCACTCGATCGACGACGTCGACCGCGTCATGCGATGGGGCTTCGGCTGGGACCTCGGCCCGTTCGAGTTGTTCGACGTGATTGGCGTGCGCGAAGTGCTGGCGGCGGCCGAAGCCGCCGGCGGCCATGCCATGGCCGGCGGTGTACCGCCGCTCGTCGCCGACCTGCTCGAGGGCGGCCTGACCCGCTTCCGCGACGGGCTGGTCAAGCCGGCCGCGGCCGACCTGCAAATCCTGCGCACGGCCCGGGAACAAAGCCGCGTCATCAAGAAGAACGCCGGCGCCAGCCTCGTCGACCTGGGGGATGGCGTGATCGCGGTCGAGTTCCACTCGAAGATGAACGCCATTGGCGGCGACACCGTCCAGATGCTGAACGCCGGTGTGAAAGAGGCCGCGAAGCGCGGCCAGGCGCTGGTCGTCGGCAATGACGCGCCCAACTTCTCGGCGGGCGCCAACCTCATGCTCGTGCTGCTCGAGGCTCAGGAGGGCAACTGGGACGAGCTCGACCTGATGATCCGCGCCTTCCAGCAGGCCACCATGGCGCTGCGGTACAGCCCGGTGCCGGTGGTCGTCGCGCCGGGCGGGTTGACGCTCGGCGGCGGCGCCGAGATCGCCCTGCACGGCGACCGCGTGCAAGCGGCCGCTGAAACCTACATGGGCCTGGTCGAGGTCGGCGTCGGGTTGATTCCCGGCGGCGGCGGCACCAAGGAAATGACCGTTCGCGCCATGGCCGGACTGCCCACGCCGCAAAGCGATCCCCTGCCCTACATCCAGAAGGCGTTCGAGACGGTGGCGCTGGCCAAGGTCTCGGCCAGCGGCCCGGACGCGCTACGCCTGGGGTACCTGGCGGCGACCGACGGCTTCACCATGAACCGCGAGCGCCTGATGGCCGACGCCAAGGCCAAGGCACTCGAGCGCGTGCGCGAGGGCTATCGCGCGCCGGCGCCGCGCACCGCGATTCCGGTGGGCGGCGAGTCGGTGACGGCCGCCCTCAACCTCGGCGTGCACCTGATGTGGCGCGCCGGCCGCGCCAGCGATCACGACGCCCTGGTCGGCCGCAAGCTGGCGCACATCATGGGCGGCGGCAACCTCCCGCACGCGACGACGGTCAGCGAGCAATACCTCCTGGATCTCGAGCGCGAAGCGTTCATGAGCCTGGTCGGCGAACGCAAGACGCTGGAGCGCATCCAGCACACGCTCAAGACCGGCAAGCCTCTCAGAAACTGATGGCTTGGGACTTGGGGCTTGGGACCTGAGCAAATGATTAATATCGGAACGGGCTCACCGATCGTGCTGATTCCCGGCCTGCAGGGCCGGTGGGAGTGGATGCGCCCGGCCGTCGACGCGCTGGCGCGCCACCACCGCGTGATCTCGTTCTCGTTGTGCGACGAGAGGACCAGCCCGTTCCCGTGTGATCCAGCCCGCGCGTTCGACAACTACGTGGCCCAGGTCGGCACGGCCCTGGATCGCGCCGGCCTGGCACAAGCGGCCATTGCCGGCGTGTCGTACGGCGGGCTGATCGCGGCGGAGTTCAGCGCGCGGCACCCTGAGCGCGTGTCGGCACTGGTGCTGGCGTCGGCGCTGCACAGCGGCTGGCAGCCGAACGAGGCGCAGCGGCGATACTTGAAGGCGCCGCGGCTGATGAGCCCGGTGTTCGTGGCCTCGGCGCCGGCGCGGATGAACCCCGAGGTGGCCGCGGCGATCCCGCGCCTCGGCCCGCGCTTGCGCTTCATGGCCGGCCAGGGCGCGCGGATCGCGCTGGCGCCGGCCTCGCCGTCGCGCATGGCGCGGCGGGTCGCCTGGGCGGCGGATCACCAGTTCGCGGATCCCCGCACCATCCGGGCGCGGACGCTGGTGATGACCGGCGAGGCCGGACTCGACAACGTGGTCCCGGTGCAGGTGACCGAACAGTACATGCACGAGTTGCACTCGGCGCAGCGCGTGGTGCTCGAACGGACCGGCCATATCGGCCTGGTCACGCGGCCCGACCGGTTCGCGGAGATTCTTGGAAGGTTTGTTGATGACACCCGAATTCCTGCGTGAGATTCCCGGGCCGGCCGGCCCGCTCGAGGCGCTGCTCGATCTGCCCGACGGCGAGCCGCGGGCGGTGGCCGTGTTCGGCCATCCGCATCCGCTGCACGGCGGCACCATGCACACCAAGGCGTTGTACCAGGCCGCCAAGGCCATGCCGCGCCTTGGCGTCGCCGCCTTGCGCTTCAACTTCCGCGGTGTCGGCCGCAGCGCCGGGACGTTCGACTCGGGCGCGGGCGAAAAGGCCGACTTCGCGGCGGCCATCGATTTCGCGGCCGAGCGCTTTCCGGGCCTCCCGATCTGGGCGGCGGGCATGTCGTTCGGCTCGTGGGTTGCCATGACCGTCGGCGCCGGGGACCCGCGCGTCGCACTGCTGCTCGGCATCGCCCCGCCGGTCGATCGCTACGACTTCGACATGCTGCGCACCTGCACGCTGCCCAAGTTCATCATCCACGGCGAAGACGACGAGCTGATCTCGATCAAGGAAGTCCGCAGGTTCTACGGCGGGATTCCGGAACCGAAGGAACTGATCACCATCGAGGACGCCAACCACCTGTTCGAAATGAAAACCTCGCTCGTCGGCGACGCCGTCGAAGGCTTGCTGGCCGACGTGATCATGCCAGCGAAATAGGACCCACCATGCAGGAAGCCGTCATCGTTTCCGCCGTTCGCACCGCCGTCGGCAAGGCGCCCAAGGGCACCCTCAGCGTCGTGCGCCCCGACGAAATGGCCGCCGCCGCCATCACCGGCGCCCTCGCCCGCGTGCCGGGGCTCGACCTCGCCTCGATCGACGACGTGATCCTGGGGTGCGCCATGCCCGAGGGCGAGCAGGGGCTCAACGTCGCGCGCATCGCCAGCCTGCGTGCCGGCATCCCGGTCGAGGCCTCGGCGGTGACGGTCAACCGCTTCTGCTCCTCGGGCCTGCAGGCCATTGCGTATGGCGCCGAGCGCATCATGCTGGGCCAGGGGCAGGCGGCGGTCGCCGGCGGCACCGAGTCCATGAGCATGGTGCCGATGGGCGGCAACAAGGTGTCGCCCAACCCGGCGCTGGTCGCCAGCTACCCTGACGTCTACCTCAGCACCGGGCTGGTCGCCGAGAACCACGCGCGCGAGTCGAAGGTGTCGCGGGAGGCGCAGGACGAGTTCGCGTTGCGCAGCCACCAGCGCGCCATCGCCGCCATCGACGCCGGCCGGTTCAAGGACGAAATCGTGCCGCTGACGGTTCGCCTGGTCGACCACCTCGCCAAGGGCGGGCCCGGGACGAAGCAAGTCGTGTTCGACACGGACGAGGGTCCACGGCGCGACACCTCGATCGAGGCGCTGGCCAAGCTGCGACCGGCCTTCCATGTGAGCGGCACGGTGACCGCCGGCAACTCGTCGCAGATGAGCGACGGCGCCTCGGCCGTGATCGTCACGTCGGCGGCACTGGCCAAAGCACTCGGGCTCACGCCGCTGGCGCGGTTTGTCGGTTACGCCACCGCGGGCGTGAAGCCCGAGCTGTTCGGCATCGGGCCGGTGCCGGCGATCCGGAAGGTGCTGCGGCTAACCGGCCTCACGCTGGAGCAGATCGATCTGATCGAGCTGAACGAGGCGTTTGCCTCGCAAGCGCTGGCCTGCATGAACGAGCTGGGCCTCGATCCCGGCAAGGTCAACGTCAACGGCGGCGCCATTGCCCTGGGCCACCCGCTGGGCTGCACGGGCGGCAAGCTGACCGCCACCCTGATTCACGAGTTGCACCGCCGGCAGGCGCGGTACGGATTGGTCACGATGTGCGTGGGCGGCGGCATGGGCGCCGCGGGGATCTTCGAGCGCATGTAAGTTGAAAGTTGAAAGTTGAAGGTTGGTAGTTTCAGTTCACGGTTTCAGTTCCAGTTTCAAGTTGAGGAACGTCATTATGGCAAGCGCAACGACGGAGACGATGGCACGCGGCGGTTCGTGGTTGATCGAGGACACCGCGCCGGCGGCGGTGATGACGCCCGAGAAGATCACCGAGGAACACCAGCTGATTCGGCAGGCGGCCAGGGAGTTCATCGCCGGCGAAGTGATGCCGGCCAACGAGCGACTGGAACAGAAGGACTGGACGCTGCAGCGCGAGCTCGTCAAGAAGTGCGGCGGGCTGGGCCTGTTCGGCACCAACGTCCCCGAGACGTATGGCGGCGTCGACCTCGACAAGATCTCGACGCTGGTCGTGTCTGAGGAGATCGCCACGCACGCTTCGTTTGGCGCCACCTTCGGGGCGCAGGCCAACCTCACCATCCTGCCGATCTTCATGTTCGGCACCGAAGCGCAGAAGCAGAAGTACCTGCCGGGCCTGATCTCGGGTGAAATGGCCGGCGCCTATTGCCTGAGTGAGTCAGGGGCCGGCTCCGACGCGCTTGGCGCGAAGACGAGGGCCATGAAACAGGCCGACGGCAGCTTCGTGATCTCGGGCGAGAAGATGTGGAT
>CAYGMD010000219.1:0-7262 GCA_964350785.1 uncultured Acidobacterium sp. | reverse complement strand
CGGCCGTGGAACGGGAGCTGCGCGAGGCCGCCATCCGCCGCGACCGCCAGCTGGCCAACCAGCGGGTGGCCTATCTCGCGTACCACGATTCCCTCACCGACTTGCCCAACCGCGCGCTGTTTCACGATCGGCTGCAGCAGGCCCTGCTGCGATCGCATCGCGACGACCGGGGCCTGGCGCTGCTGCTGATCGATCTGGACGGCTTCAAGGAAATCAACGACGCCCTGGGCCACCATGCCGGCGACCTGGTGCTGCAGGAGGTGGCGACGCGCTTGCGCGGCACGCTGCGCGCGTCCGACACGGTGGCGCGGCTGGGCGGTGATGAGTTCGCCGTGCTGTTGCCGGCGACCGATGTCAACCGCGCCGAACTGGCCGCCCGCAAGGTCCTGCACGACCTGGAGCATCCATTCGATGTGCACGGTCGGCCGCTGATGGTGAGCGCGAGCATCGGCATTGCCGGTGCGCCCCTGCACGCCGCGACCGGCGACGAGCTGTTGCAGAAGGCCGATTCGGCGATGTATCTCGCCAAGGCCGACCGGTGCGGCTACCTGGTCTACAACCCCGCCCGCGATCAGCGCGCGCACAAGGGCGCCAGCATGGCGACCGCGCTGCGCCAGGCCATCGATCAGCACCAGTTCGACGTCGACTACCAGCCGATCGTGCACGTGAGGACCGGCGCGGTGATCGGCATCGAGTCGCTGGTGCGCTGGAACCATCCGGAGCACGGACGGCTGCTGCCAGACGACTTCATCCGCGTCGCCGAGCACACCGGCCTGGTCAATCCGCTGACCGGCTTCGTGCTCGAACGCGCGCTGTCGGAGTGGCCGGTGTCGGCCATGCCGGCCACCTGCGCGATTGCGGTGAACGTGTCGCCGCGCAGCCTGCATCACGCGGCCTTCCCCGGCCGCGTCAGCGCGTTGCTCGAGACCTACGGCACGCCCCCGGGGTCGCTGACGCTGGAACTGACCGAGAACCTGGTGATGTCGGACCCGGACGGTTCGGCCCGCTGCCTGCACCAGCTGCACGAAATGGGCGTGACGCTGGCCATCGACGACTTCGGCCGCGGCTACTCGTCGCTCAGCTACCTGCGGCGCCTGCCGGTCGATCAGCTGAAGATCGACCGCTCCTTCCTGCTCGGGCTGGCCGACGGCGAGGACGAGACGCTGGTGCGGTGCATGATCGACCTCGGGCACAACCTCGGGATGCAGGTGGTGGCCGAAGGGGTCGAGACCGAAGGCGTCTACCAGCAGCTGGTGGAGCTTGGGTGCGATGCCGTCCAGGGGTTCCATGTCAGCCGGCCGGGGCCGGCCGGCGACGTGGCGCGCTGGATCGAGGGGCGCCAGGACGTCCGCTAGGCCGGTTTGCAATTCCGATCGCGGATCAACTACTCTTTTCAGGTCACATGTCGTTCGTCCATCACGCGCACCGCAGCCATCACCACCGTTCACAGAACGGCACGGCCGGAGTTTGCGCGTAGGGAATTCAACGACAGCCACCAAGGATTCGTTTCACGCACAGGCCCGCCGGCAACGGCGGGCTTTTTGTCTTTAGGGACGTTATGGACTTCACGAAATTGGACGGGCTGATTCCGGCGGTCGTGCAGGACGAAACCAGCAACGAGGTGTTGATGGTGGGCTTCATGAACGATGAAGCGTGGCAGTTGACGCAGCAAAGCGGCTACGTGACGTTCTTCAGCCGCACGCGCAACAAGCTGTGGATGAAGGGCGAGACGTCGGGCAACCGGCTCGCCGTGCGCCAGGTGTTCCTGGACTGCGACGAAGACACCGTGCTGATCAAGGTGCGGCGCGAGGGTGACGGCAACGTCTGCCACACCGGCGAGCGGACCTGCTTCTACACCGAGCTTCCGTCAACAGGTGCCAGGAGGGCGGCACTTTAGTGCCGCCGTCGCCGACAAAGAGGACACGATGAAATTGAAGTTAGGCATTCCCAAGGGCTCGCTGCAGGATGCGACCATCCAGTTGTTCCAGCGCGCCGGCTACCAGATGCGCGTCGACGCGCGGTCGTATTTCCCGTCGATTGACGACCCGGAAATCGAGTGCATGCTGATCCGGGCGCAGGAGATGGCGCGCTACGTGGCCGACGGCGTGCTCGACGCGGGCCTCACCGGCCAGGACTGGATCGCCGAGCACGAGATCGGCCACCCCGAACAGGCCAAGCTCGCCCGCATCTGCGACCTCGTCTATTCCAAGCAGAGCTTCGGCAAGGTCAAGTGGGTGCTGGCGGCGCCGGAAGACTCGCCCTTCAAGACCGTGGCCGACCTCAACGGCAAGCGCATTGCCACCGAGCTGGTGCGGGTGACCAGGAACTACTTCACCACCAGGGGCCTCGACGTCGACGTCGAGTTCTCGTGGGGCGCCACCGAGGTCAAGCCGCCGGTACTCGCCGACGCGATCGTCGAGGCTACCGAAACCGGGTCGACGCTGCGCGCCAACCGCCTGCGCATCCTCGAGACCATCATGGAGTCGAACACGCAGCTGATCGCGAACCAGTCGGCCATGACGGACGCGTTCAAGAAGACCAAGATCGAGAACCTGGCGCTGCTGCTGCGCGCCGCCATCGACGCCCAGGGGCGCGTCGGCTTGATGCTCAACGCCAGGCGCACCGGCCTGGAGACGCTGCTGGCGCTCCTGCCGGCGCTGCAGCGCCCGACCGTGTCGTCGCTGAGCGACCCGGAGTGGGTGGCGATCAACACCATCCTCGAAGAGAAGGTCGCGCGCGACCTGATCCCGCGCCTGAAGGCGGCCGGCGGCCAGGGCATTGTCGAGTATCCGCTCAACAAGATCGTGATCTAGGAGCAGTGCCAGAAGGGCGGCACTTTAGTGCCGCCGTAGAGGACACGATGAGAATTGTTGAATCAGGCAACCGCCGGGCCGTCGGCGAACTCCTGTCGGCGACGCGCATCCGCGATCGCGCCACCGAATCGGGCGCAGCCGCGATCGTCGGCCGCGTCCGCAAGGGTGGCGATGCCGCGCTGCTGCGCTACGCGCGCGCTCTGGATGGCTTGAAGGGCGGCATCGAAGTGCCCCGCCCGGTGTGGGCGGTGCAGGCCAAGACGCTGGCGCCGGCCGTGCGCGCCGCCATCACGCGGGCGGCGGCCAACATCCGCCAGGTGGCGAGGGCGCAGGTGCCGAAGGGGTGGCGCAAGGCCGTCGGCGCCGGGATCAGCGTCGAACAACGCGTCATCCCGTTGTCGCGCGTCGGCTGTTACGTGCCCGCCGGGCGCTATCCCCTCCCGTCATCGTTGCTGATGACCGCGATCCCCGCGCGCGCGGCCGGCGTGCCCGAGGTGATCGTCTGTTGCCCGCGGCCCGATGCCGCGGTGCTGGCCGCGGCCCTGGCCGCCGGCGTCGATCGGCTGTTCCAGGTGGGCGGTGCCCACGCGATTGCGGCCATGGCCTATGGCACCGGCACGGTGCCGCGCGTCGACAAGATCGTGGGTCCCGGCAACCGCTGGGTGTCGGCAGCCAAGTCGCTGGTCTCGGCCGATTGCGGCATCGACTTCTACGCGGGGCCCACGGAAATCCTGATCGTCACCGCCACCGGGCCCGCCGGCGCGATTGCCGCCGACCTGATCGCGCAAGCCGAGCATGACCCCGATGCGCGGGCCGTGTTCATCACGTGGAACCGCCGGCTGGCCGACGAAGTGGCGCGGCAGGTCGCCGCCCGGATGCCCAGCACCGGTCCGGCGCTGCAGTCCCTCGAACGCCACGGCGGCATCATCGTGTGCCGCAACATGAGCGAAGCCATCGACCTGGCAAACGAGGCCGCGTCGGAACACCTGGTGGTCGGAACCGACGCCATGGCCAGGCGCGTATGGAATGCCGGGGCCGTGTTCGTCGGCGCCTGGACCGCCCAGGTGGCCGGCGACTACGCCATCGGGTCGAACCATGTGCTGCCCACGGCCGGCGCCGCGCGCTACCGGGGCGGGCTGAACGCCGCCGACTTCGTCAAGCTGGTCTCGGTCCAACGCGTGACGAAGCGCGGCTTGCAGCGCATTGCGAAGACGATTACGACGCTGGCGCGCGCGGAAGGCCTGGAAGGCCACGCGCGTTCGATTGAAGTAAGGACCAACGGCATGAGCGCCAGAAGGGCAGCACGCAAGTAGTGCCAGGAGGGCAGCACTTTAGTGCTGCCGACAGCATCCATATGACCACCATTCAAGGCATTCCCGACCTCGGCCCCGGCCTGCGGCTGCATCTCAACGAGAACACCGGCGGCTGCTCGCCCAAGGTGGTCGCGGCCGTCCGCGCCTTCGATGCGCAACGGCTCGCCACCTATCCCGACTTTCGCGACGCGATCGTCGAGACGGCGGCGTTTCTCGGCGTCGACGCCGATCGGCTGGTGCTGACCAACGGCCTGGACGAAGGCATCCTGCTGGCGTCGATCGGCTACCTCGGCAACCGCACGCCCGACGCGCTGGTGGCACTCGGCGCCCCGCTCACGGCCATCTCCGGGTCGCCGGAGATTGTCGTCTCGCAACCGGCGTTCGAGCCGTACCTGAGCACCGCTCATGCCATGGGCGCGCGGGTCGTGTCGGTGCCGGCCGGGCCCGACTACGCCTATCCGCTCGACGGCGTGCTCAAGGCCCTGACCCCCAACACGCGCATCGTCTACGTGAACAACCCGAACAACCCGAGCGGACGGCCGGTGCCAAAAGAAGCAATTCACCGGGTGGCGCGCGAGGCCGGCCACGCGCTCGTGTTCGTGGACGAGGCGTACCACGACTTCCTGGGCGAGAACTTCCTGAGCGAAGCGGCCGGCTATCCGAATGTGATCGTGGGCCGCACCTTCTCGAAGGCGTTCGGCCTCGCCGGCATGCGCGTCGGCGCGATGATTGCCGCGCCGGCCGTGCTGGCGCCCATCCGCCGCGCCATGCCGCTGTTCAACCTGAACGTCGTCGCCGTGGCCGCGCTGCGCGCCGCGATTGCCGACACCGGGTTCCGGGCCTGGTATGTCGCGCAGGCCAAGGAATCGAAGGAGCTGGTCTACGCCGCGTGCGACCGTGCCGGCCTGCGATACTGGAAGAGCGGCGCCAACTTCGTGCTGATTGACGGCGGCGAGCGCGCGCGGGCGCTCGTTGACGGCATGATCGCAAAGGGCGTGTTCGTGCGCGACCGGACGAAAGACCCGGCCTGCCCGAACTGCTTCCGGCTGACCACCGGTGTGGTCGAGCACACGCGCCACGCGGTGGCGACCCTGGAGGCCCTGTGCGCAAGCCTCCGCTAAAGCCGCGGCGGGCAGGCCGCAAGGCCGTCATCGATCGCCGCACGGCCGAGACGCAGATCAAGGTGACGTTGGCGCTCGACGGCAAGGGCACGTACGAGAACCGCACCGGCATCCGCTTTCTCGATCACATGCTGGACCTGGTGGCGCGGCACGGCGGTTTTGACCTCAAGGTCAAGGCCACCGGCGATCTGGACGTCGATCAGCATCACACCGTCGAAGATGCCGGCATCGCGCTGGGCGAAGCGGTATTGGCGGCGATTGGCGACAAGCGCGGCATCAACCGCGCCGGCTACTTCGTGATGCCGATGGACGAGACGCTCGCGGTGGCCGCCATCGATCTCAGTGGCCGTCCCCACTGCGTCATCGACACCAAGGTCAACGTGCGGATGGTCGGCGACCTGCAGACCGAACTGGTCCACGACTTCTTCGACGGCTTCGCCATGGCCGCCCGTGCCAACGTCCACCTCAAGGTGATGTACGGCCGGTCGAACCACCACAAGATCGAGGCCTGCTTCAAGGCGTTTGCCCGCGCGCTGCGCGTGGCGTGCGCCAAGGACAAGCGGATGGCGCGCATGCTGCCCAGCACCAAGGGCCTGCTGTGATCGCGCTGGTTGACTACGGCGCGGGCAACCTCGCGTCGGTGCGAAAGGCGCTGGCGGCCGTCGGCGCCGAGGTGTGGACGCCCGCCGCGCCAGGCGAGCTCGCGCGGGCCACGGGCATCATCGTCCCCGGCGTGGGCCACTTCGACGCCACACGCGGACTGACGGATGAGTGGCGCGCCACCATCAAGATTGCCATCGCCGGCGGTACGCCGCTGCTCGGCATCTGCGTCGGCTTGCAGTGGCTGTTCGAAGGCAGTGTCGAGGCGCCTGCGGTCGCGGGGCTCGGCGTGTTTAAAGGGACCTGCTCCCTTTTTACGTTTCCCGTAAGCGCGCGGCAGAAAGTGCCACATGTGGGCTGGAACAGCCTCACCATGCCGCGTCCAAGCCAGTTGATGGCCGGCATCACGCCAGGCACGCAGGTGTATTTCACCCACTCCTACGCCGCGCCCGTGATCGACGACACGGTCGCGATCTGCGAGTACGGCATGCCGTTCAGCGCCGCCGTCGAGCGCGGCAACGTGTCGGCGGTGCAGTTCCATCCAGAGAAGTCGGGTCCAGCCGGCCTCCAGATTCTGAGCAACTGGCTCCACCAGGTGAACGATGCTCAGTAAACGGATCATCGCCTGTCTTGACGTCCGGGACGGCAAAGTCGTGAAGGGCGTGAACTTCGAGGGCCTGCGCGACGCCGGCGACCCGGCCGCCCTTGCCCGCCGTTACAACGTGGAAGGTATCGACGAAATCGTCATCCTCGATGTCACCGCCACCGTCGAGGCGCGCCAGGCGCGCGCGCACACCATTGCCGCGGTCGCGAAAGAAATCTTCCTGCCGCTCGCGGTTGGCGGCGGCATTCACAGCGAAGCCGACGCGGCGGCGGCCATCGAGGCCGGCGCCGACAAGGTCAGCCTGAACACGGCCGCGCTGACGACGCCCGAACTGATCACCACGCTGGCGAAGCGCTACGGCAGCCAGGCGGTGATCGTCGCGATCGATGCGAAGAAGCAGGAGGACCGGTACGCCGTGTTCGTGCGCTCCGGCCAGGCCGCGACCGCCCGCGATGCCGTCGAGTGGGCGCGCGAGGCGACCGACCGCGGCGCCGGCGAGATCCTGCTGACGTCGATCGATCGCGATGGGACGAAAGCCGGGTTCGACTGCGCGATGACGGCGGCCGTGTCGGACGCGGTCAACATCCCGGTGATCGCATCGGGCGGCGCCGGCACCTTCGCGCACTTTGCGGAGATCTTCCGCGACGGGCACGCCGATGCCGCACTGGCCGCGTCGATCTTTCATTTCAACGAGCACAGCGTCGAGGCACTGAAGCAGTTCTTGAGCGCCGCCGGAATTCCGGTGAGAATTTGATGGCCGACTCCCGACTCCCGACTCCCGACTCCCGACTCCCGACTCCCGACTCCCGAC
>CAYGMD010000218.1:0-7313 GCA_964350785.1 uncultured Acidobacterium sp. | reverse complement strand
CTCGCCCGTGCCGGCCCATATGAGGTTGGCGTCGGTCTGGGCAATGGCGACGGCGCCAATCGAACCGGTGGATTCGTGGTCGAAGACCGGCGTGAACGTGGTGCCGCCGTTGGTGGTCTTGTAGATGCCCGACGTGGCCATGGCGACGTAGAAGGTCGTCGGGTCGCCCTCGAGCACCGCGAGATCGTTGACGCGCCCCGACGGCGTGGCCGGCCCGATCGACCGGAAGTAGAGCCGGTCGAGCGGACCATTGCCGGCGGAATTGGCGGTGGTGATCGGCGTCACCGGCGGCGGCGCTTGCGCGAGCAGTCCCGAGGCGGCGGCGAGAATCAATCCAACGGCGGCAAGGCGCTTCATTTCGCGGTGACCTCGTCGTAACAGATGCCGAGTACGAACGCGAGGGTCAGGCGCGCGTTGGGCGAGGCGTTGGCCTCGAAGCCCTTGAGCACGGGCAGCTTCTGGACCTCCTCCTTCGACTGGCCCGCCTTGGCGCCGGCGCGCGCGTGCTCCAGCACCGCGGTCAGGTAGTCGCGGAAGCGCAGCACGTCGGCCTTGGTGTTGCGGACCAGGTTGTCCTTCGCATGACCGGCGATGAAGATGGTGTCGTTCGAGGCCCGCTTGTCCACCGCCTCGAGCACTTTGATCCAACTCGCCACGCTGGCGCCCTGGGCGCGGTCGATGTTCGGGTGGGCGCGATTGAAGAGCAGGTCGCCCATGTGCATCACGTTGGCGCGCTGGAAGTGGTAGACCGCGTCGCCGCCGGTGTGGCCGGGGCCGAAGTAGCGGCCCTCGATGGTCTCGTCGCCGAACTTCTCGGTCCAGGTGTCGGTGAACGTGGCGGTGGCGTAGGCCTGCTGCTCGACCGTCTTGGCCTCCTCGGTCACGGCCTTGTGGGACTTCAGGCAGTTGGCATGGGCCACAATCTTGCTCACGCCGTAGGCCTTGTTGCCGCCGGTGTGGTCGCCGTGGTGATGCGTGTTGAACAGCATGGCAATGCCCTTCGGCGCGCGCTGCTTCAATCCCGCTGCGCAGATCTCGGCCGTGTTCATGAACTGGCTGTCGACCGCGATCGCGCCGTCGCCGTTGACGAGGTAGCCAATCGTGCCGCCGGTGCCAGTGAACATGCCGACGCCGCGGCGCAGTTCTTCGAACTTCGTGACGGGCGGGGCGGCCGGCGCCTGCTGGAACGCCAACGCCGGTGGCATCAGGGTGAAACCAGCCGCACCGGCGGCCGTGGTCGAGATGAAAGTCCTGCGGTCCATTACTTCCCTCCAAACAAATAGTCGAGCGCCAGGTTGGTCATCACCTTCACGCCCACCGGCAACGCCGACTCGTCGGCGAAGAACAGCGGCGAGTGATTCTGCGCCACTTTCGTGTAGTCCTGGTCACGCGGTGTCACGCCCAGGAACACGAACAGGCCCGGCACTTTCTGCTGGTAGTACGAAAAATCTTCGGCAGTGCCCGTGAGGGGGCCGAGCCGCACGTTCTCGGCGCCCGCGGCGCGCCGCAGCGTCGGCAACATCCGCTCGGTCAGCGCCGGATCGTTAATCGTCGAGGGGTACGCCGTGCCCATGCCGATCTCAACCGTTGCCGTGGCGCCGGCCGCCTCGGCGTAGTGGGTGGCAATGGCGCGAATGCGATCGTGGATGCTCTTGCGGACGTCCTCGTTGAACGCGCGGATGGTGCCTTCGAGCTCGACGAATTCGGGGACGATGTTCGAGCGGTTGCCGCCGCTGAACCGGCCCACCGTCACGACGGCCGGCGCCTCGGTGATGTTCACCGTGCGGCTGATGATGGTTTGCAGGCCCATGACCACCTGCGAACCAACCACGATGGGGTCGACGCCGCCCCACGGCACGGCGCCGTGCGTCTGGCGGCCCTTGATCCGGATCGAGAACGAGTCGGCGCTCGCCATGAGCGGGCCCGAGCGATAGACGATGGTGCCGGCAGGATAGGGGAATACGTGCAGGCCGAAGATGGCATCCACCTTCGGGTTCTCGAGCACGCTTTCCTTCACCATCTGCTCGGCGCCGCCGGTCTCGCCGGGCGGCGGCCCTTCTTCGGCGGGCTGGAAGATCACCTTCACGGTCCCCGGCAGGCGGTCTTTCATCCGCGCCAGCGCGGTCGCGGTGCCCAGCAGGATCGCCATGTGGTTGTCGTGGCCGCAGGCGTGCATGACGCCCACTTCCTGTCCGGCCCACTGGGTCTTGACGGTCGACTTGAACGGCAGGTCGCCCTGTTCGGTCACCGGCAGCGCGTCCATGTCGGACCTGAGCGCCACCACCGGCCCCGGCAGCCCGCCCTTGAGCACGCCAACCACCCCCGTGGTGGCGACCCCGGTCGTGACCGTGAAGCCCAGTTTCCGGAGTTCGTCCGCGATCACCTTCGCGGTGCGGGTCTCGCGGTTGCCAAGCTCGGGATTCTTGTGGAAGTCGCGCCGCCAGGCGACCACCTGCGGGTTGAGCTCGACCGACAGGCGCGCGGCCTCGCCAGCCAACGGATTGGCGGCTGGCGGCGTCTGAGCCTGCATCGGGATCGGAATGGACAACAACACCGCGGCGAGCAACAGGTTTCTCATGGTTACGGGGATTCTACCCTTATGGCGTGCGCGAAGGTCGCGCACCTGCCGCTGGGCCACGCGGCGGGCGGGCTGCTACGAAACTGTTAGATCTTTCGCCCCAGCCACGTAAACGGGCCGCCGGTCGGCTTGCCCGCCAGTTCCTTGCCGGCCACCTTCTTGCTGACCTTCCAGACGAAGTCCATCTCGCTGTGGATGGCGCTGAGCGCCATGCGGCTTTCGATGATCAGCAGGACCGAACCGTAGAGCATGAAGAGCGAGCCCAGCAGCCCGAGGACCACGGCAATCCAGGTGAAATTGCGCGCCGCCGCCGAGACCACCGCAATGGCCACGCTCGACGACACGAACACGCCGAGCGCGGTGTAGAAGGCGGTCATGGCGCGCTGGATCAGGCGCGCCCGCGAGGTCTGGCGATCGAGCTGCGAGAAGATCAGCTCGCGCCGCTCCTCGGACATCTCGTCCTTCTCGGGATGGAGGGCCAGCGTCTCGAAGCGCTCCGACAGGATGCGGACGCGATCGATCACGCGGCCGAGGCGGGTGCTCGTGGAGAAGATCAGCGCGCCACAGGCCGAGATCAGCACCGCCGGCGTGATCATCGCCGTCAGGATGGCGAGCGCGTTCTGCGGGGCCTCGAGGCGAGTGAGCCAGTCCATCACGACAGTCTAATACCTGCCGGGAGGGCAATGCTGGTCGGGAGGGAACCCCTTGTCGGGAGGGGACCTCTTGTCGGGACCGATCCGGCCCCGGATTAGAATCAGCTCCATGAAAGCGATTCTCGCGCGCGAGTTCGGTGGCCCCGACGTCCTCAAGCTGGAAGAAGTGGCAGACCCGGTGGCCGGTAAGGGCCAAGTCAGGGTCCGCATTCACGCCGTCGGCGTGAACCCGTATGACACCTACATGCGCGCCGGCGGTTACGCGATCAAGCCCGACCTGCCGTACACGCCCGGCGCCGACGCGGCCGGGGTCATCGATCAGGTGGGCGGCGATGCCGGCGGCTGGAAGGCCGGTGACCGGGTCTACATCAGCGGCACCGCCATCGGCAAGGCGCATGGCGCGTACGCCCAGCTCGCGGTGTGCGAGGCAGGACAGGTCCACCGCCTCCCGGCCCGCATCACGTTCGCACAAGGCGCCGGATTGTTCGTGCCGTACGTCACGGCGTGGCGCGCGCTGTTCGGGCGGGCCAACGCGCGCGCCGGCGACACGGTGCTCATTCATGGCGCCAGCGGCGGCGTCGGTATCGCGGCGATGCAGTTTGCGGTAGCGGCCGGGCTGACGGTGATTGGCACGGCCGGCACGGACGAAGGCCTCGCCGTGGTCACCAGGCAGGGCGCCCGGCACGCCATCAATCATCGGTCCGCGGGATACCTGGACCAGATCACAAGCGCCACCGGCGGCCGCGGCCCCGACGTGATTCTCGAGATGCTGGCGAACGTGAACCTCGATCACGACCTCACGGTGGTGGCCCCGGGCGGGCGAGTGGTCGTGATTGGCAACCGCGGGCGGGTTGAAATCGACGCGCGCAAGATCATGAGCAAGGACTGCGCGGTCTATGGGTTGGCGCTGTGGGGCATTCCGGGGGACGAAATCCGGCGCGCGCATGCCGCGATCATCGCCGGCCTCGAGAGCGGCGCGCTCAATCCGGTGGTCAGCCGGGAGATGCCGCTGGCCGAGGCCGCCCAAGCGCACGTCGCCGTGATGGAACCCGGCGCGCACGGGAAGATCGTGCTCGTCCCGTGATCCCGTCGAGAAGGGCCGCCCCGTCAAGAGGTGCCACCCCGGCAAGGAGTGCCCTCCCGGCACGCGTCACTTCCGCGAGAGCTCTTCGTCGATGATCTGCTTGAACGCCTCGAACGGCTGCGCGCCGATCAAGGGCCGGCCGTTGACGTAGAGCGTCGGCGTCGAGTTGACGCCCATCCGCTCGCCCTGCGCGGTGCCGGCGGCCACGAGCCCGGCGTGCTTGCCCGAATCCAGGCACTGGTTGAACTTCGCCGCATCCAGGCCCAGGGTCGCGGCGTACTGCTTCAGGTCGGGCACGTTCAGCGCGCGCTGGTTGGCGAACATGTGGTCGTGCAGCTCCCAGTACTTGCCCTGCTCGCCGGCGCAGTGCGCCGCCTCCGCGGCCTTGGGGGCCTGCGGATGGTTCGGCAGCGGGAAGTCCTTGAAGATGATCTTCACCTTGTCGCCGTAGGCCTTGCGCACCTGTTCCAGCGTCGGGTTGACGCGGCCGCAGAACGGGCACTGGTAGTCGGAGAACTCGATGATGGTGACCGGCGCCGACGCCACGCCGCGCACGGGATCGGCGGCGCTCGTGGCCACCGTGTAGCGAGGCGGATCGAGCATCACCTTGATGCCGGCGCCCTTGGCCTTGAGCTCTTCCACCAGCTGGGCCCGCGCCTGCAGCGCGCGCTGGCTGACGAGGAAGTCCCTGATCTGCGGGCCGAGCTGCTCGAGCGTGCGGCCCTGCGCGCGATCGCGATTGGCCTCGAAGAACTGCGCCACTTCCTGGTCGGTGACCGGCGTCGCGCGCTTGGCCGCGTCCTGCTTGACGAAGGCCTCGACCGTGGCGCCGGCCGCCTTGGCCGCGTTCTCGATCAGGATGTCGCCCACCACCTGGTCGAGCATGTTGCGGCGGTTCTGGTACAGGAGCTGGGTGACGCGCGCGCGTTCCGCCGCGTCGAACTCCTCCCACTTGGCGTCAATCTCCTGCAGCGTGATCGTGCGGCCCGCGACCTCGGCCACGACCTGGTCGGGATTGGCGGCGGGCGACGGCGCCTGGCCCGCCGCGCTGGACGACTCGGAGCAGGCGGTCACCGCCAGGGCAACCAGGGAGGCCATGACCGCGCCTCGGAGGAATCCGGTAAATCTCATTCGGTCAGCTTATCATCGCGCTCCCCGGGAGGCGCGGCCGAGGGGTCCCGGCGGTGATACCCGGGGCACGCAAGCACGGGCAGCGCGGGATACTTGCGGAACCGCGGGTCGGTCAGGGCCCGCTCGCACAGGTAGAAGGTCGACCGGCCGTTGTCGACGACACGGGCATAGGCGCAATCGCCACACAAACCGGGAAACACGGGAGGCATGGGCCTGTCGTTAGTGTAGGCCGCCGGGGGCACGACCTTTGCTAAAGTTGGACTGTCATGAACAGGTTGTCCTCGATTGTGTGCGCCGGTTTCTTGCTCGCGGGCACCGCCGTGCTGGCGAAGTCGTCTCAGGATCAGCCCATTTTCAAGTCGTCGGTGCGCACGGTGCCGATCTACGCCACGGTGGTCGACTCGGGCGGCCGGCTGGTGCCCGACCTCGAGCGCACCGACTTTGCCATTCTTGACAACGGCAAGCCCGCGGATGTCACGCTTTTTTCCAACGAGTCGCAGCCGTTCAGCGCCGTCGTGATGCTCGACACCAGCGCCAGCATGACCGCCAACCTCAAGCTGCTCAACCGCGCCGCCGAACAGTTCCTGCTCCGGTTGCTGCCGGTCGATCGCGCCCAGGTCGGCGCGTTCAACGACAAGATCCAGCTGAGCGGCACGTTCACCAACAACCGCGACGAGCTGATCGGCGCCTTGAACGACTTGTACTTCGGCAACCCGACGCGCCTGAACGACGGCATCGCCGCCGGCCTCGACGCGCTCAAAGGCCTCGACGGCCGCCGCGTCGTGCTGGTCTTCACCGACGGCGAAGACACCGCGAGCCGCACCGGCTTCAAGTCCGTCATGGAACGCGCGCGCGACGAAGAAGTGATGGTCTACTCGATCGGCCTCGAGTCGGAGTACTTCAACGGCATGCGGGTCGTGAAGTCGAAACCCTCGCGCGACCTGCGCAAGATTTCGGACGAGACCGGCGGCGGCTATTTCGAGCTGGTGAAGACCGCCGACCTGGCACCCACTTTCACCCGTGTGGCCCAGGAGCTGCGCAGCCAGTATCTGATCGGATTCGCGCCGGCGAACCTTGACGGCAAGGTGCACAAGCTCGACGTCAAGGTGAACCGCCCGGGCATGACCGTGCGGGCGCGCCGAAGCTACCTGGCCGCGCCCGACAGTCCCAAATCCTAAGGCGCGATCGCGGCTACCGCAGCGGCATCAAGCCGGCGGCGAGGATCGAGGCGGCGAGCAGCGCGGGAATGACAACGTGGATCGTTCCCGAGAAATTCCAGTCGATGATCTTGAACATGTTGCCCTGCCTTGTCTTGCCTGTTGCGACAGGCGCTACCAGGTAGGACGGCGGGGCTACTGGAGAAGTTCCTGCAGTTGGTCCCAGCGGGTTTTGGCCAGGATCTCGGCCATCAGGCTCTCGTTGCCGCGCAGCCGCACCACCAGCGACCGCACCGGCGCGGCCCGGCCCGCCGTGGTCGCGGCCGTGACCTCGTAAGCGTCTTCGGACCGTTCCCGCACCTCGGGCGCCGCCACAGCGCCGAAATAAACCAGGGTCTCGGCCGGCGCGTACTTTTCCTCGCCGCCGGGCGCGGGCGAGGTCCGGAACACGTTCGACGGCACGGTGACGATGGCCACGGCGCCGGCGATGGCCGCCTGCCGCGATGGTGCGGGCGCGACAGACGACTCGATGGCGAACGTGTACGCGGTCTGGTTGTACTCGACATCGATGGTGACGTGGGCCTCGGCGTCAATGCGCGCGCCGGCCACGCCCTCGTCTGACAAGCCGACGCCGTCGACGTCCTGGGAGCGGCCGGTCCGCTGGGCGTCGGCCAGGGCGCGTTCGTATTGCAGTTCGGCGCGGCGCTGCG
>CAYGMD010000217.1:0-7380 GCA_964350785.1 uncultured Acidobacterium sp. | reverse complement strand
CTGCAGCGCTACAAGGACCTGCAGGACATCATCGCGATTCTCGGCATCGACGAGCTGTCGGAAGAAGACAAGCTGACGGTGACGCGCGCCCGCAAGATCCAGCGCTTCCTGTCGCAGCCGTTCTTCGTCGCCGCGCAGTTCACCGGTCTCGAGGGCAAGTACGTCTCGATTGCCGAGACCATCCGCGGCTTCAAGGAAATTGTCGAAGGCAAGCACGACGGGCTGCCCGAGCAGGCGTTCTACCTCGTCGGCACCATCGACGATGCGATCGCCAAGGCGAAGAAGGGGTAGCCCATGGCGCTGCCTACCAAGCTGACGCTGCACATCGTGTCGCCCGACGCGTCCATTTCCCAGGAAGTGGACGAGGTGTCGCTGCCCGGCGCCGAGGGGGATTTCGGCGTGCTGCCCGGGCACACGCCGTTCTTCACGGCGCTGCGCACCGGCCAGATGTGGTACCGGCAGGGCGCCGAGAAGCACAGCCTGCTGGTGTCGATCGGCTTCGTCGAAGTGCTGCCCGACAAGGTGTCGGTGCTGGCGCAGGTCGCCGAACGCGCCGAAGACCTCGACCAGTCGCGGGCCGAGGCCGGCATGAAGCGGGCGGAGATGATCATGGGCGGCGTGCCCCACGAGATCGACTTCGAGCGTGCGCGGCTGGCCATGCTCCGCACCTTGCAGCAGCTGCAGGCGGAAAGCCGCAGAGGCGGTGTTTAGCAGTCTCGCGACGCTCGGCCGCTATCGCGCGCTGATCCAGACCCTGGTCGTGCGCGATCTCAAGGCGCGCTACCGGGGATCCGTCCTCGGGTTCTTCTGGTCGTTCTTCAACCCGGCGCTGCTGCTCTTCATCTACACGTTCGTCTTCACCAAGGTGCTGCCGTCGAGCCACCCGGCCGGCATGGAGCCGTTCGCGTTGTTCATGTTCTGCGGCATCCTGCCGTGGACCTGGTTCTCGTCCTCGCTGCTCGAGTCGTCGAACACGCTGATCGCCGGCGGCAACCTGATCAAGAAGGTGCTGTTCCCGGCGGAGGTGCTGCCGATCGTCACCGTGCTGGCGAACATGGTGCACTTCTTCCTGGGGCTGCCGATCCTGGCGGCGTTCGTCCTCTACTACCAGCGGCCGATCGATCCCGTGGAGCTGTTGTGGCTGCCGGTGATCGTGCTGGTGCAGTTGATCCTGACGACCGGCCTGGCGTTTTTCGTGTCGGCGCTGACGGTGCACTTCCGCGACCTCAAGGACCTGCTCGGCAACCTCCTGACCTTGTGGTTCTTCGCCACGCCGATCATCTACTCGGTGCAGATGGCGCCGGCCGACATGCAGTGGTGGCTCAACATCAACCCGATGACCCACCTGATGCGGTCGTACCAGGAAGTGCTGTTCTTCGACGGCCCGTTCGGCCACCAGCGCTGGCTGCTGGGCCTTGGCGTCGGCTCGATCGTGGTGTTCCTGGCCGGGTATTTCGTCTTCGATCGGTTGAGAGACAGCTTCGCGGAAGAAGTATGAGGGTTAAGGCCACAGAGACACAGAGGCACGAAGAAGACCTTTTTAGGTCAGATCAGGTGTTGCTTGTCTTTGAATTTCACAAGAGATTCTCTGTGTCTTTGTGCCTCTGTGGCGGATTCGTATGAAGCCGGCCATCGACGTCATCAACGTCTCGAAGGTCTACCGGCGCTATGCCAGGCGGCGGCAGTTTGCCACGCTCAAGTCGGCGCTGCTCGACGGCAGCCTGCTCGGCGACCTGAAGCCCGACGAAACCTTCCAGGCGCTGAAGAACGTATCGTTCTCCGTACCAAGGGGCTGCACCTACGGCGTGATCGGCAGCAACGGCTCCGGCAAGAGCACGCTGCTCAAGTGCGTGGCCGGCATCACGCGCCCCACCGAGGGCGAGGTGAAGGTCGACGGCCGCATTTCGGCGCTGATCGAGCTTGGCGCCGGCTTTCACCCCGAGATCTCCGGCCGCGAGAACATCTTCATCAACGGCATCATGCTCGGCCTCAGCAAGAAGGAGGTCCAGCGCCGCTTCGACGAAATCGTCGAGTTTGCCGAGATGCAGGACTTCATCGACGCGCCGGTCAAGACCTACTCGTCGGGCATGTACATGCGCCTGGGCTTCGCGGTGGCCATCCACGTCGATCCCGAGGTGCTGCTGGTGGACGAGGTGCTGGCCGTGGGCGACCAGGGCTTCACGCACAAGTGCCTCGACAAGTTCTCGGACTTCCGGCGCCGCAACAAGTCGATCCTGCTGGTGACGCACTCGCTCGACCTGGTCGAGAAGTTCTGCGACGAAGCCCACTGGCTCGACAAGGGCGTGTCGAAGGGCGAGGGCGACCCCAAGCGCGTGGTCGCCGCCTACGTCATCAACGTCGAAGACAGCGAAGAGAACTCGCTGGCCAAGGCCGAGGCCGCCCGGGTTGCCGCGTCAGCATCGGAAGTGTCACAGGCGCCGCCCGACGTCGGCGGCGAGCGCGCTCCCGAGAATGCCGTCGATGACGCCGAGTCGGTGCGCGACGGGTTCAAGAGCACCGAGGGCCGGTGGGGCACGCGCGAGATCGAGATCACCAACGTGTCGATCAGCGGGCCCGACGGCGAGTCGGGTCACGTGTTCCAGAGCGGCGACGACATCAAGGTCCACATGACGATGACGGCCAAGGAGCCGATTACTGATTTCGTGTTCGGTCTGGGCCTGTTCAACGCCGACGGCGTGTGCGTGTACGGCACCAACACCAACCTCGAAGAGTTCCAGCCCAGCAAGATCGAGGGCGAGTGCTCGGTGACGTTCGAGATCGACAGCCTCGACCTGGTCGAAGGGACGTACCGTCTCGACCTGGCCGCCCACAAGGCCGACGGCTATCCCTACGACTATCACCGGCTGCTCTACACGTTCCGCATCAAGTCGCGCGTCCGGGACGTGGGCATCTACCGTCCCGCCCACCGCTGGACGTTTGGCGGCGGGATTACCTTTAGTAGCCAGAAGCCAGATTCCAGTAGCCAGAAGTGACGGCCGTGACACAAAGCGAAGCACAGGTTGTTGTGGCCCGCGCGCGAAGCCAGGGACACATCATTGTGTTCACCAACGGTGTGTTTGACGTCCTTCACCCGGGCCATGTCCGCTACCTGCGCGATGCCCGCGCGCTGGGCGACGTCTTGATCGTGGGCGTCAACAGCGACCGCTCGGCGCGCGCGCTGGGCAAGGCGCCGGACCGCCCAATCGTTCCCGAGCACGAACGCGCCGAGGTCCTGGCCGCGCTGGCGTCGGTGGACGCCGTGGTGGTGTTCGACGAAGACACGCCGCACGAGATCATCACGGCGCTGCAGCCCGACATCCTCGTGAAGGGCGCCGACTGGGGCGAAAACGCCATTGTCGGCCGGGATGTCGTCGAAGCCCGCGGCGGCAAGGTCGTGCGCATCGAACTGGCCCCCGGCTACTCGACCACCGCCATCCTCGAGCGGGTCCGGAACGCGTGATGGGCGGTCCCTCCTGCTTCATGTAGACTAGCGCCTGGCCGGGGCTGTCTTCGGCAGCTCCTCTCCAGCTCAAACGACGGTTCGCGATGACTGATCTCTCCCCCCAGGGGACCAGACACCGGCGCACATGGCCGACCCTTGTGTCGGCTTTTGCCGCGTACGCCGCGCTCGCGGTCGTCATGACCTTCCCGCTGGTTCTCAATCTCTCGTCACGGCTACCGAAGGACCTTGGCGACCCCCTGCTCGTGGCGTCGATCCTGTGGTGGAACGCGGAGATCATGCCGTTGACCCAGGAGTGGTGGAACGGTTTCGGGTTCTTCCCGGCGACCGGCATGATGGCCTTCTCGGATCATTTCCTCGGGGCGAGCCTGATTGCGTCACCCCTGCAATGGCTTGGTTGCAGTCCGATCACCGCCTACAACCTGACCTTTCTCGCCTCGTTCCCGCTGTGCGCCATCGCGGCGCACGCGCTCGCCCTGACGCTGACCCGGCGCCACGATGCCGCCCTCGTGTGCGGCCTGGCCTATGGGTTCAATCCGTACCGGGTCGCGCACATCGAGCACTTGGAGCTGCTGCTCGCGTTCGGCATGCCCGCCGCGCTGGCCGCCCTGCATCTCTATGCCGGCACACGACGTGTGAAGTGGCTCGTGGCCTTCACCGCGGCACTGACCCTGCAGGTGCTCTCCGCCAGTTACTACGCGGTCTTCTTCACCGTCCTTCTCGGCCTGTGGACGCTCTGGTTCATGCGGCCGCAGGCCTGGCGTGCCGTGATTGCCATGGTCGCGGCCGCGGGCGTGGCGGCGTTGGCGGTGTCGCCGATCATTCTCGGCTACCACCAGATTCACGATCGGTACAACCTGACGCGAGACTTCTTCAGCGAAGTCGTGGAATACAGCGCCGACTTGAGCTCCTTCGTCACCGCGTCGCCGTTGTCGGCGCTCTGGGGATGGACCGCGACCTTGAACGGCGGAGAGCGGCAACTGCTTCCCGGGCTCACGATTACCGTGCTCGCAATCGCCGGCGTGATCCTGTTGCGCCGCTCGCATGCGACCGGCCGGGATCGCCTGGCGATGGCGTCGGCCGTCTGCTGGGTGATCGCCGCCGGTCTCGCCGCGGTCGCGGTCAGTGCGCGCCTGACCGGACCCTGGAACCTCGACTGGGGATGGCTGACCGTGTCGGGCACGGCACCGCACAAGACGCTGTCGCTCGCGGCCGCCTTGTCAATTGTCGCCATCGCGCTGAGCCCGACGCTGCGTGCGGAGTTCCGCGTGCGTTCGGCGCTGGCGTTCTACCTCGTGGCCGCGGCGATCCTCTTCCTGTGCAGCCTTGGTCCGCGGCCGGCGCTGCTGGGCGAGCAAATCCTCTACGAGCCGCCTTACGCCTGGTTGATGAGGCTGCCGTTCTTTGGGGATGCGGTGCGGGTGCCGGCTCGGTTTGGCATGCTGGCCGTTCTCGCGCTGGCGGTTGCCGGGAGCCTGGCCTTCAACCGTCTCCCGCTGGCGCGGCGGCCACGGGCCGCCGTGTTGCTGCTCGTGATCACCGGCATCGTCGCTGAAGGGTGGATGCGGGGCCTGCCCCTGCCCCTCGCGCCGCAGACCGCGTTCGAGGTATCGGAGGCCGACCGTTCGGCCGCGATGATGGAGCTGCCCCTCGGCGACGTCTGGCGCGACACCATCGCCATGTACCGGGCCACCCGCCACGGCCTGCGCGGGGTGAACGGCTACAACGGCTACGAGCCAGCCTATTACCAGGTGCTGCGGCGCGCGCTCACGGACCGTGACCCGACGATTCTCGATGCGCTGGCTGGTTTCGGTCCGTTGCTGATCACGGCCGACAACCGCGTCGACCCCGATCGCCCGTGGGCCTCGTTCCTGTCGCAACACCCTGACGTCAAGCGCATGAGCGACAGGGGCAACCGGACCTTGTTTCGACTGCCCTTGAAACAGAGAGCACCGCAGGTCCGCTGCGAGAGCCGGCCGCTGGCCATTGCCGCCGTGTTTGATGCGGAAGGGCAGATCGACATGGCACGGGTCACCGACAACAATCCAGCGACGTGGTGGAGTACCTCGCACTCCCAACGCCCCGGCGACGCGCTGAGCGTCGACCTTGGACACGTCGCAGCGGTGTGCGGCCTCCGGCTGTCGATGGGGTCCGCAGCCGTGCTGTATCCAGGCACGCTGCGTGTCGCCACGTCACTCGACAACGCGACATGGGAGACCAGCTTCGAACGCGAAACGGCCGGCTCGGTCCTTCGCGCCGCGCTAAGGGATCCCCTGCGCCCGACCCTCTTCGTCCCGCTGTTCCGCAAGGAGGCCCGGTTCATCCGGCTGCAAATCGTGCGGTCCCACCCGGAGTATCCATGGGCCGTCTCCAACATCATCGTGGACGGTTCCTGAAAGCGGGTCGCACACGCGGCGGAGGGGTGCTCCCGCGAAAAACGAGTACTGACGGTGCGTTTTATTGAGCGCTCCACGTCGATGTTTTTCGCGGGAGCACCCCTCCGCCGCGTGACGCTCCCGACAAGGGGTGTCGGTCCCGTCAAGAGGTGTCGCCCCGTCAAGAAGTGTCCTCCCGGCTATAATCGATAGTTTGTCTAGCGCTCCGTCACTCGCGTTGCGGTCGCTGCTGATCTCGGCTCTCGGGCAAAGTGGGCTGGCAACCCCCACCCGGCGCATCAGTGGCGCGACGCCCCCTGTACGGGCCATGGCGGTGGCGGCGGCGGCGCGCGGCTTGCGCGACGGGGTCGTGCTGCACGTCGTGCCCACCGACGCCGACATCGACACCACCGTCAGCGACATCCGCTTCTTTCTCGGGGCGCTCGAGGGCTCGGCCGATGCCGTGGTGGAACAGCAGGTGCTCCCGTTCCCGTCGCCGCAAGTAGACCCCTATCGCGGCTTCCAGCCTCACCTCAAGGTCGCGTCGGCGCGGGCGCGGGCGCTGCATTCCCTCGTCAGCTCCAAGGCTCGCGTGATCGTGGCCTCGGCGGCAGGGCTGCTGCCGCGGCTGACCGACCCGGCGGCGCTGTTCCTGGCGTCGTACGAGATCACGCCGGGCATCGATATCGATCCGCAGGCGCTGGCCAACACGCTGGTGGCCGGCGGCTACGAGCCGGCCGATCCGGTGGATGCCCACGGCGAGTTTGCGCGCCGCGGCGGCATTCTCGACATTTTCCCGGCCGGCGAAGAGCTGCCCGTCCGCATCGAGTTCATCGGCGACACGGTGGAGTCGATCCGCCGCTTCGATCCCGGCACGCAGCGGTCGGTCGAAACCCTCGATCGCTTCGGCCTGGTGCCGGGGCGCGAGTCGGTGCCTGGTGGCGAAACGCCTCGTGGCGACAAACCTTTAGGCTTGTCGCTCTCCTCGACCCTCTTCGACTTTCTCAGCCTCGCCCACGATCACACCATCATCGTCGCTGAACCAGACGATGTCAGGAAGCAGATCGAGACGGGGTGGGAGCAACTACAGACCGCCTACGCCGATGCCGTCGAGCGTTCGGCGAAGGGCGCCGCCGTCCTCAAGGCGCAGCCGGCGGAACTGATGCTGTCGTGGGCGGAGGTCGAGCCCGCGCTCGCCGGCGCGAACCTGATCGAGGAGCTGGCGGTCGACGACGGTGACGGCCGGACCGAGTTGTCGGTGCAGCCCGTGCCGTCGTTCCACGGCCGCATTGCCGACTGGGTGGCCGACGTGCGCGCGGCGCTGGCGCGCGCCGATCGCGTGGTCTTCGTCGCCGGCACCCATGGCCGTGCCGAGCGCACCGTGGAGCTGCTGCGCGACTACGACGTCCGCGCGGTAATGGCCACCGATGCCGGGGATGTTGTGTCCGGCGCTGTATTGGTCGGCGAAGGTTGGGTGTCGCGCGGGTTTCGACTGAAGTTTGGGAAACAGGAAGAACCAGATCCCCAAGCCCCCAAGCCCCCAAG
>CAYGMD010000216.1:5971-7385 GCA_964350785.1 uncultured Acidobacterium sp. | reverse complement strand
AGTCCGCGCCGATGCGGTCCATCTTGTTGACGAAGCAGATGCGCGGCACGCGGTAGCGGTCGGCCTGGCGCCACACCGTCTCCGACTGCGGCTCGACGCCCGACACGGCGTCGAACACGGCGACGGCACCGTCGAGCACGCGCAGCGAGCGTTCGACTTCGACCGTGAAGTCGACGTGACCGGGCGTGTCGATGATGTTGATCCGGTGTTCCTTCCAGAAGCAGGTGGTCGCGGCCGACGTGATCGTGATGCCGCGTTCCTGCTCCTGCTCCATCCAGTCCATGACCGCGGTGCCTTCGTGCACTTCGCCGATCTTGTAGGTGATGCCGGTATAGAACAGGATCCGTTCGGTCGTCGTGGTCTTGCCGGCATCAATGTGGGCCATGATGCCGATGTTCCGCGTGCGTTCCAGTGGTGCTGAGCGAGCCATGATTAGGTCAGATCTTCCGGTTCAAAGATATCAACTGTGACGCGCTACCAGCGGTAGTGCGCGAACGCCTTGTTGGCTTCCGCCATGCGGTGCGTGTCTTCGCGCTTCTTGACGGCGCCGCCGCGCAGGTTGGCCGCGTCGAGCAACTCGTTGGCCAGCTTTTCCTGCATGGTCTTGCCGTCGCCGCGCGAGCGGGCAAAGCCCACCAGCCAGCGGATGCTCAGCGAGAGCCGGCGGTTGGGGTTGACCTCGATCGGCACCTGGTAGTTCGAGCCGCCGACGCGGCGCGACTTCACTTCGAGCGACGGCTTGACGTTGTCGACGGCCTTCTTGAAGATCTTGAGCGGATCGTCGCCCGACCGTTCCTTGATCAGGTCGAAGCTCTGGTACAGGATGCGCTCGGCGGTCGAACGCTTGCCCTCGCTCATGATCGTGTTGATGAACTTGGTGACCAGCGGGCTCCCGTAGAGGGCGTCCGGCAACAGTTCCCGTTTCGCGATTACTCGTCTGCGCGGCATTGGTTAGCTCTTGGTCTGCGTAATCTGTGTTATCTGCGGCACGATCGGCGTTAGCTCTTCGGGCGCTTGGCGCCGTACTTCGACCGACCCTGCTTGCGGCCCTGCACGCCAACGGCGTCGAGGGTGCCGCGCACCACGTGGTAGCGCACGCCCGGCAGGTCCTTGACACGACCGCCGCGGATCAGCACCAGCGAGTGCTCCTGGAGGTTGTGGCCGACACCCGGGATGTAGGTGGTCACTTCAATCTTGTTGGTCAGGCGGACACGCGCCACCTTGCGAAGCGCCGAGTTCGGCTTCTTCGGGGTTTGCGTGAAGACGCGCACACAGACGCCGCGCTTCTGCGGGCTGTTCTGCAGCGCCGGGCTCTTCGTCTTCCACTCGACCTTCTCGCGTCCCTTGCGGACCAGCTGACTAATCGTCGGCACGAGCACTCCACAGCACCGCAGGCGGACGTCTCCGCGCGGCG
>CAYGMD010000216.1:0-5961 GCA_964350785.1 uncultured Acidobacterium sp. | reverse complement strand
ATCGAAAAACATTCCACGGACCACCGGGTTACGGCGGCTGTGGTGCTCGAGGCCTGAAAGCCAACGCGGCTTGGCACCTTGAGCGGTAAAACCCTACTAATGGTGTTTTCGGCATCGGCGGACGCTTTCACCCGGCTTTTCGCAAGCCCGGGCCCCTTGCTTCGCCCCATTGGTCCGGGGGTTGCGCGGGTGCGTCACGATGCGGTTGAGACTAGATAGGGTGTCCTAGTCTCACGAGAACCTGACGAATATAGCACGGCCGCTTAAAAACACGCAAGCGTGCTAACTTTGCCCGCCATGCGCCCAACGACCGCTCTGCCCACGTTAGCATTTTTTCTCGTGATTTCTCGCTTTGGCCCGGTGGCGTTGGCTCAGGCCCCCACCCCGACCGTGGTCGACAGCCCCGCCGTGAGGGTCCTGACCGGCCTGCTCGCGCCGGAATTCCAGGAGGAAATGAACCACATGGTGCAGGCGCTGGGCGTGACCTGCGGCACCTGCCACGTGCGCGGCAACTTCGCGAGCGACGACAACCCCAAGAAGGTCGCCGCGCGCCGGATGCTCGAAATGACCAGGGCCCTCAACAGGCAGTTCTTCCCCGACCACAAGCCGAAGCCCGGCGAATCGGTGCTGGGCCGGGTGACCTGCTACACCTGCCACCAGGGCGAAGCGACGCCCAAGCTCCCGCCGGGCCAGTAAGAAGCGAGAAGTGAGAGGTTGTCACTTCTCACTTCTCACTTCTCACTTTTCACTTCCGCCCCGCGAGGTAGTTCGCCAGGGCCTCGATCTGCGCCGGCGTCAGACGGTCCTTGAACCGCGGCATCGCCGTCTCGCCGTACATCGCCGGCGCGTCCTCGATCACCGCCTTGATCGCGGCCGCCGTGCGGCGCGCGCCGACGTGGGTGAGATCGGGCCCCATGGTGCCGCCGTCGCCGCCGATCTTGTGGCACGCCACGCACGTCTCGGCATAGGCGAGCGCCGCCGACTTGCCGGCCTCGTCAATCGCCGGATGCACGCGGCCCGCGTGCTCGCGCCGCAGGTACGACACCACCGCCTGCGCCTTGAACCGCGACATCATCGGCCGCGGCGCCGGCTCCTGCGCCGAGCGCACGCCCGGCGCGAGCGCCACCGGGTCGGCCATGTGCGACAGCAGCCATTCCTCGTCACGGGTAATCCGCGTCTGCGCGAGTGGCGCGGCCGGCGCGCCCGGCGCGTGACAACGCGCGCAGGGGCTCGCCTCGTTGGTCGCAATCTGCCAGCCGGCGATCGGCAACAGCCCCCAGTCATCGCCGTCATCCGGCGGACTATCGGCCACCCCGAGCGCGGTCAGCGCCAGCACGCCCACGCCGATGGCCACCACCATCGTGGTGAAGACGCTGCGCGGCGCGCGGAACGGATGCCGGCCATCGGCGCGATCGACAAACGGCAGCAGGATCAGGAACCCGATCACCACGCCGGGCACGACCATGGTCGCGACCGGCTCGAGCGGACCCGGGAAGTACTTCAGCAACTGGAACAGCGACAAGAAGTACCACTCGGGCCGCGGGATGTAGGTGGCATCCGACGGGTTGGCAATGGCGTCGAGGGGCGCGGGCACCAGCGCCGCCACCGTGAACAGCGAGGCGAAGACCACCGCCATCATCACCGTGTCGCGGATGACATGCCACGGGAAGAACGCCTCGCCCGGCCCCGCCGCGGGCGCGATCGGCCCCGAAATGCCGTGCTTCCGCATCAGGGCGATGTGGGCCACGATCAGCGTGACCAGCGTGGCCGGCAGCAGGAACACGTGCGCGGAATACCACCGCCCCAGCGTGAGCGCGCCCAGCTCGGGGCCGCCGCGCAAGACGTCGGCCACGGAGGCGCCAAGCAGCGGCGTGCCGCGCGCGATGTTGATGGTGACGGTGGTGGCCCAGTACGCCTTCTGGTCCCATGGCAGCAGGTAGCCGCTCAGCGAGAAGCCCAGGATGGCCAGCAGCATCGCCAGCCCGCTGAGCCACGTGACTTCCCGCGGCGCCTTGTAGGAGCCCAGCAGGAAGACGCGCAGCAGGTGCACGACCGTCGCCACCACCAGGAAGCTCGCGCCCCAGTAGTGCAGCCCGCGCAGCATCCAGCCCAGCGGCAGTTCGCGCATGATGAAGCGCACGCTGTCGTAGGCCAGCGACGGCGCCGGCACGTAATACATGGTCAGGCCGACGCCGGTGATGAACTGGCAGCCGACGAGCAGGGTGACCACGCTGCCGGTGGTGAACGGCCATCCGGTGCCGCCCGGCAGCTCCTCGTCGAGCGCGCGCCGCACGAGCGCGCGATAGCCGGTGCGGGAATCGAGCCAGTCGCGCAGCGGGCCCGTCACGGCTACACCTGCACCAGGATGCGATCGTGCTCGACGCGGACCGGCACCTTCGCCAGCGGCGCCGGCGGCGGCCCCGACACGACATTGCCGTTGGTGTCGTAGATCCCGCCGTGGCACGGGCACTCGATCAGCCGGCTCTCGGGATTGAACCGGGTGCGGCAGCCGAGGTGCGTGCAGGTCGAGTCGAGGGCCTGCAACTCGCCGCCGGTCTTCACCAGGTAGACGACGCGGCGATCGACGGTCTCGCTGGCGCCGTCGGATCGCGCGATGCGCAACGTGACGGCGGTCGGCACGCCTTCGGCCAGTTGCGGCATCGTGCCGGCCGGCAACCACAGCTTCTCGCGCCGCGAGAAACTGGGGGCGACTACGGCGCCGCCGACGACGAACGCGAGCGTCGCGCCGATGCCGGCGTGCACGGTCTGGATAACGCGGATCAGAAAGCCGCGCCGAGGCTCCGGCGCGGTGTTGAACGTCGGTTTCATGATGCACTCCCGGAAGGGAGCGAGGCCTCGCTGGCGCGGGCAGGGAACCGCTCGAACTTCTCGGGCGGATTATACGGAGCGGTGACGCGCCGCGACGTCATCTCTTGTCATACATCATCGGGCGATGTCTTCATCCATGCAGGCCGTGTGACAATTGCCGTCGTGCCCCCGCCACGCATTGCGATCGCCGACTCGCCCAGCTCGGCCGCGGAGTGGATCGAGTCATGGCAGGCCGACCACCCGGAAGGCCGCGCAATCGCGGCGCCGTCGCCGGCCGAGTGGCCGTTCCGGTATCCCCTCGCCGGCGACCTGCCGGACGCGGCGGTCGTCATTCGCGCGAACGCGTTTGACGAAGCCTTCGTCAACCACCAGACCGGCGGCACCGCGCTCGTCACGACGCAACGCGCCTATCTCGAGGCGGAGTGGGCGGCCGCGCTCGAGCGGCACCCGGCCGGGGCCTGGCTCCTGCTCGTGAGCACCCCAGCACCCCAGCACCACAGCACTACCGCACTTCTGCCGAGGGCCTTTCGCTGCGCCGATCCTGGGGAGCGCTTGCGCCTGTGCCTCGAGGCACTCGGCGCCGGGCGCACGCCGGCCGCGCTGGTCGCGACCGCCAGCGTCTGCATGGAGGTGAACGACCTCGACGCGGCGGCCCGCGATCTCGACGAAGCCCTGGTCCTGGCGCCGCGCTGGGCGGCGGCCCATTACGAACGCGGCAAGCTGTCGCTCAGGCGCGACGACATGGCGCGCGCCGCGGCCGACTTCGAGGCGGCGGCCCACCTGCTGCCGGCCTTTGCCCCGGCCTGGGCCAACCTGGGCGCCACGCTCGGCGAGCTGGATCGCCCCGCCGACGCGCTGGCCGCCTTCGAACGCGCCCTGGCGCTGGACCCGGCCAGTCCCCAGGCCCTGAACAACGTCGGCGTGGTCCGCCGCGAGCTGGGGCGGCTCACCGAGTCGGAGGCGGCGTTCCGGCAGGTGATTCAGCTCACCCCCACACTGGCCTTTGGCCATTACAATCTCGGACATACACTGTTTTTACAGGGCCGGTTCCAGGCCGCGCTCTCGGCCTATGCCGAGGGCCAGGCGCGCGACCCCGGCAAGAACCCGGTGCAGGCGTCGCGGCTGGCGCTGTGCAAGGTCGCCACGGGCGATGCCGAGGGGGCGCTGCGCGACTTGCGGCGCGCCACCGAGGCGCTGCCGCGGGAATACCGGCAGCAGTTGCTGGCCGAGACGAGCGCCCTCCTGTGGGCGCTCGTGACGCAGCAGCCGGGCCTCACGGGGTGGCAGGACGTGCAGGCCTGGGTGGCGGGCGAGTTGAAGGGCTGACGATATGAGTGAGGGAACGCGTCCCCGTCCGGTGTGGCAGGTCTGGCACGACCGCGGCATCCGCCTCGCCGTGGGCCTGGCGATCGTCGTCGCGATCCCGATGGCCGTGCTGTTCTATTTCCAGTTCCGCTCGCTGCACGACATCGAGAAAACCTCGACCATCGTGCTCCGCCAGCTGAGCAGCGACACGGCCGACTCGCTGGTCGAAACGGTCGAGGCCTACCTCAACCGCCCCTACTTCAACGTGATCCTGCGCGTGCCACAGGCGCGCATCGAGCCGCTCGACCTGCCGTTCATCGATCCGATCATGCGCAACGCGCTGGTTGAAAGTCCCTACGTCACCTCGTTTTTCGTGTGGACCGAGCGGGGGCCGCACGGCAACAAGTGGCTGGCGTACGATCATCAGTCGCTTGCCCTGTCGGCGGGCGACGTCGAGGGCCGCTTCCGCGAGGACAGCGTGTTCGGCTCGAAGCTGCTGCCGCGGCTGCACACGCTGGTGAAGAACCGCATGGCGATTGTCGCCTTCACCGAGGAAATCAACGGGCGCCAATATTACGTCCAGGCCCAGATGCGCTTCGAATCGTTCGCCCGCGAGCGCATGACCAGCGTGGTGGCGTTCGCCGTCGACGCCGAGCGCCTGCGCACGGAGTTCATCCCGGCGCTGCTGCGCGATCGGCTCGCCAACGTGCAGCAGCCGGTCGGCTTCCCGTCCCTCGAAGCGGCGGTGCTGGCCGAGGACGGCACGCGGATTTTCGAATCCGACCCGTCGCGCGCCGACGACATGCCGGTCGACGAGCGCAACTTCGCGGTGATTTTCTTCGACAAGGAACTGGTGGCGTTCGCGGCGCCGTACGAGCAGCAGCGGGAAATCTGGGGCCTGCGCACGGGCTACGGCCCGCAGTCGATCCCGGAGATCGTGAGCGCGAGCACCCGGCCGCAGATGGCGCTGATGCTCGTGCTGGCAGTGGCCATGGCCCTGGGCGTGTTCCTGGTGGCCGGCGCCGCGGCGCGCGAAGTGCGGGTTGCCGAGCTCAAGTCGAACTTCGTCGCCTCGGTGTCGCACGACCTCAAGACCCCGCTGGCGCTGATTCAGCTGTTTGCCGAGACGCTCGAGCTCGGGCGCGTGCGCACGCCGGATCGGGCGCAGGAGTACTACCGCATCATCAACGGCGAGGCCAAGAAACTGACCCGCCTGATCGAGAACATCCTCGACTTCTCGCGCATGGAGGCCGGCCTGCGGCCGTACCGCATGGAGCCGGCCGACCTGGGCGAGATCGTGACGCGGGTGCTGGCGCGCATGGAGACGCAGTTCTCGCAGGGGCACTTCGTGGTCAACACCGAGATCGCCGCGGGGCTGCCGCGGGTGCTCGCCGACGAGGGCGCCACCGAGCAGGCCATCGAGAACCTGCTGGTCAACGCGATCAAGTACTCCGGCGACGCCCGCCAGATCGACGTCGCGGCGCGGCGCGCCGGCGACGACGTCGCGGTCAGCGTCACCGACCACGGCATCGGCATCCCGCGCCGCGAACAGGGCCGCATTTTCCGCAAGTTCTACCGCGTCCAGCGCGAGCTGGGCGGCGGCCCGCAGGGCACCGGCCTCGGCCTGGCGATCGTCGATCACACCATGCGCGGCCACGGCGGCTTCGTCCGCGTCAGCAGCGAACCGCACCAGGGCAGCACGTTCACCCTGCACTTCCCCATTCCCGGGGAAAACGCCTACGAACCCACGCTAGTAGAATCCTTGCGATGACACGCCCCCCGATTAACCACCGATTAGGCACCGAGTCGAGATGAAACGAATTCTGG
>CAYGMD010000215.1:0-7535 GCA_964350785.1 uncultured Acidobacterium sp. | reverse complement strand
ACCGCGGCCGGCCCCATCTCAATCGCCTTGGCCAACGCCACGTATCCGCCATGCTCGCGATAGCTCGCCAGGCTGGACGGGTCGCTGCGGCCGACCCGCATCAGCAACGTCGCGCCCACTGCCACCAGCGGCAAGCGTTCCGGTCGGCCGGCGCCGGTGAGCGCCTCGATCACGGCATCGGCAGTGGCCGGGCTGATCACGTACCGCTCCGGATCGGGGCCGGCCTTGGTAAGGAGCGCGGCGGAACCGCGATCGCACTGCCCCAGGCAGGGCGAGCGGTGGACCGCCGCCCCGGCCCGCGACGCCAGCTCCGCGCATAACCGCTCCGCACCGTGCAGCCGGCAGGCGATGTCGTCGCAGACGTGGGCCACGGCGGCCGGACGCGGTTCGGTCGCCAGCAGGTGATAGAACGTGACGACGCCCCAGGCCTCGGCGGGCGGCACCGACAGTCGCGTGCAGATGTAGTTGAGGGCGCCGTGACTGATCCAGCCGATGGCGTCCTGCACCGCATGGAACACCGGCAATAACTGGTCGCGGTCACCGCTGACCTGCCGCCCGCCAATGGCGGTGCGCCCGTCGCGGCCGATGTCGCGCGCCGCGCCCTCCCACCCGGTGGCCGGCGGTCCCAGGAGCCGATCAACGGCTTCGCGCTCGGCCGGGGTGGCCTCGGCTCCGACGATATGCAGGTCCATCGCTACTGCCGGGAGTCGGGAACCGGGAGCCGGGAGTCGGGAAAGCCCTTGCCCTGCGGCCCGACTCCCGAATCGACTCCCGACTCCCGGCTCCCGACTCCCGTCTCAATACGAATCGCCGTCGCCTTGAACTCCGCCGTCCCCACGCGAGGATCGGTGGCATCACTGGTCAACATGTTGGTTGCCACGTCATCGGGGAAATGGAACGTCATGAAGGTCAGCCCCGGCCGCAGCGCCTGGTCGATGTGCACCGGCGCGACCACGGCCCCGCGGCGGGAGATGACGCGGACGCGTTGCCCTTCCTCGACGCCGAGGCGGCCGGCGTCTTCGGGCGAGACGTCGATCGTCTCCCCGCGGCGCGACGGCGAGGCGTAAGCGCCGGTCTGCACGCCGGTGTTGTACTCCGCCAGCCGGCGGCCAGTGGTCAGGCGGTAGGGATAGTCGGCGTTGAGTTCGTCGAGCGGCAGTTCGTGGATCACCATCGAGAACGGTGCGCGCGGGCCGCGGACCGGCCGTTCCCACAACCGGCCGTGCAGGAACAATTCGCCCGGATGCTGCTCGTCGTAACAGGGCCACTGCAGCCCCGAATGCTGCTCGAGCCGCGCATAGCTCATGCCGGCGTGCATCGGCGACAGGTGGCGGACTTCGTTCCACATGGCCTCGGCGTCGGGGACCCAGTCGTGGCCCAGCCTGCGGGCCAGGGCGCAGATGATCGCCAGGTCTTCGCGCGCCTCGCCGGGCGGGTTCAGCGTCTTGCGCACCCGTTGCACGCGGCGCTCACTGTTGGTGACCGTGCCTTCCGATTCGAAGGCGCCGGCCGCGGCGGGAAACACGACGTCGGCGCGTTGGGCCGTCTCGGTCAGGAAGATATCCTGCACCACCAGCAACTCGAGGCCCTCGAGCAGCTGCGTGGCGCGGTGTTGATCGGCCTCCGACTGCACGGGGTTCTCGCCGATGACGTAAAGGGCGCGCAAGTCGCCGCGGCCCATCGCATTGAACATGTCCGAGAGGTGCCAGCCCCGCTTCGCCGGCACGGTCACGCCGTAGAACCGGTCGAACTTCTGCCGGACTTCGTGGTTCTCGACATGCTGAAAACCGGGGAGCCGATCGGGCAGCGCGCCCATGTCGCCGCCGCCCTGCACGTTGTTCTGGCCGCGCAGGGGGTTCAGGCCCGAGCCCCAGCGGCCGACGTGCCCGGTCAGCAGCGCGAGGTTGATGAGCGCCATCACGTTGTGGACCGCGGTGTGATGCTCGGTGATGCCCAGCGTCCAGCAGATCATGGCGCGCCTGGCCGTGGCGTAGGTGTGCGCCATCTCGCGGATCACGGCCGCCGGCACGCCGGTTTCGGCCGCGCCCGCCGCGAGCGTCCACGGCTCGACGAGCGTCCGGTAGGCGTCGAAGCCGGTGGTGGCATGGTCGATGAATTCCTGGTTGGCCAGGCCGCTGGTGATGATCTCGCGGGCCATGGTGTTCGACAGCGCGATGTCGGTGCCGATGTCGAGGCCCAGCCACACGTCGGCCCACTGCGCGGACGTCGTGCGGCGGGGGTCGATCGCATAGAGCTTCGCCCCTCGCTTCAGCCCCGCGAGCAGGTGGTGAAAGAAGATGGGATGCGTCTCCCGGGCATTCGAGCCCCACAGGAGGATGCAGTCCGTCTCCTCGATCTCCCGATACGAGCTGGTGCCGCCCCCCATGCCGAAGACCGCCGCCAGACCGGCGACGCTAGGGGCATGTCAAGTGCGGTTGCAGCTGTCCAGGTTGTTCGAGCCCATCACCACGCGGGCGAACTTCTGCGCCGCGTAGTTCATCTCGTTCGTGCTCTTGGAGCAGCTGAACAGGCCGAACGCCTGTCCGCCGTGGGCGTCGCGCATGCCGGCGAACCCGGTCGCGGCACGCTCCAGCGCTTCGTCCCACGTGGCCTGCCGGAGCGGGCCGCCGCGGGTGTCACGAACGAGCGGATGGACAATCCGTGTCATCCGACTCATCGTACGCCTACGGTAACACGACCCATTGACTCGTGGGGACCGACAGCAGCAGGTAACGCCGGCGCAACTCGATCACGTGCCCCGGCAGTTCCCTGGTGGTGAACTCCCCGGCCCGGCAGCGGTCGCGCAGCTTGCGAATCTCGACCCGGTACAGGTCGCTGATCTGCTCGCGCAGCCGCTCCGGGGTCGTGTCGGGCCTGGGCGACAGGCCGTGCCGCGCCAGTTCGTCGAGCACTTCGGGGCGATAGGTCACAGCCGGCACTTCAAGGCATACATCGCAATCTCAATCTCCACCGCGGCCGGCAGGCCGGCGGCGGCCCCCGCCTGGCCGTAGGCGGCGCAGGCGGCGATCAGGTCGCCCAGCCGGTCGCTGGCGCGGGCCAGGCCCACCCACGCGTTGGCTGTCGGTTTCACCTTGGTGGCGCGCAGGTACGCGTCGCGCGCCTCCGTGTAGCGGTCCACCTCGAGCCACAACTCCCCTGCCATCTCGTCGATCGGCAGCGGCCACTGGGCGGGCGGCCCGGTCAGGGCCATGGTGTCGGACAGGTCGCGGGCGTGGGCCAGGAACACCGCCATTTCCTCGCGCTCTTCCTGCGCGGCGCTGACCGCGGCGCGGAGGGCGACGTCGGCGTAGCGCGCCGCCATGCCCGGCAGGGCGTCCAGGGCGCGCAGCCGCAGGTTGACGGGCCCCAGCAACTCGAGCGCGCCGCCTTTCGGCGCCAGCTCCCGCGCCGCCACCCAGCCTTCCATGGCCAGGCGCTGCACCTCGCGGTCGGCATCCTGGCCGAGCGTCGCCAGTATCGCGGCCGTCAGCAGGATGCGCATGGCGATCAGCCTCCGACCAGGCCCACAACCACGCCGGTGCCGGGATCGGCGACCTGGCGGCGCGCGAGCGTGCCCGCCTCGATCGTGAACGCGGTCAGGCCCACGGCGTGCTCAGGAGGCGGCGGCGCCCCGGCCCCGATCCACGTGTTCATCCCGAGGTGATGATGATAGCCACCGGCCGCCACGAACAACGCGCCGGGATAGCCGCGCACCGTCGGCTCGAACCCGACCTCGCCGCAAAATACCGCTTCGCCCTCGTCGAGCCCCGACACGTGCAGGTGCACATGTCCGATGACGGTGCCCCTGGCCAACCCGCGCCAGGGCGCGTCGGCGCCGGGCTCGTTCGCCACGTCCTGCACGTCCAGCGGATCGGTCGTCATGGCCAACTCGCCGTTGGCCCGCCGCCAGGTTTCCCGCGGCCGGTCGCGATAGATCTCAATGCCCAGGCCATCCGGATCGTTCAGGTAGAGCGCCTCGCTGACGAGATGATCGGCGACCCCCGACAGCGGCCATTGCCGGTCGGCCAGCCGCCGCAGCGACTTTCCGAGCGCAGCTCGCGACGGCACCAGGATGGCGAAATGGAAGAGGCCGGTGCTGCGCCGCGGCCTGGGCACCGCGTCGCGCCGCTCGCGCAGTTCGATCAGCACCGGGCCGCCGCCGGCCGACAGGAAGGCGTTGCGCCCCTCGCGCGATTCCTCGAAGCCAAGCACGTCGCGATAGAAGGACACCGAGCGGTCGAGATCGGAGACCGTCAGGCTGACGGAGCCGATGTGGGCGTCGGCAGGCAAGGACACCGAGCCATTCTAACGCCGTACAAACCAAAGCCACAGAGGCCACAGAGGACTCAGAGGCACACTCTCGAAATGCGATCAGGCGTCGCACGCTGTGTCCTCTGTGGCCTCTGTGGCCCTACCTAATTGGTGAAGGTCAGGGCTTGGGGATGCGTAGCGTGGCGCTGATCATGGCACTGCCGCTGGCGGCGAACATCAGCGAGAGGGGATGCAGCAGCGCCGGGCCCGCCTGGTACGCGCCAAGCCACAGGCGCTCGTCGACATTTCCGAGATACTGCGCGAGGCCCAGTACCAGCACCAGCACCACGCTGGTGGGAATCGGCGTGCCCTCGAAGTACTTCACCTTGCCCGTCGCCGCGTCGGTCAGCGCCTCGGTGGTCGCGTTGAAGCGCGCGAGACGGCTGACGCCGCAGACGACGAAGTAGGTGAGGATGACCATGTCCCACCCGCCACGCAAGCCGAGCGTGAACCCCAGCACCGCCGGCGCGACGCCGAACGAGATGACATCGGCGAGCGAATCGAGGTCGGCGCCCAGCACCGACTGGCGGCGCTGGTCGAGCCGCGCCACGTACCCGTCGGCCACGTCAAACACGAGGGCGGCCGGCAACAGGAAGAACGCGGCCCAGAAGAAGCGGCGGTTATCGGTGGCGATGTAGTCGAGGCACAGGAAGATCGAGACCGTGCCGCACGACGCGTTGAAGATGGTCAGCAGGTCCGCCCACGTGTACGACCGCAACATGGACATGTGCTTGCGCGGCGCCATCATCCTCCCAAGCGTATCAGACGGCGCCGTCTTGTCGGGCCAGTGGCGGCCGGACGACGACGTCCGATCCGTCCCATGACGTGGCTGCACGGCATGACCGCCGCCATCACCCTGGGCATCATGCTCGCCGAGGCAGCCGCCGCCTGCGTCATCGTGGCACCCGTGCTGCTCTACTTCGTGCTGTCGAACGACTAACCGCAGAACGGCGGCGGCGCTTCGGCCGCCGCCCGGGCGGGATGGGCACAGTAGCGGAAGCGCGGCCCCTGCTCTTCCTGCAACTCCCAGAATTGCGGGCACTGCGGCCAGAATTCCAGTTCCTCCACGACATCGCGGTGCCTGCGAATGGCGTCGGCCACCCCGTCGAGGGCCGGCGAAAAATGATGGCCAAAGAGGCCCGACCGATCGACATCGGCCACCACGGACCGCGCGTCGCACGACACGATGAGGGGTGAGCGGCCGCCGGCCTCGACGACCCGCACGCGCGAGGGCACCGGTCCAAACGAATCGAACTTCAAGCCGGCGAATCGCAGCACGGCCCCGTCGGCCATGGCCACCGTCGCGCAGACGCCGGCATCGGGGACGCGCCCGGTGTCATCACACGAGGTGGCGTCGACCCGTGTGACGCCCGGCATGGCCGTGATGCGGTCGCGAACGAAGCGTTCTTCCCGCCCGCAGGCCGCCAGCGACAGCGTGGCCAGGCACACCACCGACACAGCCGCCAAACACCGGGCCGGTGACGCCTTCACCATCGGCCGCTGGCGCCGCCTCCACCCGACGATCCACCGCCGAAGCTGCCGCCGGAGGATCCGCCCGAACTTGATCCGCCTGAACCGCCCCCGCCCATGACCCAGCCGCCGCCCTTGCCGCCCTTGCCTGGGCGGAACGTGTCTTTCCATTTCGCGCGGCCGCCCAGCCGGTAGCCCCACGCCGCCATCGCGAACCAGAACGGCAGCAGCGTCAACAGCGTGACCGTGAACGCCACGAGCAACGCCATCAGCAGCGGCAGGCCGGAGAAGAACCCGCCAAACAGGATCGGAAACGCCGTCTTGGTCCGCAGGCCCATGCCCACCATGAACGAGCCAATCGCCACGAAGATGCCCAGGAACGGCACCAGCACGAACACCGGCACGTCGTCCGACGACTCGTTGAACCGCGCCAGTTCAGCGGGCGTCAGCACCTGGTTGCGCTCGACGATGTCGGCAATGCGGCCGACGCCGTCCCGGATGCCGCCAACGTAGTCGCTGTCGCGGAAGCGCGGCAGGAACTGCTGGTCGCGAATCTCGCCGGCCAGGCCATCGGGCAAGACCCCTTCGAGGCCGTAGCCGACCTCGATGCGCATCTCACGGTCGTTGGGCGCGACCAGGATGAGCACGCCGTTGTCGGTCTTCTTCTGCCCGACGCCCCACTCCCTGAACAGGCGATCGGCGTACTCCTCGATCGACATGCCGTCGAGCGACTTCACGGTGGCGACCGCGATCTCGGAAGACGTCCTGGTCTCGACGTCCTTCAGCCGCTGCTCGAGCATGCCGCGCGTTTGCCCGTCGAGAATGCCGGCGAAGTCGTTGACGTAGCCCGACGGCTTCGGCAACGGGGCCTGCGCGACGGCGACGGCGACGCCCACCGCCAGCAGCCAACATGCAAGCCCGGTCCGTGCTTGTGTCATGACGCGCGTCCTACCCACGCTCCAAGCATGAGGTTCTCCAGACGCGGCGAGCGTACAACCGTTTGCTGATCTGTGTCATCTGCGTCATCTGCGGCGCATCTGTGGCGCATCTGTGGCGCATCTGTGGCGCATCTGCGGCGCGCCTGATTACAAACGAAGACGTCGGCCGCGCATGGGCCTGCCTGCTGTCTGTGTCTGCGTTACAATGTGGCGGTTCGGGACCCGGCGACGCACGCCGCCCCGTTGCGCCATAAGGGGTTTACATCATGCAGCGTTCGACCAAGTCGACTCTTACCGTGGGCAGCGTCGCGCTTGCCTCTTTGCTGATTTCGTACACGGCGATCACTGCCGCCCAGGGTGGCGGCCAGGCCCCGCCGCCGGCGGCCAACACGCCACCCAAGCCGCTGGTGCCGGTCGCGGCCAGCTCGGTTGCGGCGAACCCGGATCAGTACGTCGGCGAATACGTCACGCTGACCGGCGCCGTCGAGGCCAACCTGACGAAGACCTCGTTCTCGGTCGATCAGGACAAGACCAAGGCCACCGGCAAGGACGTGCTGGTGCTGGCGCCGACCCTGCAGAAGCCGGCTGACGCCAACGGCTACGTCACGGTGATCGGCCAGCTGATCAAGTTCGACCCGGCCGAAGTCGCGACCAAGCTCAAGGACTACAAGATCGACCTGTCGCCCGAAGACCAGGCGAAGTTCAAGGGCAAGCCGGTCGTGCTGGCCACGGCGGTGATCAACACCGCGGGCATCGACATTGCCAAGAAGCCGATTCCGCCGATGTCGGCGGACGACCTGGCGCTGCAGAAGATCA
>CAYGMD010000214.1:0-7544 GCA_964350785.1 uncultured Acidobacterium sp. | reverse complement strand
ATCGACATCACGTCGCAGGAGGCGTGGCTCGAGCGCGGCGGCGCCATCGAGGTGCCCCGGTTCGTGCGCGAGGTAGTAGAGGAAGTGGCGTTCCAGGCGCGCGGCGAGCGCAAGGTCGACAAGCGCTCGGGCGTCAGCCAGCGCCTGCCGATCAGCGTGCTCGAGACCACCGTGTCGAACGCCGAGCGGCGCGCGCTCGCGACCGGCGAGACGCCGACGGTGGCGCGGGTCACCGACATCTACGCGGCCCTGCCATCGATGACCGGCAAGTTCGAGCTGGAATACGAGGGCGAGCTGAAGGGCGCCGACCAGGTGGCGCGCGACCTGGTCCGCTCGGCCGTCTCGCACGTGTTTGACGGCTACGTGCGCGACAGCGACCTGAAGCCGGTGGTCGAGTGGTTCGACCTCGGCGGCGCGCTGAGCCTGTCGGACACCACCTCCTCGGCCGACCTGGTGGCCCAGGCAAAGAAGGTCCAGGGCCTGATCGAACTGGCCCACCTCGTGGGCACCGCTCCCGATGCGCCGGCGCCGGTGCTGGCCGCCGGCATCGACTTCGCCCTCGAGGGCATGTACGCGCAGAAGAAGATCAGCCGCAGCGAAGAACGCGGCTACTTCGGCGCGGAGCCGGTGCGCCGCCCCCAGCCGCAGCAGTCGCGCACGCCGGTGCTGACGCCGGATGACCTGGACGACGAGAGCCCGCTGGGCAAGAAGAAAAAGAAATACTACAACTGACGCAGCCGGGAACCGGGAGTCGGGAGTCGGGAGTCGGGAGTCGGGAGTCGGGAGTCGCGTGAAGTATAAATACACGAAATACGTGCCGAATCTGCTCGACGACCTCGACATGGATGAACTCATGTCGAAGCTGTCGGACCTGCTGATGTCGAGCGGGTTCGGGAACCCGCGCGATACCGGCGACGACAGCGATCGCACCATGCAGGCGCTGCACGACGCGATTCTCGAGGCGCTGTTCAATGGCGGCGTGCTGCCCGAGGACACGCTCGAGAAGATGTTCGGCGACCAGGCCGACGGCAGCCCCGAGGAGATGCGCGAGCAGCTGGAGCAGCTGATCCAGCAGATCATCGAGCGCATGAAGGAGTCGGGCTACATCACCTCACCGCCCGACCTGGCTCCCGAGAAGGCCCGGCGCGCCCAGGGAGGCGGGCCCGGCGACGGCGAGCCCGGCGAGGTGAAGTTCGAGGTCACCGACAAGGCGCTCGACTTTTTGGGCTACCGCGCGCTGCGCGACCTGCTCGGCTCGTCGGGCCACAGCAGCACGGGCCGTCACGACACGCGCGACCTGTCCACCGGCATCGAGACCAGCGGCGCGCCGAAGCCGTACGAGTTTGGCGACGTCATGAACATCGACGCCACGGCGACGATCCTTAACGCGGTGCAACGGAATGCAGCCGAGGCCGCGGTCGCCGAGGCGGAAGGCGCGCCGGCGGTTCACACGTCGGGAATCGACATCGACTACTCCGACCTGATGGTCGCGCAGGGCGAGTATCAAAGCTCCTGCGCCACGGTGCTGATGCTCGACTGCAGCCACAGCATGATCCTCTACGGCGAGGATCGCTTCACGCCGGCCAAGCGGGTGGCCATGGCGCTGTCACACCTGATCCGCACGCAGTATCCCGGCGATACGCTGCATGCCGTGCTGTTTCACGACAGCGCCGAGGAGATCCCGCTGCGCGAGCTCGGCCGCGTCCGCGTCGGTCCGTATTACACCAACACGCGCGAGGGCCTGCGCGTCGCCCGCCGCATCCTCGAGCGCCAGCGCAAGGACATGCGGCAGATCATCATGATCACCGACGGCAAGCCGTCGGCGCTCACGCAGCCCGACGGCAGCATCTACAAGAACCCGTTCGGCCTGGACCCGTTCGTGATTGGCGAAACGCTGTCGGAAGTGTCCGCATGCGCCAAGGCCGGCATCATGATCAACACCTTCATGCTGGCGCGCGACTACGACCTGGTGGCGTTTGTCCGTCGCGTCGCCCAGATGTGCCGAGGCAAGGCGTACTTCACCACGCCCTACACACTGGGCGAGTACGTCCTGATGGACTACATGGACAAGAAGACGAAGACCATTCACTGATACGGCCGGGAGTCGGGAGTCGGGAGTCGGGAGTCGATTCGCAGTCTTATGTTTCCATCGTCGCTACCAATTTTTCCGCTGCCGACGGTCGTTCTCTTTCCGAACGTCTTTCTGCCGCTCCACATCTTCGAGCCGCGCTACCGGCAGATGACCGCCGACGCGCTGGCCGGCGATCGCCTGATCGGCATGGTGTTGCTGCGGCCGGGGCACGACGCCGATTACGAGGGCCGGCCGCCGGTCTACGGCATTGGCTGCACGGGCTTGATCACGCACGCCGAGAAGCTGGAAGACGGACGCTTCAACCTCGTGCTGCGCGGCCTCGAGAAGTTCACCGTCCTGGGCGAGGAGGATCCGGTGATCGGCCAACTCTACCGCCGCGCCATCATCTCCCCGATCGATGAGACCGTCCCCCAAAGCGACCGGAATCCGCTGAAAGAAGCGCGCCACCGGCTCGAAGAGCTGCTGGAGCCGCTGTTCGAAGGAACCATGGAGAGCCGGCTGCCGCAGAACATGCCGGACGATGACCTGATCAACGCGCTGGCGCAGTACCTGGATTTCGATCCGGTGGAGAAGCAGGCGCTGCTCGAACGCCTGGGCCCCCTCGCCCGCTGCCGGTCGATGATCGAGTTGCTGGAGATGAAGGCGCTGCTGAAGAATTCGGCGGGCGACGCCGGCTTAGTGCATTGAGGTGGAGGCAACCCTTCAGGGTTGCCTCCACCGGATTCTATTTCTTAAGCGCGCCGCGGAGCTGGTCCGCCAGCGAACCAAGGCCGCCCGAGGGGGCGGCGGTCTGGCGCTCGCGGTACTCGCGGACCTCATCCACCTTCTTGCCGTCGCGCACTTCCGCGCCGTCCTGGATCAGGCCGACGCCGATGCGCTTCTTGTCCACGTCGATGGCGAGAATCTCGAACTGGCCCGTCATGCCGACGGTCACCGCCTTCTTCCAGTCATCCTGCCGGCCCGTCGGCGCGAAGGTCGAGAAGTGCGCGAGCCCTTCGACGCCAGGCTCCAGCTCGACGAACGCGCCGAAGTCGGCGATGCGCGTGACGCGGCCGCTCTTGACCTGCCCCACCTCGTAGCTCGACGCCGCCGCGACCCACGGGTCGGCCAGCAGCTGCTTCAGGCCGAGCGCGATGCGCTCGCCGTCGTTGTCGACGCGCAACACGCGAACCGTAATCTCGTCGCCGACCTTCACCACGGAGGCCGGGTCGGTGACGCGCGACCAGCCCATCTCGGAGACGTGGAGCAAGCCCTGCACGCCGGCCCCGAGATCGACGAACGCACCAAACTCGCGAACCGACGCGACGCGGCCGGTGACCGTCGCGCCGACGGCCAGCGTCTTGCGCAGCTCCACCGCGCCGGCCTTCTGCTCGTCTTCGAGCAGGGCGCGCCGCGAAACCACGAGGTTCTTGCCGCCCTCCTTGAACTCGATGATGCGGAAGGCGTAGGTCTGGCCAACGTGCTGCGCCGGGTCGGCGGTGCGGATCGTATCGATCTGCGAGAACGGGCAGAACCCGCGCTGGCCGGCGACGCGCACCTCGTAGCCGCCCTTCACCTCGCGCTCGACCTTGCCCTCGACCGACAGCCCCGCCTGGTAGGCGTTCTCGAGGTGGAGCAGCGACGCCGCGCCCCGAATGCCCTTGCGCGAGAGCGTGATGCCGCCGGTGGTGCCGACCACGATCGCCCGGATGCGGTCGCCGACGGCGAACTCGAGGTCGTTCTCGTGGTCCTTCAGGTCGGCCGTTTCGATCACGGCCTCGCCCTTGCCGCCGACGTTGACCAGCGACGTATCGGGCCCAATCGCCACGATCGTTCCCTCGATGGCCTGGCCGCGGCTGAAGCGCCTGGTCTTGACCGAGGCCTCGAACATTGTGGCGAAATCTTCTTCTTGCGGCTCACTCACGGGCTTACTCCTCGGAACATTGATCGCGTCCAACCCCCAATGGTACTGCGGCCGGGGCCGACGGGAACACCGGAATGTGGCGTCTCATCCCGCCGGATGGCCCTCAGCCGTCGAGCTTTCCTGGCCGCCGCCGCGCTAGTCGCCGTATTGCCCAGGCCACGGCGCTCGGCCCGGGTGGCCCCGCCGCCGGTGTCGCTGGAATCTTGATGCGATCGGGCTCCCGCGGCCTCGGATCACCTTCCGCTATGACGACTACGCCAAGCGCGCGTTCGCGAGCCACCTTTCGAGTTCCGTGCCTAGCGCCTTGCCCCGGTTGGCACCCAGAATCTCGATGCGAGCGACCGCTGCCACGGCCCGCCAGCGCTCCTCGGGCGAAAGCTGCGACACCAGCGCGCGGAGATCGATGCCGTCCTGGGGGCGATCCGGGGCGAGCGCAAGCACCTTCATCGCGACCAGGTGACCCGCTCGGGCGACCGGGATAATCAGGCCGGGAGCGATCTCGACCCGCTCGGCGTCCCGGCAAATCTCCGGCTCGATCCCGGCAGAGGCGAACAACAGATCGACCACAATGCCCTCCTCGCCTTGTGCGGGAGGCACGACCCTGACCGCGGCAAGGCGGCCCAGGGCCTGTTGCTCGAGGGAGACTTTCAGGGTGAAGCCGGCAGCCGTCAGGTCGCCAACCAGGGCTTCGGCATCTGCATCATCGGCGACGGCGACCACCAGGTCGATGTCCCTCGTAAATCGGGGCTCCACCCGCACCGATACGGCAAGGCCGCCGACCAACGCCCAGGGCCGCCGCCGATCGTCAAGAATCTGCGCGGTTTGTCGCAGCGCCGAGAGCAACCGCGGCGCGCCGGCGGCTTCGCTCACGGGCGAGCTGACCTGTGAGGCTGCGGGCCGTCGCCTGTCTCGGCCCCGGGCCTTTCCTGCAACCAGAGATTGAGGAGCGCTTCCACTTCCTGCGGTGAAGCCTCAGGACGACTGCGGCGAATCGCCTGGCGACGCAGCGTCACTCCGGTGACCCACAAGTCGACGGCGACGTGGAACCGCTCAATCAGGCGAAGGGAATCAGGCACGGCGGTAGCCTATTTTCTCACGATGCGCATGGGGCCGCGCGCTCAGTGCGTCATCCCGTACAGCACGACGTCAAGGCCGACGGCGTAGCCCTGCGGCGAAAAGCTGAAGAAAAACTGCGGGTCCTCGGCCTCGCGCTCCCAGGCGTCCGAAATGTCGGTGTTGTGGGTCATCACCACCATCAGCCGGCCGTGCTCGTCGGCAATCCCCCGGAGATGCGGCTCGGCGCTGAGCTCGTAGCGCTCGGAGGTGTCACCGCCGCTGCGCCGCCAGAAGCTGATCGACGGGATCTGCGGCAGGCTGGTGAACTCGAACAGCGTCCGGCGAATGGGATGGTCCAGGCCGAGGTCGCGAATCGGGAACTGCTCGGGCGGCAGGATCTTGCCGATCTGCCCAACCCAGTTGTCCCACGCGTACGGCCCCCAAAAATCGTCCACCCACAGGAAGCCGCCCTTGAGCAGGTAGCGGCGCAGCGTCTCGGCTTCCTCGTCGTTGAAGAAGGCGGTGCCGACGTCGGTGGCGCTCAGGAACGGGCACTGGAACAGCAGCGGATCGGCAATCCTGACGCTCAGGTGATTCGGACGGCCGTCCGGCTGGCGGCTGATGGCCGTCTTGGTCAGCTCGCCGAGGCGCGTGCTGAAGTTGATGTCGGCGTCCCAGTAGTCGGTGGACCACCCGGAACCGCCATCTTCGCGCCGGTCGCTGGTGTAGATCAGCCGGCAGAAGTTGAAGCCGCCGTCGAAGCTTTCCACCGTGGGATAGCGAGGCGGATAGCGGCTGCGTCCGCCCCAGCCGCGGTATCCGCCCCACTGTTCCTGCGCCGAGGCGGCGGTGGCGGCCAGGACCAGGGCGAACACGAAGGCGCGGGCGAGGCGAGTCATGGCACGGGAGCGGATCAGTGCGTCATGGCGTAGAGCACCGAGTTGAGCCCTACCGCATAGCCATTCGGCGAGAAGTTGAAGAAGAAGCGCGGGTCTTCGCCCTCACGCTCCCACGAGTCGGCGATGTCGGTGTTGTGCGTCATCAACACCATGATCCGGCCCTGCTTGTCGGTGATGGCGGCCATGTGGGCCTGTTCGCTGTCGGGTCCCATCTCCGAGGTCTCGCCGCCGCTGCCGCGCCAGAAGTTGATCGAGGGCACCTGCGGAATCTGGGCAATGGGAAACAGCGTGCGAAAGATGGCGTGGTCCGGCGTCAGGTCCTTGATCGGAAACTCGCCCGGCGGCAGCACCTTGGCAATCTCGCTGGCGAACGAGTCCCACGCGTAGCTGCCCCAGAAGTCGTCGACCCAGAGGAACCCGCCCTTGTCGAGATACTCGCGCAGGCGATCGGCATCGGCCGGCGAGAACCCCGCGCTGCCGGGATCCGACGCGATCACAATCGGGCACTGGAACAACGCCTCGTCGGTCGGCCGCACCACCAGGTTGACGGGATTGCGTTCGCCGTCGAACGCGACCGTGGTCTTGGTGAGTTCCGACAGGCGGATGGACAGGTTGATCTCGGCGTAGGGATAGTCGGTGCCCCAGCCCATGCCGAGGTTCTGCTGGCGCACCTGCGTGTACATCAGCCGGCACATGTGGAACTTGCCGTCGAAGTCGTGCTCGGTGGCAAAGCGCGGCGGGGCGCCCGACTCGCTGCCGAAACGGCCACGCCCGCCGCGAAACCCGCGCTGCGCTTCGGCCAGCGATGCCGCCAGCAGAATGGCAACCACGAGGGCCGAGGCGCCACGTGTCATTGACGCTGCTTTGACCTCGACAGCGACCGGTAATATTCCTCGACCAGCGCCTTGAACGCGGCCGGCACCTCGTCCGAGCCGTTGACCAGCGCGCGGTCGGTCTCGTCGCCGACCTTGCGGCGCAACCCGTATTCGAACCGCTTCATGCCCTCGGCCACGAACGTCTGCAGGCGCTCGAGTGCGGCCACGTCCTGATAGACGCGCTCGGAGTCGAGCTCGCGCAGCCGCTTCATGATCTCGTCGAGTTCCTTCGCATCGATATTCTGCTCGCGCAGCATGTTGCGCAGCGCCTGGCCCTCTTGCGCCCAGCGCCGGGCCTCGCCGCGGAACTGGCGGATGTCGTCGGGCGAGAAGCGTCCCGGGCTGCGGTCGCTGCCGTCCCACCCGCCGTCGCCGAAGCCGCCGGTGGTGGCGCGGCCGCCAAGGTCCTCGCGGCCGCCGCCGGCGCGGTTACCGCCACTGCGATCGCCACCGCCACCCTGCTGCCCGCCCTGGCCCTGCTGGCCACCCTGGCCTTCCTTGCCCTCAGCACCCTCAGCACCCTTGGCACCCTTGGCACCCTTGGCACCCTTGGCACTATTGGCACCCTTGTCACCTTCGCGTGAGCGTTCCGCCATGCGCTGACCCATGGAGTCCATGCCGCGCGCCAGCTCGCGCGCCTTGTCCAGCGTCTCGGTGCTCTTGTCGCGGCCCTGCTGCCCCACCGTGCCAGCCGCGTCGTTCACCTTCTTGCGCAGCGC
>CAYGMD010000213.1:0-7689 GCA_964350785.1 uncultured Acidobacterium sp. | reverse complement strand
GCCTACACCGACAGCATCAGCTGGGCGACCCCGAACCAGCCGCTGCCGATGATTCGCGACCCGCGCGCCGCGTTCGACTCGCTGTTCGGCGTTGGCGCCACGCCGGCCGAGCGCGCCGCCCACCGCAAGACCGACAAGAGCATTCTCGACTGGGTCAGCGGTGAAGTCGCGCGGCTGCAGAAGGACCTCGGCGCCGGCGACCGCGCCCGGCTCGGCGCGTTCCTGGACGAAGTGCGCGAAGTCGAGCGGCGCATCCAGCGCGTCGAGGCGCACAACGCCTCGGGCGAGGCGCGCGAATTGCCCGAAGCGCCGATCGGTGTGCCCGATTCGTTCGAGGAGCACGTCAAGCTGATGCTCGACCTGCAGGTGCTGGCGTTTGCCACCGACGTGACCCGGGTGTTCTCGTTCAAGATGGGCCGCGACGGCTCGGCCCGCGTCTATCCCGACAGCGGCGTCCGCTCGGCGTTCCACCCCGCCTCGCACCACGGCGAACGCGAGGACCGCGTGACCGATTTCATGAAGATCAACCGGTATCACGTCAGCATGATTCCGTACTTCCTGAACAAGCTGAAGAACACGCCCGAGGGCGACAAGAACCTGCTCGACAACACGGTCGTGATCTACGGCTCGCCGATGGGCAACTCGAACGTGCACAACCACAAGCGCTGCCCGCTGTTCATCGCCGGCAAGGGCGGCGGCGCGCTGCGCGGCAACCTGCACCTCAGGGCCGCCGACGGCACGCCGATGGCCAACGTGATGCTGGCGCTGATGCAGGACATCGGCCTGACCGACGTGAAGAGCTTCGGCGACAGCACCGGCCGGTTCGAACTGACGTCGGTGCCGCCGGCGACCGTGGCCGAGTAACGGAAATTGGCCACAGAGGCCACAGAGGACACAGAGAAATCTTTTTTTCTAAAGGCCAGTGCCGCTCAGGGGCGGACAGGCATTTTGAAGAAATTTACTCAGTGTCCTCTGTGTCCTCTGTGGCAAATGTTTGCGGGCAAGTGACAGGGATACGCATATGCGCAAAGTGATTCAGGGAGTCGGGCTCGTCGGTGTCCTCGCGCTGTCGCTATCGGTGATGCTGAGCGCCTCGTCGGCGCCGGTGGCCGATGCGGCGATGAAGCGCGATGCCGCGGCCGTCCGCGCGCTGCTCAAGCAGGGCGCCGACGTCAACGCCGCGCAGGGCGACGGCATGACCGCCCTGCACTGGGCCGCGCGCAACGGCGACGCCGAACTGACCCAGGTCCTGCTGTTTGCCGGCGCCAACGTCAAGGCCAGCACCCGCCTGGGCGGCTACACGCCGCTGCTGATGGCCGCGCAGCACGGTCACGCCGCGGTGATCGCCGCGCTGCTCTCCAGCGGCGCCGACGCCAAGTCGGCCAACGCGCTGGGCACCACCGCCCTGATGCTCGCCGCGGCCTCCGGCAATGCCACGGCCGTGACGACGCTGGTCGAAAACGGCGCCGAGATCGAGGCCCGCGAGAAGACCTTCGGCCAGACGCCGCTGATGTTCGCCGTCACCAACAACCGGGTCGAGGCCGTCAAGGCGCTGATCAAGGCCGGCGCCGACGTGACGGCCACGTCGAAGGTGGTGAATGTCGGCAGCCTGAGCAGCCAGGAGCAGGAATTCCTGGCGCAGGCCTCGGGCAGCGGCGCGCAGCCCGGTGGCGGCGGCCAGGGCCGTGCCGGCCAGGTGGTGGCGCCTGGCGCCGCCGCACCGGCGGCCGCGGGGCCTCCCGCCGGCGGCGGTGGTGGCCGTCGCGGCGGCGGTGGCGGCGCGCCCGGCATCGAACGCCCGTACTTCTACAACGAGTTGATCGGCACGCAGGGCGGCCACACGGCGCTGATCCTCGCGGCTCGCGGCGGCTATACCGACGCGGTCAAGACGCTGGTCGCGGCCGGCGCCGACGTCAACCAGGTGTCGGCCGGCGACAAGACCAGCGCGCTGCTGATCGCGACCATCAACGGCCAGTTCGACCTCGCGCAGTGGCTGCTCGACCAGGGCGCCAACCCGAACGCGGCCGCCGCCAACGGCGTGACCCCGCTCTATGCCGCGCTGAACGTGACCTGGGCGCCGCGCGCCCTCTATCCCCAGCCGCGCGCCTACAACCAGCAGCAGACCACCTACCTGCAGTTCATGAGAGCGCTGCTCGACAAGGGCGCGGACCCGAATCGCCGCCTCACCCGCAAGGTGTGGTACTCGGAGTACAACTTCGACCTTGCCGGCGTCGATGAAATCGGCGCGACGCCCATGTGGCGCGCGGCGTTTGCCGGCGACGTGGCGGCCATGTCGCTGCTGATGGCCCACGGCGCCGACCCCAACATTCCCACCATGCGCCCGGCCGGCCGCCAGCGCCTGGGCGACGCGACCGAGGTGCGCCAGGCGGCCGACGTGTCGTCGTTGCCGCCGGTCCCGCTCGGCGGCCCCGGCGTGCCCGTGTTGCAGGCCGCGGCGGGCGTCGGCTTCGGCGAAGGCTTTGCCGCCAACTCGCACAGCCACTCGCCGGCCGGCTTCCTGCCCGGCATCAAGTACCTGGTGGAAGTGGCCGGCGCCGACGTCAACGCGGTCGACCATGACGGCAGCACCGCCCTGCACCACGCGGCGGCCCGTGGCGACAACGACACCATCCTGTACCTGGTCAGCAAGGGCGCCGACGTCACCAAGGTGAACCGCGAAGGCCAGACCGTGGCCGACATGGCCAACGGCCCGGTGCAGCGCACGCAGCCCTATCCGGAAACGATCAAGCTGCTCGAGAAGCTCGGGTCCAAGAACAATCACAAGTGCGTGTCCTGTTGAGGCCGATGAAGCAACTGGTCGTCGTCGCGTGGGTATCGGTGTTTCCGCTCGTCGTCGCGGCGCAGCAGTCGTCGAAGCCGGCGGCGCCGCCCAAGGCCGTCGCCTCGCATGCGCCCGGCGCCGCGACCATGCCGCCGGCCGAGCAGACGGCGGTGGTCAAGCAGTACTGTGCCGGCTGCCATAGCGATCGCGGCAAGGCCGGCGGCCTCTCGCTCGCGGCGTTCGACGCCGCCAACGTCGTCGAGCACGGCGACACCACCGAGAAGATGATTCGCAAGCTCCGCGCCGGCATGATGCCGCCGGCCGGCTCGCGGCGCCCGGAACCCGCGGTGATCGACGCGCTGGCGACGGCGTTCGAGACCCGCATCGACCGGGCGGCCGCGCTCAATCCCAACCCCGGCTCGCGGCCCTCGCAGCGCCTCAATCGGGCCGAGTATGCCCGCGCCGTGAAGGACCTGCTGGCGGTCGACGTCGACGTCAACGCCTACCTCCCGGCCGACACCATCAGCGACGGCTTCGACAACATCGCCGATTCGCAGACCATCTCGTCGACCTTGATGGAGGGCTACCTGCGCGCGGCCAGCCAGATCAGCCGCCTCGCGGTCGGGGACCGCCACGCCTCGGCGGGCTCGACCACCTGGAAGGTGCCGCGCACGGCGTCGCAGATGCGCCATGTCGAGGGCGCGCCGCTCGGCACGCGCGGCGGCCTGTCGGTGCTGCACGTGTTCCCGGCCGACGGCGACTACCAGTTCAAGATCATGCTGCACATGGGCCCGACCGGGGACCTGTTCGGCGGCCCCTATCGCGGCGAGCAAATCGAGGTGTCGATCAACGGCGAGCGCGTCGCCCTGATGGACATCAACCCGCGCATGAACGAGCAGGACCCGAACGGCATGACCATGCAGACGCCGAAGGTCCACGTCAAGGCGGGGCAGCATCGCCTGTCGGCGGCGTTCATCCAGCGCTTCGACGGCCCGGCCGACGACCTGATCATGCCGATCGAGCACACGCTGGCCGACACCAACATCGGCGAGGTGTTCGGGACCACGGCGCTCACGCACCTGCGCGACTTCACGGTGAACGGGCCGTTGTCGGTGACCGGCGTGTCCGACACCGAGAGCCGCCGCAAGATCTTCACCTGCCGGCCGATCAGCGCCGCCGAAGAATCGAAATGCGCCGCCGGCATCGTCCGCAACCTGGCCGGCCAGGCCTATCGCGGCCGGGTGCAGGCCGACGACTTCAAGGAATTGATGGCGTTCTACGAGCGCGGCCGCAAAGGTGCCGATTTCGAGTCCGGCATCCGGCTCGCCGTGCAGGCGATCCTGGCCAGCCCGCGCTTCCTGTTCCGCATGGAGCAGGCGCCGGCGGCGCTGCGCGCGGGCCAGAGCTACCGCGTGAGCGACATCGACCTGGCGTCGCGCCTGTCGTTCTTCATCTGGGGCTCGGTGCCCGACGCCGAACTGGTGCGCGTCGCCATGCAGGGCACGCTGCAGGCGCCGGCCGTGTTCAACCGGCAGTTGAAGCGCATGCTGGCCGACCCGCGCTCGGAAGCGCTGTCGACGCGCTTTGCCGCGCAGTGGCTGCGGCTGCAGGATGTCGACAAGGTCCGTCCCGACCACCACTTTTATTCCTACTGGGACACGACCCTGTCACAGGCGCTGGTCCGCGAGACCGAGCTGTTTGTCGACAGCCTGATCCGCGAGGACCGGCCGGTGACCGACCTGCTGACCGCCGACCATACCTTCGTCAACGAACGGCTGGCCAAGCACTACGGCATCCCGAACATCCTCGGCGACGAGTATCGCCGGGTGACCATCGCCGACCCCAACCGCCGCGGCGTGCTGGGGCAGGGCAGCGTGCTGCTGCTCACCTCGATCGCCGATCGCACCTCGCCGGTGCTGCGTGGCAAGTGGGTGATGGAGGTGCTGCTGGGGTCGCCGCCCCCGCCACCGCCGCCCAACGTGCCGACGCTCGACGAGACCAAGGCCGTTGACGCCGGCAAGACCTTGTCGACGCGCGAGCGCATGGAAGAGCATCGCAAGAACCCCGCCTGCACGTCGTGCCACAGGGTGATCGACCCGCTCGGCCTCGCGCTCGAGAACTTCGACGTCACCGGCGTGTGGCGCATCAAGGACAACGGCGTGACCGTCGATCCGGCGGGCGACCTCTACGACGGCACCAAGCTCGACGGCCCGATTGCCCTGCGCCACGCGCTGATGAAGCACCAGGACGTCATCATGCTCAGCTTCACCGAGAGCCTGATGACCTACGCGCTGGGCCGCCGGGTCGAGCCGTACGACATGCCGGCGGTGCGCGCGATTGTCCGTGACGCCAAGCGCAACAACTACAAGTTCTCGTCGTTCATTTCTGGCGTCGCCACCAGCGCGGCGTTTCGCATGGGTCGGGTAGCGGCGGTCGAGACGACCAACGCTGCGGGTCGGTAACCGGAGGAGAGGGCTGATGTTCATCACCAAGAAGCACATTTCCCGTCGCGCCGTCCTGCGCGGCATGGGAGTGACGATGGCGTTGCCGATGCTGGAGGCCATGGTGCCCGCGCGCACCGTGTTCGCCAGGACCGCCGCCGGCAAGGTGCGGTTGGCCGCCATCGAGATGGTGCATGGCTCGGCGGGCGCGACCAAGTTCGGCCTGCAGACGAACCTCTGGTCGCCGGCCGCGGTCGGCAAGGGCTTCGACCTGTCGCCGTCGAGCCTCGCGCCGCTCGAACCCTTCCGCGACTACCTGACGATTGTCAGCAACACCGACGTCCGCAACGCCGAGGCGTTCGAGCTGCCGGAAATCGGCGGCGACCACTTCCGCTCGAGCGCCGTGTTCCTGACCCAGGCGCACCCGCTGCAGACGCAGGGCTCGGGCGTGCGCGCCGGCATCTCGCTCGACCAGCTGTACGCGCAGAAGTTCGGCCAGGAGACCCCGATCCCGTCGATGCAGCTGTGCATTGAAGCGGTCGACCAGGCCGGTGGCTGTTCCTACGGTTATTCGTGCGTCTATACCGACACCATCAGCTGGGCCGGTCCCAACTCGCCGCTGCCGATGATTCGCGACCCGCGGCTGGCCTTCGACCAGCTGTTCGGCGTCGGCGCGACGCCGGAAGAGCGCGCGATTCGCCGCGCCGAGGACAAGAGCATCCTCGACCTGATCAGCTCGCAGCTGTCGCGGCTGAACCAGGAAATCGGCGCCGCCGATCGCACGCGGCTGGCGAACTACCTGGACGAGGTCCGCGAGATCGAGCGCCGCATCCAGAAGGTCGAGGCCTACAACAAGAGCGGCGAGGTCCGCGAGCTGCCCACCTCACCGGTCGGCGTGCCCGATTCGTTCGACGACCACGTCAAGCTGATGTTCGACCTGCAGGCGGTGGCCTTCGCCTCCGACACGACCCGGGTCTTCTCGTTCAAGATGGGCCGCGACGCCTCGAGCCGCGTCTACCCGACGAGCGGCGTCACCACCGGGTTCCACCCCGCCTCGCACCACGGCGACCGCGACGATCGGATCCTGGACTTCGCCAAGATCAACAAGTACCACGTCGGCATGCTGCCCTACTTCCTCAAGAAGCTGAAGGACACGCCCGACGGCGAGAGCAACCTGCTCGACAACACGCTGGTGGTGTACGGCTCGCCGATGGGCGACTCGAACATCCACAACCACAAGCGCTGCCCGCTGTTCTTCGCCGGCAAGGCCGGCGGCGCGCTCAAGGGCGGCCTGCATCTCAAGGCCGCCGACGGCACGCCGATGGCCAACGCCATGCTGAGCGCGTTGCACGCGCTCGGCCTGAACGAGGTCAGGAGCTTCGGCGACAGCACGGCCGAGTTCAACCTCACGACGGCGCCCGACGCGACCGTCGCCCAGGAGTAGGGGAACAGCGATGTTGCGACAGGGACTGCTCGGAAGCCTCGGCTTCGCGCTCTGCCTCTCGGTGGGGATCGCGGCCCAGGCCTCGGCCCCGGTGGCCGAGGCCGCCCGCCTTCGCGGCGCAACTTCGCAAGGCGCCGCTGCGGCGAGGCTCGCCGTAGCGACTCCGTACGACTCAGTCGCGGAGGCGGCCAGCAAGGGCGATCGCGACGGCGTGCGCGCGCTGCTCAAGAAGGGCCTCGACGTCAACGAAGCGCAAGGGGACGGCACGACCGCCCTGCACTGGGCCGCCATGAAGGGCGACGCGGAACTGGCGCAGATGCTGATCTACGCCGGCGCCAACGTCCGCGCCACCACGCGCCTCGGCGCCTACACGCCGCTCTACCTGGCGGCGAAGGGCGGCCACGCGGGCGTGGTGGCGGCGCTGCTGGCCGCCGGCGCCGACGCCAAGGCCACGACCAGCAACGGCACCACGCCGCTGATGATTGCGGCCGCCGCCGGCGACACCCGCACCATCACGTCGCTGATCGAGAACGGCGCCGACATCAATGCCAGGGACGGCGCCAAGGGCGAGACGCCCCTGATGTTTGCGGCCGGCTTCAACCGCACCGAGGCGGTGAAGCTGTTGCTCGCGCGCGGCGCCGATCACAAGGCGACGACCACGGTCGTGGACCTGTTCGCGCTGACCGCGCCTGAAGAAGAAGCCATGGCCCGCGGGGCCGGCGGCAACGCCCCGGCCCGGCCGGCGGGCAATCGCCCGGCGGACATTGCCGGCGCCACCCGCGGCTACCGCTACAACGAGCTGATCAGCTCGCAGGGCGGGCTCTCGGCGCTGCTGTTCGCGGCCCGCCAGGGTTATACCGACACGGTGAAGGCGCTCGTCGAGGGCGGCGCCGACCTCAACCAGTTGAACGCCGGCGACAAGACCAGCCCGCTCGTGATGGCCATCATCAACGGCCACTTCGACCTGGCGACCTACCTGATCGCGAAGGGCGCCAAGCCGAACGTGGCGGCCTTCAACGGCG
>CAYGMD010000212.1:0-7784 GCA_964350785.1 uncultured Acidobacterium sp. | reverse complement strand
GGGGGCCGGCAACGTCGCGCGCCGGTTCCTGCGCCTGCTGGATGAAACGGCCGTCCGCCTCGACTTCGCCTGGAAGGTGGTCGGCATCGCCACCAAGCACCATGGCTCGGTGGTCGACGTCCAGGGCATCGACGTCGCGCGCGCCATGGCGATCCTCGAAGGCCGCCAGTCGCTGGACCGGCTCGACGCCGCGCCGCGCGAGCGCAGCGGCATCGACGTCATCCGCCAGGTCGCCGATGCCATGGCCGACGAAGCCGCCGAAGGGCGGCTGGTGTGCGTCGAAACCACCGTGCTCGACATCGATCGCGGCGAGCCGGCGGTGTCGCACGTGCGCGCCGCGCTCGAGGGCCAGGCTCACGTCGTCACCGCCAACAAGGGCCCCGCGGCCTTCGCGTACCACGAGCTCGAGGCGCTCGCCGAGTCGGTCGACCGCATCTTCTTCTTCGAGGGCGCGGTGATGGACGGCGTGCCGGTGTTCAACCTGGTGCGCGAGACGATGCCGGCGATCGTGATCGAGGGCTTCCGCGGCGTCATCAACAGCACCTGCAACTTCATCCTGTCGGAGCTCGAGCGCGGCAAGGAATTCGACCTGGCGGTGGCCGAGATGCAGGCCCGCGGCATTGCCGAAGCCGATCCGTCGCTGGACGTCGACGGCTGGGACGCGGCGGCGAAGACCGCGGCGCTGGTGAACGTCCTGATGGGCAGCGCCATCACGCCGCACCTGGTGGCGCGCACCGGCATTCGCGACGTGACCGGCCCGGACGTGCGCGAGGCGCTGGGCCGGAACAAGCGGATTCGCCTGGTCGCCTCGGCGACGCGCCAGGGCGGCAAGGTGCGCGCGCGCGTGGAACCGGAAATGCTCGATCGCCACGATCCGCTCGCCGCGCTCGAGGACGTCGAGAACGCCCTCTATCTCAACACCGACCTGCTCGGCCAGGTCGGCATCGTCCAACGCTCCGGCAGCCTGACGCAGACGGCCTATGCGCTGCTGAGCGACCTCTCGCGCATTTCCCAGCGGTTGCGCGACCTCTAGTAGTGGAGCGTATCAGCCCAATCGGCACGTGTCAGGACCCTTGCTCAGCCAACGTCTTGGGGCCGTTCCGACGGAACGGCCCGGCGCGACAATCGATCGACATCCCACTGATGGAGCGACATGCCCGGACCCCTCGCAGGTTTCACCGTTCTGGATCTCACCCGTGTGCTCTCGGGCCCCTACTGCACGATGGTGCTCGGCGACCTCGGCGCGCGCATCATCAAGGTTGAACAGCCCGGCAAGGGCGACGACACGCGGGCCTGGGGCCCGCCGTTCATCGGCGCCGAGAGCGCCTACTTCCTGAGCATCAACCGCAACAAGGAGAGCGTCACGCTCGACTACAAGCCGGCGGCGGGCCGCGCCGTGCTCGAGAAGCTGATCGCGCAGGCCGACGTGATGGTCGAGAACTTCCGCCCCGGTACGCTCGAACGCGCAGGCTTTGGCTGGGAGGCCATGCACCAGCGCTTTCCGCGGCTGGTCTATGCCTCGATCGCGGGCTACGGGCAAACCGGGCCGCGCAAGGACGAGGCCGGCTACGACGCCGTGATGCAGGCCGAGGGCGGCCTGATGAGCGTGACCGGCGACGCCGACCGCCCCGGCTATCGCCTGGGCGTGGCCATCACCGACATGGTCGCGGGCCTCTATTGCGCCCAGGGCATCACCGCGGCGCTGCTGGCGCGCGAACGGTCGGGACACGGCCAGCGCGTGGACATCGGCATGCTCGACACCACCGCCGCACTGCTCACCTACCAGGCCGCCAACTGGTTTGCGACCGGCAAGACGCCGCAGCGCCAGGGCAACCGCCACGCCACCATCGCCCCATACGAGACGTTCACGACCGCCGACGGCGAGATGGTGATCGCGGTGGGCAACGACGAGATCTGGAAGCGCTTCTGCCCGGCGGCGGGCCTGCCCGAGCTGGCGGGGGATCCGCGTTTCGCGACCAACAAGGACCGGATGGCGAACTACGAGGCCATGCGTCCGCCGATCGACCGCGTCTTCCGCACGGCGACGAGCGCCGAATGGATTGCCCGCCTGAACGCGGCCGGCGTGCCCAACGGCGCCGTCCGCGACATCGGCCAGATGCTGAACGATCCGCACCTGGCCGCACGCGAGATGGTGCAAACGCTGATGCACCCGGCCATCGGCGCCACCCGCGTGATCGGGACGCCCATCAAGCTGTCGGACACGCCCGCCAGCCTGCGCACGGCGCCGCCGGTACTGGGGCAGCACACCGATGCCGTGCTCGCCGAACTCGGCTACTCGCCGGCCGAGGTGGTCGAGCTGCGCAACACCCGCGTGGTCTGAACGAGTAAGATCAGGACAATGGCTGATGTTGCTGTCGTGCGGAAGCGGGTCAAGACCGCGATTGAGCAGGCCCGCCGGGACCAGACGGAACGGCGCGGCCGCGTGGCCGAGGCCACCAAGGCCTACGACGCCTTTCTCGAGAGCGCCGCGATCCCGGTATTCAAGATGTTCGCCAACATCCTGAAGTCAGAGGGCCTCCACTTCGAAGTGATGACGCCGGCCGGCGGCGTGCGCCTGCAGTCGGAGCGCCAGCGCGACGACAGCATCGAGATGGAGCTCGACGCCTCGGCCGACCCGCCCCAGCCCCTGGTCACCATCACCCGCGTGCGCGGCAGCCGCATCATCCAGTCGGATCGCTCCATCAAGGGCAGCAACCCGCTGGTGCACCTCACCGAAGACGATGTGATTGAGATGTTGCTGGAAGAACTGCGGCCCTGGCTCGTTTAGAAGTGAAAAGTCAAAAGTGAGAAGTTAGAAGTACTTTTCACTCTTGCCTTCCCTCAGGCCAGGCGTTCGACGACGCTGGTGTCGATGCCTTCGCGCCTGAGACCGGCCAGCAGGCGATCGCGATCCGGCGACTTGCGGAACGCCTCGCGGACATCCACCACCCCCGCATGCACCAGGGCGACCAGCGCATCGGCCATCGGCACCATGCCGTGCTTGCGGCCGCCTTCGAGCGCTGACTGAAGCTGCCCCGGCACGCCGTCGCTGATGACGCGCGTGACCGCGGCCGTCGCCAGCAGCACCTCGCGCGCCGCGACGCGGCCGCCACCGGTCTTCTTCAGCAACACCTGCGCCACCGCGCCACGGAACGATTCGGCCATCGCCGCCTGCACGCCCCGGCGCGCGTCGGCGGGTGCGAGCTCGACGAACCGTTCGACGGCGTCGGTCGTGGAGGCGGCCGTCACCGACACGAACACCAGGGCCTCAGACGCGGCCTGCAGCAGCAGCGGCACCATGTGCGCCGACGCCAGGTCATCGACCACCAGCACGTCGGGATCCTCGCGCAGGGCCGCGCGCGCGGCGCCGAGCGCCTCGTCCGCGCCGCCGCGAATCTCGCGCTGGCTGACGATGGCGGCGCGGTTGTCGTGGACCAGGCGGATTTGCCGCTCGAGCGTCACCACGTATTCGGCACGCTGACGATTGACCAGGTCCACCAGCGCCGACACCAGCGTGGACCTGCCCGAGCCGTGCGTGCCGGCCACCAGCACCAGGCCTTGCGGCTCGGTCGCCAGGGCCTGCACCTCGCGCGACAGGCCCAGCTGTTCGGCCGTGGCCGCGCGCGTGGCGATCATCCGGAACACGACACCGGGCCCACGGTGGTCGGTGAAGGTGAGGCAGCGCACGCGGCCGAGGTCGGCAAACTCGGTGATCCACTCGGTGGATTCGCCGCGGCCCACCGCCTCTTGTTCCGCCGCGGGCACGATCTCCATCACCGCGGCCTCGACATCGGCGCGGCTCATGCTGGGCTCGCCATCAAGCGGGCGGATGTCACCGTCCACGCGGATGGACGGACGGCAGTCGGACGTCACAAACAGCGCCGACGCCGTGCGCGCGGCGGCCAGCCGCAGCAACCGCTCGACGCCGGACACGCGCACCGACGGTGACCGCGGCGGCACCTCGATGCGGACCGTTCGCGTCATCTGGAGCACGGGCGCGCGTTCGGGCGCCTCGGGCGGAACCGCCGGGACGTCGAGTGCGACGAGCGGCTCGATCGCGATCGGCGGCTCCGGCACCGGCATCTCGGGCGCGACCGGCTCGTCCGGTTGGACCTCGGCCATCGGTGACGCGGCATCCGCCTCCTGCGGCCACAGCAGATCCTCCAGCATCGCGACCGATGGCGCGTCGGCGGCCACCCGCGGTTCGGCAACGGCCGTCTCTTCCTGCTGAATCAGCGGCTCGGCCTCCGCCACGGGCGCTTCGGCCGCCGGCCACAGGTCCTCAACGGCCAACGGCTCGACCTCCAGGGCCTGCGCATCCTCGATCGCCTGCAGTTCGTCGAGCACCCGCTGTTCGTCTTCAGATAGCGAGGCTTCGAGGACTGGTGCTTCGACAGGCGGCGCCTCGACGGACGGCGCGACGTCGATGGACGCGAGGGCTTCGACCGCCACGGGCTCGGGAATGCTCTCGATGACGGGCTCGGGAGCACTCTCAGCCACAGGTTCGGGACGGCCTTCGATGATCGCCGCTGGCGGAATCGCTTCAACGGCCATCGGCGGCGCGGGCGCCACCGCGTCGACGACCGCCGGCGCGACTGGCGCCGGAGCGGCCACCGCCGCCGCATGGCGCCGCCGGCGAATCTCGATCCAGATGTCGTCGCCGCCTCGCGCCGCCACCACGGTAAACGTGTCGCCCTCGTGGGCGGGCAGCCGATGCTCCACGGCGCCAAACTCCTCGAGCGAGTCTTGCGCGGCCGTGGGCAACAACTGCTGCAGCATGCCGGTCATCACGCCGAGATTGAGGATCTGGGTCGACAGGTCGAGCGTCCCGGCGCCCACCACGACGTACGGGCGCTCGCCGACGTGCATCACCAGCGCGTCGCCGTCGGCGCGGACCATCGCGGTCAGGAGGGATTCAACTAGTGCCATGGTGCCAGAGTGCCAAAGTGCCAGTGTGCCAGAGGTGCCATCTGCCAGGTGCAGGTGGCTGCACGGCAGTGCACACTTCCGGTGCTGGGATCATTCAACTCATCGGCTGAGGCGGGGGCCGACGTTAGCGGGGCGTTCCGCCAGGTGCAGGGTCATCAGCCCAAACAACAGCGGCACGACGATCACGCCAGTGAAGCCGCGCGAGGTCAGCAGCGCGGCGACGCCGGCGGCACCCGGGTAGCGGCGAATCGAGCCAGGGATGTAGCGATAGGTGTCGGGGTCGCGGTGCAGCAGCCACCCCAGCGCGCCGCCGACGATCGTGAGATACGCCAGGTAGGCCGCGCGGATCGGCGCCGATTCTGGACGATTGAAGTCGAGCGACAGCAGCCGGCCGCCGGGTCGCAGCACCCGGGCAATCTCGTCAATGGCCGCGGTGAGGTCGGGCACGTTGCGCAACCCGTAGCCGGTCGTCACGACGTCGAACGCGTGCGGCGCGAACGGCAAGTGGGTCATGTCGCCCGTGAGAAAGGCGGCCGCCGCCGACTTGCGCGACGCCAGTTGCAGCATGCGATGGGTGAGGTCGAGCCCGATCACGCGGCCGCCCCGCGCCGCCGCCGCGAAGGCCAGGTCGCCGGTGCCACAGGCGAGGTCGAGCACGCGCTCGCCGGGCTGCAGCTCGGCGCGGGCAATCAGGGTGCGCTTCCAGCGCGCATCCTGCCCGAACGAGAGCAGCCTGGTAATCAGGTCGTAGCGATCGGCAATGGTCGCAAACAGCGCGCGGTTGTGGGCGCGCTTGCGGTCAGGGGTGTCGAACGCCGTCCGCAGCGACATCAGAACCCGAAGAAGGTGCGGGCGATCGCGGCGGTCAGCAACGTGACGATGAAGCCCAGGGCCAGCGGCATCAACGCCCCAATCGTCGTCCACTTCGCACTCAGCGTTTCCTTGTAGATGGTGATGATGGTCGTGGCGCAGGGATTGTGCAGCAGCGAGAACAACATCAGGTTCACCGCCGTCAGCATGGTCCAGCCGTGTTCGTCCACCAGCAGCCGGCGCAGGCCGTCCATGGAGTCGAGCTCGGTCATCATGCCCTGCGACATGTAAACCATGAGCATGGTCGGCACGACGATTTCGTTCGCCGGAATGGCGATGATGTAGGCGAGCAGGATCACGCCGTCAAGGCCCATGGCCCAGCCGAGCGGATCGAGGAAGGTGGCGGTGCGCGTCGCCAGGCTCACGCCGCCGGGCGAGATGTTGGCCAGCAGCCAAATCACGGCGCCGGCCGGCGCCGCGGTGACGATGGCGCGCCACAGCACGAACAGCGTGCGATCGATCAGCGAGGTGTAGAGAATCCGCGCCATCGCCGGCCGGCGGTACGGGGGCAACTCGAGCGTGAAGGCCGAGGCCTCGCCCCGCAACACCGTCTTCGACAGCGCCCATGACGCGACCAGCGTGAACAGCACACCGACCAGCACGATCCCCACCACCGACCCGGCGGCCACCAGCGAGGCCACGGCCGGCGGAAAGGCGGCCGCCACGAAGATGGTGGCCAGCATGATCAGGGTGGGAAACCGGCCATTGCACGGCACGAAGTTGTTGGTCAGGATGGCGACCAGCCGTTCCCGCGGCGAGTCGATCACGCGCGTGGCAATCACGCCGGCGGCATTGCAGCCAAAGCCCATGGCCATCGAGAGCGCCTGCTTGCCGTGCGCGCCGGCGCGCTTGAACAGGTAGTCGAGGTTGAAGGCCACCCGCGGCAGGTACCCCAGGTCCTCGAGAATGGTGAAGAGCGGGAAGAAGATCGCCATGGGCGGCAACATCACGCTGATCACCCACGCCAGGCCGCGATACACGCCGTGCCAGACAAAACCGGTAATCCACCACGGCACGCCGAGCTGCGTGAACCAGCCGGCCGCCAGGTCCTCGAACCAGAAGAACGCCGTCGCCAGCATCTGCGAGGGCACGTTCGCCCCGACGATGGTGAGCCAGAAGATGACCGCCAGGATGACCAGCATCAGCGGCAGCCCAAGCCACCGCGAGGTGACGATGCGGTCGATGCGCTGATCGAGTTCCAGCGGCTGCGATCCCGCGTCCTGCACGGCTCGCCGGGTAATCCGCTCCACCTCGCCGTACAACGACGTCACGACCTCCTCGCGGAAGCCGGTATCGAGCGAACGGCGCAGCGCCGCCGCCTGGCGCACGATGTCCGCGGGGGTGGCGGCCAGCAACTCGCTCATTGCGCCCCCTGCAGCGCGATCTTCTTGCTGAACCGCGCATCCGGCGCCTGCTGGCGCACCACGAGTTCGGCCAGCCGGCCGCTGGCCAGCGCCTCCTCCACCGGCACGTCGCCGTCCAGCAGGCGGATGGCAATCCACCGCGCGTTCGGCACGCCCGGCGCGGCCGCCTCGATCATCGGCACGAGCGTGCTGACCGCGCGCTCGAAGTCCGGCGTCCCCTTGGAACGCAGCGGCTGCGTCACCGTCTGTCCCGACGCGACCGCCGCGACTTCACCAAGCAGCGCCATCATGTTCTCGCCGGTGCGCGCCACGATCGGAATGGCCGGCACGCCCAGGTCGCGCGCGAGGCTGCGCGTGTCGACCGAGATGCCCCGCCGCTTGGCCTCGTCCATGAGGTTCACCGCCACGACGACGCGGTCGGTGATCTCGAGCACCTGGAGCACCAGGTACAGGTTGCGCTCGAGCGCGCTGGCGTCGACCACCACCACGGTGCAGTCCGGACGGCCGAACAACAGGAAGTTCCTGGCGACCTCCTCATCGTCTGAAGCCGACAGCAGCGAGTAGGTACCCGGTAAGTCGACGAGCTTGTAGCGGACGCCGCTGAACTGAAATCCGCCCTCG
>CAYGMD010000211.1:0-7806 GCA_964350785.1 uncultured Acidobacterium sp. | reverse complement strand
TCGTGGAACTTCTCGATCGGCAGCATGCCTTCGTAGAAGCCCTCGATCAGCGGCGTGTTGCCATCCTCGGACACGAGCGACGCCAGCATCTTGATGTGCCGCCAGGCCGGGCTGTCGACGCTGCGCTTGTTCGAGCCGTGAATGTCGGACCCGGTCGGGCCCCGGCCCCAGGCCTTGCCGCTGGTGGTCAGCTCGACGTAGACACAGCCTTCCGAGCCGCCACCGTAACTGCCGCCGCCGCTCGGCGACTGGCCGCCGCACAGCAACATGGCATCGGCACCCGCGAGCAGGTCGGGATGGTCCTTGACGAACTTGCGCAGGCCGATGTCCATGCGCTCTTCGTCGCCCTCGGCCACGAAGATCACGTTGACGGGCAGCTTGCCGTGCACGGCCTTGATGGCGCGCAACGCGTTCAGCTGCGACATCTGCGGGCCCTTCGAGTTGGTGGCGCCGCGGCCAATCAGCACCTTCTTGAACGGCGCCTGCTCGACCAGCCGCGCCTCGAAGGGCGGCGACGTCCACGCATCGGGCTGCGTGATGGGCATGGTGTCGTACATCCAGTAGATCATCACGGTCTTCTCGGCGCCTTCATCGCACTTGGCATAGACGACCGGATTGCCGGGCGAGCCGTACTCGGTGACGCCAACATCGAACACCTGCGACTGCTGGCAGCCGAGTTCGTCGAAGAAGCCCTTCACCATCTCCGCCGATTCCGGGATGCCCTCGCCGGAGTTGGAGATGCTCGGCTGGCGAATCCACTTCTGCAGGTTCTCGACGTGCGCATCGATGTTCTCGTCGATGTGTGCGTAGACTTTCTGCACCTCGGGCGGCAACTGGCTCAGATCGGGCTGGATCTCGGTATCGCCCGCCGGCCGGATGCCCAGCTTCGTGGCGGCCGGCGCAGTGGCGGGGGCGGGGGGCGGCGCCTGGTTACAGGCGCTGACGGCAAGCACGGCGCAAACGGAAATGAGAGCCCGACGCATGGTTCCTCCTGCTGGCGCCCAACCGCGGACGCCGCTTTGTGATGAGATGAAGCATTCAGCCTCACCGGTGGCCGGATGTCAACTGCCTTGGACAACAAATGACAATCAGCACGTCACGCGACTTGCCCACCGCGGCGACCGCATCGCGAACGTGGATGCAATGCATGCGATGGATGCATCTGTTGCTCGGCCTGGCGGTGACGGCCTGTGCCGGACGGCCGGCAACCACACTCGACGCCGTCGCCGAAGGCTACGTCCGCGTCGCGTTGCAGGTGGCGCAGCACGATCCGTCGCTGGTGGAGAGTTGGCGTGGTCCTGACGGGTGGCGGCCCGGCCCGCGCGTGCCGGTGGCAGGGCTCCTCGACCGAATCGACGGGCTGAGGCGCGATCTCGAAGGCCTCCCGCCGGCCGGTGCGCCACGAGCGCGGCACGATTATCTCGCGGGACAGTTGCGGGCGCTCCACTTCGCCACCCGTCGCCTGATGGGCGCCGCCGCGACCCTCGACGACCAGGCGCGCGACGAGTTCGGCGTCTCGTTCGGTCGCGTTGAACCGGCGCGGGTGGCGGAGCTTCACGAGGCCATCAACCAGGCGCTCGCCGGCCCGGGCCCGCTCGCCGCGCGCGTCGCGGCGTTCAAGGCCCGCACCGCGGTGCCTGCCGCCCGACGGCAGGCGGTGATGGAAGCAGCACTGGCGGCGTGCCGCCGGGCGAGTGGTGCGGCCGTCCCGCTGCCCGCCACCGAGCGCGCCACCATCAGCTTCAGCCATGGGCTTGGTTGGGACGGCTACGCGCGCTACCTGGGCGGCAACCGCACCGACATCGCGATCAACGGCGATGGGGTCCTCGATCTCTCGAGGGCCGTGCGGCTGGCCTGCCACGAGGGCTACCCCGGACACCACGTGCAGTACCTCCTGCTCGACGAGCTGGCCTGGCCGGAACTCGAGCTGACGCCGGCCTTCGGCCCGCACCTGCTCTACGCGGAGGGGGCCGCGGAAGTCGGCGCCGATCTCGCGTTCTCCATCGGCGAACGAGTCACTCTCCTCCGCGGCGAGCTCCTCCCCCTCGCCGGACTCTCCGCCGATTTGGCCGGGACGATGGTGCGCGTGGAATCGCTGGTGGGCGAGCTGGTGCCGGTCGTCACCGATGTCGCGCGCCAATACCTGGACGGCTCTCTTCCCAGGGAGACCGCCCTCGATCGGCTGCGAAGCGAGGCCCTGCTGGCGAACCCCGACGGGGTCCTGGCACTGATCGAGAAACGACGCGCCCGGGCATTGGTCTATGCCGAGGGCCGGCGCCTGGTGTACGCGCGAATGGACACGGCCAGCCTGCCCGCGCTCAAAACCCTGTTCACACGCGCGATTGCGCTACAGTGAAGCCCGATGAAATCGCCGTTCCTGCCCTTCGTGCTCGCCGCGATTGTGTCGGTCTTGATTGGGGCCGGCGTGGCCATGGAACCCTATTTCGCCGGCGATATCTCGGCCGCGCGCGCCGTGCAGTCGGCATCACCAGACCCCGGCTGGTGGGCCACGCCGATCAGCCGCCTGGCGCCGGCGCCCGCGAAGTATTACGTCATGGGTCTCACCGCCATCCTGGCCTTTGCCCTCGCCGGCTGCCGCGGGCTGTTGCTGGCCGTCGGCTTCATCGCCCTCGAGCAATGGGGCGCGGAGTCAACCAAGGCCTGGTTCGGCCGGCCCCGCCCCTCGCCGGACCTGATCACGGTCGCCGGCACGCCGCGCGGCTTCTCGTTCCCGTCGACCACGATCACGTTCTTCGCGGTCACGTTCGGGCTGCTCGCGATCATTGCCGGGCGCGTCCGCAAGACACCGCTGGCCACCGGCGTCCTCGTGGGCGGCCTCGTGATGCTGGCGCTCGGCTGCCTGGCCCGCGTCGCCCTCGGCGCCCACTGGCCGAGCGACGTCGTGCTCACCGCCGTGATCTGCCTGGCCTGGATCTGGGCGGCCTCCCGCCTCGTCTTGAAGCGCGGATGAGGGCCGTCATGCGCTCGGTCGTGGCGGCGCTCTGCCTGCTGGTGGCGCGCGACGCGTTCGCCCACCCCGCACCGTTCAGCTACCTCGACCTGCACCTCGACCGCGGCGGCGTCACCGGCGCGCTCGTCGTCCACGACCTGGATGCCGCGCACGATCTGGACGTGGCATCGGCCGACTCGCTGCTCGATCCGGCCGTGGCCGGGCGCTACCGCGACGCCCTGATCGCGCTGCTGTCGCCGCGTCTCGCCCTGGTGTTTGACGGCCAGCCGGTGACGGTGACGTGGGGCGCGCTCGACGTCGTGCCCGACCGGCAAAGCCTGCGCCTGTCGCTCACAATCAGCGGCGGACGGCCGGCCCGCGTCAACCTGCGCGCGTACCTGTTTCCCTACGATCCGATTCACCAGACCTTCGTCAACATCTACGAGGACACGGCGCTCACGCACCAGGCCATCCTGGACGCGACCCGGCAGACGGCCGACTACTACTCGGGCACCGTGCAGGGCCGCATGTCGGTGATCCGCGCGTTCGTGGCATCGGGCATCGAACACATCCTGATTGGTCCCGACCACATCCTGTTCCTGGTCGGCCTGCTGTTGCTCGGGGGCACCCTCACGCGGCTCGCGTTGATTGTCACGTCGTTTACCATCGGCCACAGCATCACCCTGTCGCTGGCGGCGCTCGACATCCTGTCGCCATCGTCCCAGTTCATCGAGCCGCTTATCGCGTTGACCATCGTCGTCGTCGGCGCTGACAACGTGCTGGTCCTGCGGGGCGCCGACCGGGCGCGCGAAGCGACTGACATTCGCGCGTGGCTGGCCGCCGGGTTCGGCCTCATCCACGGCTTCGGCTTCGCCTACGTGCTGAAGGAATTCGGGCTGCCGCAGGCAGCGCTCGGCTGGTCGCTCTTCGCCTTCAACCTCGGCGTCGAGGTGGGGCAACTGCTGATTGTGGCGGTCGTGGCGGGAGCGCTCTGGCTGGTGCGCCGGCAGAGCGTGGCAGCGGCGCACCGGGTCGCGCTGGCCGGGTCGATCGCGGTTATTCTGGCTGGCCTGTATTGGTTCGTGGAACGGGTATTCCTGACGGGAGGGGCGTGATGAGACGACTGCAAGTGCTCGGGGTGATTGCCGGCGTGGGACTGGCCGCCATGACGGTGGCGCAGGCGCAACAGCCGGCGCCGGCTGGGCCGAACGTGGCCCAGATTGAAAAGGTCAAGGACAACCTGTTCATGATCACGGGCGGCGGCGGCAACACCGCGGCCTATCTCACCGCCAATGGCGTCGTGCTGGTCGACACCAAGCTGGCCAACTGGGGTCAGGCCATTCTCGACAAGGTGCGCACGGTCAGCGACAAGCCGATCACGCACATCATCAACACCCACACCCATGGCGACCACGTCGGCAGCAACGAGTTCTTCGCCCCAAGCGTCGAGATCGTCGCCCAGGCCAACACCAGCGCCAACATGGCGAAGATGAAGAACTTCGCGACGCCCGAGACGAAGCACGGCATGCCCGACCGCACGTTCACCGACAGGATGACGGTGCTCGGCGGCAAGGACGCCATCGACCTCTACTACTTCGGCGCCGGCCACACCAACGGCGATGCCTTCGTGGTGTTCCGTGAGCTGCGAACCATGCACGCCGGCGACATCTTCGCGAGAAAAGGCACCCCCCTGCTGGACATGAACAATGGCGGCAGCGGCGTGAAGATGGGCGACAGCCTGGCCAAGGCGGCGGCCGGCATCAAGAACGTGGACACGGTCATCCCCGGGCACAGCACCGTGATGACGTGGGCCGACTTCCTGGAATACGGCGAGTTCAACCGGGCCTTCCTCGGCGCCGTCCAGGAGGCCATCAAGGCCGGCAAGACCGCCGATCAGGCGCTGGCCGATTTGAAGCTGCCGGAGAAGTTTGCCCAGTACCAGATGAACGGCGCGAAGGACAACGTCGCCAAGATCTACGCTGAGCTCGGCAAATAACGCCGGCCGGTGCCGGCCTCAGAGAAACGGCGCGGCGCGCCGCAACAGCTCATCCAGGCCAGGTTCGCGCGGATTGCGCGGCTGGCCTGGGTGGATGATGGCGACCTGGCAGCTCTCCGCGGCCTCCACGAGCTGGGCGTAGGTGCCGGCGGTGACGTCGGCGATGTACGCCTGCTTGTTGTGGTTGTAGGCGAACATCTGGCCGTTGATCGTCATGCACTCGTTGCAGGTCGAGCAGCGCGCCGTCTCGATGTAGGCGTCGCCCGGCGGGCCGTCGGGTTCCGCCACCGCCGGCGCGCTCGACTCGAGCACTACGGCCGCGACGGGCGGCACCTCAATTGCGGCGGCCGGCGCCTTCGCCTCGGCCTCCTGCCGCGCGCGCTCCTCCCAGGACTGGCGCTCGCGCGCGAGCAGCGCCTCCGCGTGCGAGTTATGAATCCCACCGAGCTCCTGCAGGCTGTGCCACATCTCGCGGCAGCGCCGTGCTTCCCGGATCAACCGTTCATCCACAATCACCCGGTGCAGCGCGTCGTGGTCATCGACCATCAGCAGGCTGGGAACCGTGTCGGGCAGCCCCTTGCGCTCGCGCGAGAGGGCCTCGTCCACCGGCACCAGGTGGTCGTCCCACTGCGCGCGCGGCACGCGCGCCAGGTGCCGGGCATAGCGGCGGTCGCTGGCGACAAAGTCAACGACCGTAAAGGACAGATCCGTCGCCACCCGCTGGTGCCGCTCGTCCATGTAGGTGAATGGCTGGATCGGCCAATCGAGGTCCGGTTGCGGGTTGGCATCGAGACAGAAGCGCGCCGCCCAGTTCGTGCCCGCCGACGGGTCATAGACAAACGCGGGGAACGCGCGCGACTCCATGGCCGCCGCCGCCACCAGGTACGGCGGCAGGCCCGGCGCCCCTCCGCTCGCGCCGGAGAACACGCTGAACAGGGCGGGACCGCGGCACTGGAACCCGCGCAACAGGTGGTCCCGGAACCGGAAGAGGTTCGAACTGCCCGACTGCAGCACGTACACGTCGTTCAAGCCCATCGCCATGCTGGCGATCTGCCGGTTGCGCATGCCGGCGGTGAGGGCGCCCTGTCCGTCGGGTGACGCTTCGAGGATGTCGTCGATCTGCAGCAGGACCTTGATCGGCAAGCCCGACGAGAGAATCTCCATGAGGCGAGCGTGTTCGGCCCGCGCCAGCTGCCCGGCATGGACGCAGACGAGGTAGTCGGGAAACGCGGCCAGGTCCTGCGGGTCGAGTCCGTCCGCGCCGTACTCGTCGAACAGCGCGTCGTGACTGGCCTCCCGGTACTGGCCCTCGATCTCGAGCTCGGCAATCGCCATGGCCCGGGCCAGGGCGATGACCGCCGGCATCCGCGCGCGGAAGGCGCCGAGCGCCTCGCTGCAGCTGCCGAACACAAAGGTGTAGGGCCGGCCGGCCGGATCCACGCCGGCCTCGGGCGCGGGCAGGAACGCCCGCGACGTCAGCACCGCCAGCAGCCGGTAGATGCGCTTGCGGCGCGCCTCCGGAAGCCCGTCGCCCGTGCCCGCGCTGGCCAGCACGCGCGACATCGCGTCGAAGTCGAAGGCGTCGCCGAAGCCCTTGCCGACCGAGGCCCTCAGGTGCGACGCGTCGCGGCGCTCGGTGGAGCGCTCGAAATCGGCGCGGAGGATGTCGGTCAGCTTCATCACCAGCCGATCGAGGTGCTGGTGCATTGCCGTGGCCTTCCGCGCCTGTACCGCGCCCCAGAGGTGGCGCACCAGGCGCGCCGGCAAGGCCGCATCGCAGTCGGCCACCTCGCCGTCAACCGTGATCGCCGCGCGCAGGCGCCGGAGACTGTCATCGAGTGAGGGCTCGGCCTCGCGTTTCAGCCAGCTGGCCGCCCCGTCCCACAGCGACGACAGCGGCCCAACCGTGCCGCTCGCCGCGAGCGCCCGCAAGTCCCGTTCGAGCCGCAGGCCATGCTGGCGGATACGGTCGCCGTCAGGGCCGGCCGCGACGGCGGCGAACGCCTCGTCCATGAGGCCGGAGAGCGACTGCACCAGCGGGCCCTCCGGACGGTTGGCGACGAGCACCAACGGGAAGTCGTAGCGCAGTTCGTCGAGCGCGCGGTATCCGGCAAAGAGCGCGGGGCGCAGGCCCAGCCCATCGACCGCCTCCAGGTGCCCGCTCGCGCGGCTGCCGGTCAGGAAGAACGCGATGTGCGCATGAGTGGCCGCTTCCATGGCTACACCAGGACGTCCGCTTCCCGTGGCCACACGGTGTGCTTGTCCAGTTCGGCGTTGAGCCCGGCCCTGGTGACGTCGGCCGTGCGCAGCTTGCCGGGACGCAGCAGATCCTCGTAGCACGGCACCGCGGGATCGCGGAACAGGATCCCGACCGGCACGACGTCGTGGCTCGACGCGACGGCCCGCGCGCGATGGATGTCGGAGGGGTCGTGCTCGAGCTGGTTCTTGTAGATCCTGGCCGGGCCCGCGCGTAGCGGCAGGCCGTCGGCGTGGTGCAGCAGTTGCACGCGGCTGGGATCGTGCAGCCACGGTTCGATGGTCTTGGGCATCCACTCCGGGCACCGCTGGATGATGCGCACGAACGACAGGCCCTTGTGGCGATAGGCCGCCGTCACGATGTCGAACAGCACGTCCGGCACCCAGTCCACCGCCTGCGCCACGAACGACACGTTCTGCACGCCGAGCGTGACCGTCAGCGGATTGAGCGCCTCCAGGTAGCTGCCGCGCGGCGTGGTGTTGGTCTTGGTGCCGAGGGGCGAGGTCGGCGACGCCTGTTTCTTGGTGAGGCCGTAGATCTGATTGTCGTGCAGGAACACCGTGAGGTTCATGTTGTAGCGGACGGCGTGGATCCAGTGCGCGG
>CAYGMD010000210.1:0-7810 GCA_964350785.1 uncultured Acidobacterium sp. | reverse complement strand
CGTCGGCGCTCACCAGGTATTCGCTGGTGACGCCGAACCGTCCCGAGGCCACCTGCTTGATGGCGCTGCGGCGCGAATCGCCGTTGGCGTCGGGCACGTACCGCGCCGGATCCTCGCCGCCTTCGCCGGTGTTCGACTTGGCGCCCATCCGGTTCATGGCAATGGCCAGCGTCTCGTGCGCCTCGCCGCTGATCGATCCGTACGACATCGCGCCGGTCGAGAAGCGCGGCAGGATCCTGGCGACCGGTTCCACTTCGTCGAGCGGCACCGGCGGGCCGAGCGGCTTCATGCCGAACAGGCCGCGCAGGGTCGCGCGCTGCCGGCTCTGGTCGTTGACCAGGCGGGTGTAGTCCTTGAAGATGGCGTACTGGCCGGTGCGGGTCGCGTGCTGGAGCTTGAAGACGGTGTCGGGGTTGAAGAGGTGGACTTCGCCGTCCCTCCGCCACTGGTACTCGCCGCCGTTTACCAACGCGGCGGAGACGGCCTGGGCGGCACTAAAGTGCCGCCCTCCTGGCACGGTACCGCCATAGGCTCGTGAATGGCGCTGGCGGACCTCTTCTGAAATCTCCTTCACGCCGACGCCGCCGATGCGCGAGGCGGTGGCGGTGAAGTACTTCTCCACGAACTCGCGGTCGAGGCCGATGGCCTCGAAGATCTGGGCGCCGCGGTAGCTCTGCAGGGTCGAGATGCCCATCTTCGACATCACCTTCAGCACGCCCTTGTTGAGGGCCTTGATGTACTTGGTGACAGCCTGGTTGTGAGTGACGTTGGGAAGCGAGCCCTGGCGGATCAGGTCGTCCAGCGTCTCGAAGGCCAGGTAGGGATTGACCGAACCGGCGCCGTAGCCGATCAGCAGCGCCACGTGGTGCACTTCGCGCGCCTCGCCGGTTTCGACGAGCAGCCCGCACTTGGTGCGCGTGCCCTCGCGCACCAGGTGGTGGTGCACGCCGGCGGTGGCCAGCAGGCTGGGGATGGGCGCGTGCTTCGCGTCCACGCCGCGGTCCGACAGGATCAGGATGCCGTAGCCCGACGCCACCGCGGCGCTGGCCTTGCGGCACAACTCCGCCATCGCCCGCTCCAGCCCGGGACCATCCTCATCCGGGTTGTACAGCAACGGCAGCGTCGTCGACCTGAAGCGCGAGCCGGGCGGGAGGTGGCGCAGCTTGGCGACCTGGTCGTTGTGCAGCACCGGGAAGTCGACCTTGATCTGGCGGCAGTTCTCCGGCACCGCCTCGAGCAGGTTGCCCTCGGGGCCGATGCTGGCGCCCATCGACGTCACCAGCTCTTCGCGAATGGCATCGAGCGGCGGGTTGGTGACTTGCGCGAACAGCTGCTTGAAGTAGTCGTAGAGCAGCCGCGGCTTGTCCGACAGCACGGCCAGCGCGGTGTCGGTGCCCATCGAGCCAATCGGCTCCTCGCCGTTCTGCGCCATGGGCGTCATCAGCACGCGCAGGTCTTCCTGCGTGTAGCCAAACGCCTGCTGACGGCGGAACACGGTCTGGTGATCCGGGCGCTCCGCGGCAGCCGTGGGCAGATCGTCGATGTCGACCGCGTTCTGCCGCAGCCACTCGCCGTAGGGCTGCTCGCCCGCCAGCGTCCGCTTGATCTCCTCGTCGCTGACGATGCGGCCCTGAGCGGTGTCGATCAGCAGCATCTTGCCGGGACGCAGGCGGTCCTTGCGGATGACGTTGTCGGCGGGGATGTCGAGGACGCCGACCTCCGACGCCATGATGACGAGGTCGTCCTTGGTGATGCAGTAGCGCGACGGCCGCAGGCCGTTGCGATCGAGCACGGCGCCGATCAGCGTGCCGTCGGTAAAGGTGATCGAGGCGGGGCCGTCCCACGGCTCCATCAGCGACGCGTGGTACTCGTAGAACGCGCGCACGGCCGGGTCCATGGCCGGGTTGCCGGCCCACGGCTCGGGAATCATCATCAGCACGGCGTGCGGCAGCGTGCGGCCCGCCATGACCAGGAACTCGAGCACGTTGTCGAAGGTGGCCGTATCGCTGCCGCCGGGCGTGATCACCGGCAGCACCTTGCGCAGCTCGTCGCCGAACACGCTCGACGTGAGCATGCCCTCCCGCGCCTTCATCCAGTTGGCGTTGCCGCGCAGCGTGTTGATCTCGCCGTTGTGCGCGACGTAGCGGTAGGGGTGGGCCAGCGGCCACGACGGGAACGTGTTGGTCGAAAAGCGCTGGTGCACGAGCGCCAGCGCCGACGCGAAGCCGGGGTCCGACAGGTCGGGAAACATGCCCTCGATCTGGGTGGCCGTGAGCATGCCCTTGTAGATCAGGGTGTTGGCCGACAGGCTGGCGAGGTAGAAGTCCTTGCGGTGCTGCGGCGCCAGGTTCAGCGCGGCGACCTCGTGCTCGATGCGCTTGCGCGCGATGTAGAGCTGGCGCTCGAACACCGGGCCGGTCGTGCGCGAGCCGGTGTCGGCCGAACAGACGAACAACTGCTCGAACACCGGCGCGACCGCGGCCGCGCTCTTGCCGATCTTCGACAGGTCGGTCGGCACCGGCCGCCAGCCGAGGACGGCCAGCCCCTCTTCGACGGCGATGTGGTGCACGAGCGCGCGCAACTGCGCCTGGGCCTTGTGGTCGTGGGGCAGGAACACCAGGCCCGCGCCGTAGGCGCCGGCTGAAGGCAGCATGAACGGCACGGCCTGGCGCAGGAACCGGTCCGGCATCTGGACGAGGATGCCGGCGCCATCCCCGGTGTCGGGGTCGGAACCGCACGCGCCGCGGTGTTCGAGGTTGATGAGGAGATCGAGGGCCTGGCGGACTATCGCGTGCGAACGAACGCCCTTGATGTGCGCGACAAAGCCGACGCCGCAGGCGTCGTGCTCGTCGGAGGCGCGATATAAGCCGGCCTCTGCTCCTGGCTGCAGTGAGCTACTGCGCGGTAAGCCCCGCTGGTCACTGAGATCGTCCATGGCGTCCTCAAACTAAGGACCTATTAGAGAGAATCGCCATGCATAACAAAAGCGCAATCTATTTATCTTTAGCATGCGCTAAAGAGATTGGTTCCGGGCTACCCGTCGGTCTGCACCGGCGTGACCGCGTCCTGGTCGGACTCGCCGGTCCGGATGCGGTAGATCCTTTCAATCGGCATCACCATGATCTTGCCGTCGCCGACGTCCCCGGTCCGGGCCGACGACAGGATGGCGTCGATGGTGGGCTGCACGAAGTGGTTCGAGACGCCGATCTCGATCCGCACCTTCTCGGCCAGCGCCATCTTGACGCTGGTGCCGCGGTAGTTCTCGACGTGCTCGATCTCGCCGCCGTGGCCCTGCACGCGGCTGATGGTGAGGCCGCGGACGTCGGCGTGGAACAGCGCTTCGAGCACGTCGCTCAGCTTTTCGGGCCGGACGATGGCGACAATGAGTTTCATACCCGGCCCCCGTCCTGCAACACGACCACGTCGACCGCGGCCAGCGCCAGGGCGCGCTCTTTCGGCTTCACCAGGATGGCGCCGTCACCATGCGTGTACGCCTCTTCGCCGTGATCGGTCACGTCGACGCCGACCCCCTCGTCGCGCGAGGTGATGCGCAGCGGCATGACCAGCGCCAGCGCCTTCAGCAGCACGAAGGTCATGCCGCCGCTGTAGGCCAGCACGATGGCGACGCTCGCCAGCTGCGTGAGCACCTGCCCGGGATTTCCCCCCAGCAGGCCGTTTGCGCCGCCGCTCCACGCCGCCTCGGCAAACACCCCGGTCAGGATGGCGCCGGTCGCGCCGCCCACGCCGTGCGCGGCGACGACGTCGAGCGAGTCGTCGAGCTTGGTCTTGGCGCGATAGATGAGGGCAAAGTAGCTGGGGAACGCGCCGATGGCGCCCATGGCAATGGCCGACAGCGGGCTGATGTAACCTGCCGCCGGCGTCACGACCACCAGGCCCACCACGATGGCGGTGGCCGCGCCGACGGCCGTGACGGGACCACCGCGCAGCAGGTCGATGAGCGTCCAGGCGGCCAGCGTCGCCGCCGGCGCCAGCAGGGTGTTGGCAAACGCCAGCGACGCCGTGGTGCCCGCCGACAAGGCGCTGCCGCCGTTGAAGCCGAACCAGCCAAACCACAGCAGGCCGGCGCCGAGCATGGCAAACGGCACGTTGTGCGGCAGGATGGCGTGGCGCCCGTAATCCTTGCGCGGCCCCACCACGAGCGCGGCCACCAGCGCCGCCGAGGCGGCGTTGACGTGGACGACGGCGCCGCCGGCAAAGTCGAGCGCGCCCATGGACGCGAGGAACCCGCCGCCCCAGACCCAATGGGCGACCGGCGCATAGACGACGAGCACCCACAGCGTGATGAAGGCAAGGTAGGTGTTGAACCGCATGCGCTCGACCACGGCGCCCGAGATCAGCGCCGGCGTGATGATGGCAAACGTGCCCTGGAACACCATGAACAACAGGTGCGGGATGGTGCCCTGCGCCTCGAGGCCGACGCCACGCAGTCCGGCAAACGCCAGCGAGCCGATTGCCGGCCCGCCGGGGGCAAACGCCAGCGAGTAGCCGACGAGCGCCCACACGACCGCCACCGGGCCGAGCGCGACAAAACTCATCATCATGGTGTTGAGGGCGTTCTTGGAGCGGACCAGGCCGCCGTAGAAGAACGCCAGCGCGGGCGTCATCAGCAGCACCAGCGCCGTGGACACCAGCATCCACCCGATGTCGGCGTTGTTCATGACGATATTGAATAGGTAGAGGCCGTCTCATGTCCAATACCACAAAGTTGTGGAAACCATGCCCGGGTTCGGCCCTCCGGGCCGGCTTCGTGGAATGATTAGGGGAATCACATGGCTACCCAGACCAAGACCCGTTTCAACTGGAGCGACCCGTTCCTCCTCGACCAGCAACTGACCAGCGAGGAACGCATGGTGCGCGACAGCGCCCGCGCCTACTGCCAGGACAAGCTGGCGCCGCGCGCGCTCGAGATGTTCCGGAACGAGAAGCCCGACCCGTCGATCTTCCGCGAGCTCGGCGCCCTCGACATGCTGGGCGTGGTCATTCCCGAGGCCTACGGCGGCGCGGGGCTGGGCTACGTCGCCTACGGCCTGGTGGCACGCGAGCTCGAACGCGTGGACTCAGGCTTCCGCTCGATGATGAGCGTGCAGGGCTCGCTCGTCATGGTGCCGATCAACGAATTCGGCACCGAGGCGACAAAGAAGAAGTTCTTGCCGAAGCTCGCCACCGGCGAGTGGATCGGATGTTTCGGCCTCACGGAGCCGAACGCGGGCTCCGACCCCGGCAGCCTGACGACGCGGGCGGTCAAGGTTGACGGCGGCTACAAGCTCACCGGCACCAAGTCGTGGATCAGCAACAGCCCGATCGCCGACGTCTTCATCGTCTGGGCCAAGGACGATGCGGAGGAGATTCGCGGATTCGTGCTGGAGAAGGGCTGGAAGGGCCTGACGGCGCCGCCCATTCACGGCAAGGTGGGCCTGCGCACGAGCATCACCGGCGAGGTGGTGATGGACAACGTGTTCTGTCCCGAGGAGAACGCCTTTCCCGAGATCAAGGGGCTGAAGGGGCCGTTCACCTGCCTGAACAGCGCGCGCTACGGCATTTCGTGGGGCGCGCTGGGCGCCGCCGAGGACTGCTGGCTGCGCTCGCGCGAGTACGTGCTCGAGCGCAAGCAGTTCGGCCGGCCGCTGGCGGCGAACCAGTTAATCCAGAAGAAGCTGGCCGACATGCAGACCGAGATCGCGCTTGGCCTGCAGGGCTGCCTGCGGCTGGGCCGCATGAAGGAAGAAGGCACCGCGGCGGTCGAGATCACCTCGCTGCTGAAACGCAACTCGGCCGGCAAGGCGCTCGAGATTGCGCGCATGGCGCGCGACATGATGGGCGGCAACGGCATCACCGACGAGTTCGCGGTGATTCGCCACCTGGTGAACCTCGAAGTCGTGAACACCTACGAGGGCACGCACGACATTCACGCGTTGATCCTGGGACGCGCGCAAACGGGGATCCCGGCGTTCGCGAATTGATGGCGCCACTCTCGGTCCTCGACCTCTGCCCGATCGTCGAGGGCGGCACCGCGGCCGACGCGTTTCGCAACACGGTCGACCTCGCGCAACACGCGGAGCGCTGGGGATACCAGCGCTTCTGGCTGGCCGAGCATCACAACATGCCGGGCATCGCCAGCGCGGCGACGGCGGTGCTGATCGGCCAGGTGGGCGCGGCGACGAAAACGATTCGGGTGGGCGCCGGCGGCATCATGCTGCCCAACCACGCGCCCCTGCAGATCGCCGAGCAGTTCGGCACGCTGGAGTCGTTGTTTCCCGGGCGAGTGGATCTCGGCCTTGGCCGCGCGCCGGGCACGGACCACGCCGCCGCCTATGCCCTGCGGCGGACGCTCAACAGCAATCCGGATCAGTTTCCCCAGGACGTGATGGAACTGATGGACTTCTTCCGCGCACCGCAGCCCGGCCAGGCCGTGCGCGCGGTCCCCGGTGGCGGGCTCAGCGTGCCGATCTGGATCCTCGGGTCGAGCACGTTCGGGGCGCAGGTCGCGGCCGCGCTGGGCCTGCCCTTTGCGTTTGCGTCGCATTTCGCGCCCGCGCTCCTGGACGAAGCCTCGGCGATCTACCGCGCGCGCTTCACGCCGTCGGAACACCTGAAACAGCCGTACTTGATACTGGGCGTGAATGTCGTCGCGGCCGACACCGATGACGAAGCGCGATTCCTGGCTTCGTCGGGGCGCCAGTCGTTTGCCGCCTTGCGGGCGGGCCGGCCCATCCCGCTGCCGCCGCCCTCGAAGGAGTGGGAACGGGATCCGTCTGAGGCGTTGGGCGCGGCGCAACCGGCGCGCGTGTCGTTTGTCGGTTCGGCGGCGACGGTGCGCGAGCAGATGACGCAGTTCGTGGCGCGGACCAGGGCCGACGAGCTGATCGTCGTGTCGCACATCTACGACCACGCGGCGCGGCTGCGCTCCTACGAGATCGCGCGCGGCTAGCGCCGGGCCACAGAGAACACAGAGTTCACAGAGAAGACCGATCCGCAAAAGCAGAGGCAGGGTCGCTGGTGGCCGGCCTTTGGCCGGCCCATGGTCTGATGGCGAGCCGCGACAAAATGAATCCGCGAACAAGGGAAGGCGGACTCATTTTTCGCGGCTCGCCATCAGACCCGCGGCGCGAAGCGCCGCCAGCGACCCTGCCGTGTTCTCTGTGTCTCTGTGTGCTCTGTGGCCAATTACGTGACTGCCGCGCGGACGTTGAAGCGCGGCTCCCGCCACTCGCCCGTCGTCATCACCTGCTCCAGGTGGGAAACGGCATCCCAGACATCCACAAAGCGCGTATAGAGCGGCGTGAAGCCGAAGCGGAGGATGTCGGGCGCGCGGAAGTCGCCGATGACGCCGCGGGCAATCAGCGCCTGCATGATGGGGTAACCGCCGGTGGCATGCGCGAAGCTGGCCTGGCTGCCGCGAGCGGCCGGCTCGCGCGGCGTCACCAGGGTGAGGCCGTGACCGGCGCAGCGGGACTCGACGAGCGCGATGAACAAGTCGGTCAGGGCGATGGATTTCGCGCGGATCGCCGCCAGGCCGCCATGGGGGGCGGCGGCCAGCACGGTGTCGACGCCGCACTCGAGGGCCGCCATCGACAGCATGGGCGGCGTGCCGCAGATGAATCGCGACATGCCGGCGCCGGGACGGTAGTCGGGTGCAAACGCAAACGGCGCGGCGTGGCCAAGCCATCCCGACAGCGGCTGGCGCCAGCCCTCGCGGTCCATCCAGGCCACGTGGCGGGCATGCGCCCACGCGAACGCCGGCGCGCCGGGGCCGCCGTTGAGGTACTTGTAGCCGCAGCCAACCGCGAAG
>CAYGMD010000209.1:0-7937 GCA_964350785.1 uncultured Acidobacterium sp. | reverse complement strand
CGACGCCGCCGCCAGGACCGAAGTGTTGAAGGTGGGCGATGCGGCGATCGGCGACCGCATGGGCCTCGACATCGGCCCCGACACGTCGCGGCTTTACGCCGGCCTGCTGGCCGACGCCAAGACCGTGGTGTGGAACGGGCCCATGGGCGTCTTCGAACTCGCGCCGTTCGCCCAGGGCACCATGGCCGTGGCGCAGGCCATGGCCCACGTGCAGGGCACGACCATCATCGGCGGCGGCGATTCGGTGGCCGCCGTCAACGCCGCGCACGTCGCCGACAAGATGACGCACATCTCCACCGGCGGCGGCGCGTCGCTCGAGTTCCTTGGCGGCGCCGAGCTACCGGGCGTGGCAGCACTGCCGGACAAGAAATGAAAGGCAACCACGAAGCACGCGAAGGACACGAAGGCCAATAGCATTGAAACTATGCGAACCCCTCTGATTGCGGGCAACTTCAAGATGTTCAAGACCGCGGCCGAGACCGCGGACTACGTCGTGGCGTTGCGCGGGTTGGTCACCGGCGTGCGCGGCGTCGACGTGATGATTGCGCCGCCGTTCACCGCACTGGCGGCGGCCGCGCACGCGGCGGCCGGTAGCGCGATCGGCATCGGCGCGCAGAACGCGCACTGGGAGCGCGAGGGCGCCTTCACCGGCGAGATCAGCGCCGGCATGGTGCGCGAGACCGGCGCGCGCTTCGTCATCATTGGCCACTCCGAACGCCGCACGCTGTTTGGTGAGACCAACGCCACGGTCAACAAGAAGGTGATCGCCGTCCTGGCCGCGGGCCTGACGCCCATCGTCTGCATCGGCGAGACGCTGGAGCAGCGCGACCGCAACGAGACCCTGGCGGTGCTCGACCGGCAGATCAAGGAAGGGCTGGACGGCACCAGCGGCGAACAGCTGGCGGCCATGGTGCTGGCCTACGAGCCGGTGTGGGCCATTGGCACCGGCCGCAACGCCACCCCGGCCCAGGCCGGCGAGGCCCACAGCCACATCCGGCAGCGGCTCAAGCAGTGGTTTGGGCTGGAGTCCTCGGATCGCTGCCGCCTCTTGTATGGCGGAAGTGTGAAGCCCGACAACATTGCCAAGCTCATTGGCGAACCGGACGTGGACGGCGCCCTGGTGGGCGGCGCCAGCCTCGACCCGAAGAGCTTCCTTGCCATCATCCGTGGCGCGGCGATATAATCGGAAGTTCTTACCATGGTGTATTACGTCATCGTCACCCTCTACGTCATTGTCTGTGCGCTGCTGATCATCACGATCCTGCTGCAGCAGGGCAAAGGCGGCGATATTGCGAACGCGTTTGGCGGCGGCAGCAGCCAGGCGGTGTTCGGCGCGCGTTCGGGCGCCACGTTGCTGACGCGGGCCACCTCGGTGCTGGCGGCGCTGTTCGTCATCGGCGCGATTACGCTCACGGTCTGGGGCCAGAAGGGTCCGGGATCGGTGGTTGGCGGCATTGCCGCGCCGCCCCTGGCGCCCGCGCCGGCGGCCGCTCCGGCAACCGCAACGCCTGCGCCCACGGCCCAGCCGGCGGCGGTTCCGCCCGGCAACACCACGCCCTAGCTTCGTCTCCCCCGGCGAGCCGGCACCCGCACCCGGGTTCGGCCGCTATTCCCCCTTTAAGTGTCACGTACCCGGCCGTTTAGGCGGCCGGCAGAATCATGCCCCCGTCGCGCGATTGTTCGTGCAACGGTGAGCCTTTTCGCGTGGCAAACTGGCCCAATATCCGCGTCCCCCCGCTCCGACCTTTCTGGGAGGTGTGTATGCGTCGAAAGCTGCCGATGGCCATCGCCGCGGTCTTCGCGATCGGCCTGTCCGCTACGCTGCTGGCCGTCAAATACGGCGTGCCCGATGACGGCGAACACCCATATGTCGGCCTCGTGGTCTTCTACGACGCCGGCATGGCCCCGCAGTGGCGGTGTACCGGCACTCTGATAAGTCCGACCGTCCTGCTGACGGCCGGTCACTGCTCGGAACTAAACGGGCCGGCCCAGGTCTGGTTCGATGAAACGGTCACGCTCGCCGGGGGTTATCCGTTTGCTGGCGGATATACCGGCACCGCTCACACCTACCCGGGCTGGCAGGGCGGCCTGTATCTGCCCGACACCGGCGACGCCGGCGTCGTCGTGCTCGACACGCCGGTCCCGGGGATCCCGGCATTCCCGTCACTGGCCGAGGTGGGTTACCTCGACGAGCTCGCCACGGCGCGGGGCACCAAGAGCGTCAGCTTCGAAGTCGTGGGCTACGGCCTGCAGTCGGTCAAGCCGGTACTCTCAGCGTTCCGGACGCGCCTCAAAGCGTGGGTGCAGCTCGTGAACCTCCGCAGCGCGCTCACCGACGGCTACAACATCCAGACCACGAACAGTCCGGGCAAGGGCACGGGCCCGGGCGGCACCTGCTTTGGCGATTCGGGGGGCGCGATCTTCAGCGAGGCCGGCCAGATCGTGGCCGTGAACTCGTTCGTGTTGAACGCCAACTGCGCGGGCGCGTCATTCGGCTACCGAGTGGACACCGCCGACGTCCAGCAGTGGATTCTGTCGTTTGTGAACTGACCACTGCGCCGGCAGGACCGGCCCCGGGGACACGCATGCCGCAGTTGGTCTATACTCGTTGTCTGCCTGCGGGAGTGGCGGAATTGGCAGACGCACTAGCTTGAGGTGCTAGCGGGAGCAATCCCGTGGAGGTTCGAGTCCTCTCTTCCGCACCAAAACAAAAAGGCCAACCTTGGGGTTGGCCTTTTTCTTTTGGTGCGGGAAGAGGGACTCAGCCACTCGGCCTTCGCCCTTCGGGCTCGGCCTAGAGGGGTCGAGTCCTCTCGATCGCGCCAAACGCATCAACGCCCTTGAAACTCCACGGCCACGCGCCGAGGTAGCCGCCCTCGCGGCAGAGCGCCTCGTAGTCCCCCGGCCAATAGGCCGGCGGCAAGTGCCCGGCCGGATGCTGCCGCGGACTTGCGGCGTGTTCGCCAATCAGCAGCGGCTTGCTCAGCCCAAAACTCGCCGCGGTGCGGCCGAAGAGCGCGATGTCCCGGTCGGGATAGCGAACGTCGGGGTACGAGTGCACCTGGATGAAGTCGAGGCCGTACGCGGGGTGGTTCCATTCGGCCGCGAAGCGGACGCGGCCGCCGCCGAGCGTGACCAAGGCGGAAGAGCGGGCGCGAATTCGCGCCGACACGTCGCCCACAAACGCCCGCAGCTCGCCGAGGGTCAAGGTCTCCCGGCCGAAGGGCGGCTCGAGGCCGGCGGTCACCCAATCCGGTTCGTTGATGATGTCGAACGAGTGGATGGCCTGCCCGAGATCGGCGCGCGGGCCGTCGTTGCCATAGGCGTCGAGCAGTGGCTCGACCAGGGCGCCAAGCATCTCGGTGCGGTCACGCGCCGATGCCACGACGGCGCGCCGCAACGGGTCGTGCATCCAGGCATAGTCGAACAGCACCAGGCACAGGCGGACGCCGGCGTCGCGCGCGCACGTGAGCGCCGCATCCAGGTCGGTGAAGAACAGGTCGTCCAGGCCGCCGAGGCGGCGATCGCGGCCCCACCGGACGCCGCCGCGGCCGTCCGTGAAGACAAACCAACGCACGACTTCCGTGCCCATGGCGGCCATCGCCTGGAGATCAGCCCGCACGTCATCGACATGGGTCGAGACGCCGGTGTGGCTGTTCCAGATGTTGCGGCCGAAGTCGCAGCCGTAGTTGGGCCGGCCGTCGACGATGGTCCAGGGATAGTTGATGCCGGTGATCACTCGTTGCGCTTCCCGTGCCCCGGCGTGTCCTAACGCGCCGTTGCCCGCAGACCAACCCGGCGACGCAAGAAGTTCGTGCGCTTCGCCGGGGCGAGCGCCTGCCATCGGCGGATCATGTCGCCCTCGGCGCGGTCAGCCTCTTTTGCGAGCGCGACGAGCGGTTGCCTTCGATTTGGGCGCTTGGGCTTCATGGGCACGTTCCAGGATCGGGATGACCGCCAGGTCGCGGGGACGGCCCGCGGCCCGCTTGCTCTTGATGATATCAGCCAGCGCCGCCACGCGCAGCGACTCTCCATCGATGGTGATCACGCCGGCGCGATCGCGCAGGCCCTCGTAGCTGCGCGGCCCGTGAATGCGCGCCATGAAGTCCAGTTGCAGGCCATCTTCGTCACGCACGATGCGGTACAGGTCGGAGGCCGGGTAGAAGGGCCGCATCACCGTGGCCGACAGCGTGTCGGCAACCCGCCGCAACTTCGCAACGCTGCCTGGGGTCTTGCGAAACAGGAAGTCCAGGTCGAGCGTGGTCAGCGGGACGCCTCGCAACGCCGCGGCGGCGTTGCCGATCAGGACGGCCTCGAGCTTGGCCAGCCGCAAGGCACGGGCCACTTCGACCAATAGCGGACGCGCGTCCATTCCGTCCACATCCTAGCGCAGCGCCGTGAGAAAATCCTGACCATGACACGCGTCGCCGGGCGGCTCTTCGTCGTAGCTCTCGCGCTTGCCACGGGCGCCTGCGGCCAGGCCGAGACCCCGCCGGCGGGGCCGGCACCAGTGGACGCGACGGCCGCGCCAACGGCGGCCACCCGGCAACCGATTGCCGAAGCGGCGGCGGAGCCACCGCCTTCCGCCGCGGCCCTGGCGGCGATCACGGCACCGGCCCTGGGCGATCTCGATGCCATGGCCAGGCGCGGGCGCATCCGCATCCTCGTGCCGGTGAGCCGCACCTACTACTCGGTCGACAACGATCTGCAGCGCGGCGCGACCTACGACGCCGGCGTCGCCTTTGCGCGCTTCGTGACCGCGCGCCTGGGATCGGGACAGCCGGCGGTCGCGGCGGTCTTTATCCCGACCCCCGAGGACCGGCTGGTCGCCGACCTGCTGGCCGGCCGCGGCGACGTTGCCGCCAACCTGCGCCAGACGTTCGAGCGCGACGACCAGGTCGCGTTTGCCACGCCGACCCGCGCCGGCATTCGCGAACTGGTCATCACCGGCCCCGGCCAGCCGGCGCTCGTGAGCCTCGAAGACGTGGCCGGCCGGGCCATCCACGTGCGCAAGAGCAGCGACCACTACAGCAGCCTGCAGCGCCTGAACGATCAGCTGAAGAAAATCAACCGCCAGCCCGCCCGCATTGCCCTGGCCGACGAAGCCCTGACCGACGAGGACCTGCTGGATCGCGTGAACGAAGGCACGTTCCCGGCGACCTTGGCGGACGACTACATCTTCGAGGCGCGGCAGCGCGAGCTGACCAGCGTCGCGGCGAACAAGGACGTGGCGGTGAGCCAGGACGGCGTCATCGCGTGGGTCACGCGCAAGGACGCCACGCAGTTGCTCGACGCCGTCAACGCGTTCTTCGCCGCGCACAAACCAAAACCCTAGCCCCATGCGGATCCTGGTCGCCGAAGACGACAGCGTGATCGCCGAGTTCGTGGCCCAGGGGCTGCGCGAGGCGGGGTTCGTCGTAGACGTGGCCGCCACCGGACCAGACGGCCTGCGCAAGGCGCTCGACGTCGGCTATGACGCCGCCGTGATCGACGTCATGCTCCCGGGCCTGGATGGCCTGGCCCTGATCGAGCAACTGCGCGCGAAGAAGGTCCACACGCCGGTGCTGATTCTCAGCGCGCGTCACACCGTTGACGACCGGGTCCGCGGGCTGCAGGCCGGCGGCGACGACTACCTCACCAAGCCGTTTGCCTTTGCCGAGTTGCTGGCGCGGGTCCAGGCGCTGCTGCGGCGATCCGGCGGCACTCCCGAAATCACGCGCCTGGCGGTGGGCGACCTGTCGCTCGACCTGCTGTCGCGAAAGGTCGAGCGCGCCGGCCGCACGCTCGACCTGCGCCCGCGCGAGTTCGCCCTGCTCGAGTACCTGATGCGGCACCCGGGCCGCGTGCTGTCGAAGACCATGATCCTGTCGCACGTGTGGGGCTACTCGTTCGACCCCGGCACCAACGTGGTCGACGTGCTGGTCTCGCGCCTGCGCGACAAGGTCGACGAGGGGTTTGCGTCGAGGCTGATTCACACGGTGCGCGGAGCCGGCTATGTCCTCAAGCTGGACTGAGCGCGCCAGTCAGGCACTGGGCCTGCGGCTGGCGGCGTGGTACCTCGGCACCTTCCTGGCCAGCACGTTCGTCATCGTCGGGCTCACCTACGGCCTGCTCGCGACGTCGCTCGAGACGCGCGATCACGACATCATCGAGTCGACGCTGCGCGAGTACGCCACGCGCTACCAGGCCGGCGGCCTGCCCGCCCTGGCCCGCGCCATCGAAACCGAACAGCGGTCGGGCACGCGCGAGCCGCTGTTCGTGCGGCTGGTCGGGCCGTTCCAGGACGTGCTGCTCTACTCGCTGCCCGAAACCTGGGGCGCCTTCGACCTGTCGGAATTGCCCGGCGGCCCCGACGACATCTGGGGCCAGGTGCGCGCGCGCGATCGCAACGCCGTGCTGGAGGTGGCCACCCTGCCCCTGGGCGGCGGCACCGTGCTGCAGGTGGGCAAGACCAGCGAAACGCGCGACCAGCTGCTGTCGAACTTCCGCCGCCTGCTCCTGCTGGGCGCCGCCGCCGCCGTGGCCATCGGCCTGGCCGGTGGCATCTTCCTCACGCGCTCGACCCTCAAGCCGCTGCGTGACCTGCGGGATGCCGTGCAGCGCATTCTGCGCACCGGGCAAACCGACCATCGCGTGCCGGTCTACGGCACCGATGATGCGGTGGACGAGTTGAGCGGGTTGTTCAACGCCATGCTGGCGCGGATCACCACGCTCATCCACGGCATGCGCAACGCCCTCGATCACGTCGCGCACGACCTGCGGACGCCGATGACGCGCTTGCGCGTGACGGCCGAATCGGCCCTGGCCACCAACGACCCGGCCCGTTATCGCGAAGCGCTTTCGGATTGCCTGGAGGAGTCGGATCGCGTGCTGTCGATGCTGACCACGCTGATGGACATCTCCGAGGCTGAGACCGGGACCATGAAGTTGAACCGGACGGCGGTCGACCTGTCGAAACTCGTCGCCGAGGTCACGGCCGTGTACGAGGACACCGCCGAAGACGCCGGCGTCACCCTGCGCGCAAGCGTCGCCGCTGGCCTGGTGGTGAACGCCGATCGCGATCGCCTGCGGCAGGCGCTGGCCAACCTGGTCGACAACGCCATCAAGTACACGCCTGCCGGCGGACACGTGGAGGTCGACGCCGGCCGCGCCGAAGGCGCCATCAGCATCCGCGTGCGCGACACCGGGGCCGGCATTGCCGAACACGAGATCCCGCGCATCTGGGACCGCCTCTACCGTGGCGACCAGAGCCGCACGACCCGGGGGCTCGGCCTGGGCCTGAGCTTGGTCCGCGCGTCGGTCGAAGCCCAGGGCGGCACGGTCGCGGTGGACAGCGCCCCCGGCCGCGGCTCAACGTTCACGATTACTCTCCCCTCGTAGCACCCCTGGCCCCCTGGCACCCCTGGCACCCTTGGCACCTTCCCTTCATTACACCGATGTAATGCCCCGGTAACGCTCCTGCAAGGCCCTCCGACGTCTTACTAGACATGAAAGAGGAGGTGGGTTTCATGACCCGTTCACAATTGAGAGTCGGAGCCGTTGTTCTTGCCCTGGGCGCAGCCAGCCTGGGAGCCTGGACCGGCTATCCGTCCAGCCCCGTCGCCCAGGCCGCCATTCCCGCGCCCATCGCGCCGGACCCCGGCCAGGGCCGCATCGCGACCCAGGGGTTCGCCGACGTCGTGTCGAAGGTCACCCCGGGCGTGGTCACGATTCGTACCGAGCGCAACGCGTCGCCGCAACTGACGCAGTTGCCGCAAATGCCGGAGGGCTTCCCCTTCGGCGAGCTGTTCGGCCAGCGCGGGCCGCGCGGGCGGCAGCTGCCGGCGCCGCTGCAGCGCGGCCTCGGCTCGGGTGTCATCCTCAGCCATGACGGCTACATCCTCACGATGGACGCCGACCACGTGGTGCGCGTCACCGGCGACAAACCGCTCACCGAT
>CAYGMD010000208.1:0-7954 GCA_964350785.1 uncultured Acidobacterium sp. | reverse complement strand
GAATCGGCGATCACGATGACCGGACTGAGTGATCACAATGGCCGGAATACGCAGTTGACGTAGAGAATCCAAAGATCGATGAGGCTGTGGCCGAGACGGCACATCGACGAAAGAAGCTCGCGCCGAAGCTCGGTGCGTCGGAAGACCGCAGCAAACTCATCGCGCGGATCACGAGGCCACAATTCCTCGCAAAGCTCAGGCCTGCTGCGCAGGGCGGTGAAGAAGGTGGGCGTTTCAAGCCAGTCACCGAGCGACAAGGGCCGACTCGCTACTTCACGAAGATCAAACAGCTGGTGCAAGATGATTGCGGCATGGCGACCAACGGTGTTCTTACGCGTGGCGAGCAGCGACAAGGCAGCGAACTGAAACGCCAGGAACAGCTCGCGATGGTTGTTTCTTGACCGTACCGGCACGACACTCCCGGCGATGCGCTCAAGTTCCGACCTCAAGCCGGCCTCGCTGAACTGAAGGGCGTCTCGAAGAGCCCTCGTGACGCTTCCGGGATCGACCTTCAGGAGCGATGCGACCCAATTGTCCAGAAAGAACGACGATAGCGAGTAGCGAGGGGCATTCAGCCGAAGGGCCAGTTGTGCCCCACTGAGCGCCCCGCCTGGTCCTTCACCCCGAAAGAACCAGGCAAAGAACGTCTCGGTACCCCCTCGGTCGGCATGCTCCGGATGCGCCGGTTCCGTTTGGTCGTCGATATCGTCGTCGTTGACGGCGGTTTCGAGACTGACATTCGAAGCAGCACGTCGACTACGCCGCTCCTGCGCATACTGGTCGATGAAAGTCGCAAGTTTGGGCTGAAGGTCGGATTGCAGCTCCCGCCTCAGTTTCTCCATCAGCCACGCGTCGTACTCGGTCTCCAGCTTCTGCTGCAGCTCTCTCACCGACGCGACCCGTCGCACAAACACGAGAGCCTTCTCGCCTGTTACGAACGCTCCTTTGAGCGTCTGCACGAGCGCATCCATTTTTGGGTGCGGCAACTCTTGTCCGAACCGCTTCCCATAGCTCGCGGCGAGACGATTAACGGCATCGACATCGATGCCTTGACGCTCGTCGATGTTGTCCGTTTGCTCGGAATCATCGAAGGCGGCGTCCTCTCCGCCGCGAACCTTGGCTGTCTGCAGGAAGCTTTCGAACGACGCCAGCATTCCAATCTGAAACGAATGGTTGAACTGCTCGTGTTCGAGCAATTCACTAACTTTCTTCTGCACGAGGGCGACAATTAGCTGTTGCCGTTCGTCCGGAGTGCTCAGCGGCTCGTCGTGAGTATCGACACCGCCGCGTCGCCATTCCCGGCGGTAGAGATTCTTCGTTAGCCTCTTGCCGGCAGCATGAACCTCATTCACACGGCGAATAAGGAGACGCGACAGAATGGCCTTCTTGTCGTCTTCGCTTCGCGTGGGATCTTCGAGTCCTGCGGCGGCCGATTCGAGGCCGACGACGGCAAGCTGGTTCCAGACGTGTCGATAGTCGTCTTCCAGTGGCGTAGCGGACAGCATCAGGACTCGCCGCGCACGTGGACCGAAATGTCTGAACTCACGGGCCGTCGGCGCACCATCCGGTTCTCGCCCCATGACGAGCGCGAGCAGCCGATTCCGCCACGCCTTGGATGTGAGACCGCCCTTCAGATTGTGCGCCTCGTCGATAATGACGAGATCGAACGCAGGAAGCGCACAACAAACCGCGCGCGCGAAGTTCTCTTTGAAGGTGTCTTTGCTTCGGAGGTCGAAAAGACCTTCATCGAGCCACGGCACGGCGCGCAGGAGATCGTCGCGCTTTGCCTTCCAGGTCAGGGTGTCGTCGGAGAGCCCAAGGCTGAAACTGGATAGACGCGCGAAGAAATCCCGATCTGGATCGAGCGTCGTTTCCCGTACTAGCGCCAACAAGTTGTCGCAGAGAACGGCGGGCCGGGCCGGCAGCTGGTGAATGGCTTTGATCCGGCGGTCGGCGAACCGAACGTTGTTGCGGACGAAGTTGCGCAACTCCTTCGTCCATTTCTGCTGAATGTTCTCCTTCGGTGCAATCACCAACAGCCGGAAACCGGGATTGAAGTGTCGGAACAAAGCGAACGCGCCTAGGGCAACGTAGGTTTTTCCCATGCCGACCTCGTCGGCGAGGTACGCCACTCTGTGCTTTTCCAGGATGTTGTGGATTGCTACCGCGCCTTCCAGCTGTGCCGCGGCCTGAGCGCTTGATATGCGGGAGGGTGTTCCGTTTCCGCCCCCTGCGAAGTCCAGCAGGTCGCGCGCGGTGGCGAGCGAGATCATGTCGTGGGCTCCTTCGGGGCAGGATTGGCTCGCCGGAGGAACCAACTCTCAAACCAGTCGAAAAACCGCTCACGCTCGTCCGGGCTGGCAAATGTGAATCGAGCCTTGACGGGCTCGACGACCGCGCGGGCGGCGGCAGCGAGGCCGAACCTCTCGCGCTCGCGTGCATGGAATTCGGGTTCCTCTTTCTTGAGCACCTCCAGCAACTGGATGGCACAGAGAAGCGTCACGTAATCGCGAACGGGGCTTGGCTCCGCCTTCTCGGAGATCCGTTCAACCAGGCGGCGAACTGAATCGAATTTGCGACCAAACAGGCGATCGACGGCTTCCTTCTGACGCCCTTCGCCGAGCGCTCGACGGACGGCCCGTTCCAGGTTACCGAACGAGAGAAACACGTGGGCGAACGTTCCAAAAATGCCGTGTTCCGTCGGCCGGGCGGCTGAGTCGCCCATCCAAAGCGCCAACTCCTGATCACTCAGCTCACCGGCATGGCTTTCGAAGAACTCCTGCTTCTGCGCGTCGGTGAGGAGCGACCAAAACCGCAGGATGTCATCCGGCGACAAAGTTGCCAGGAGCGACGGCTTGTCAATAGCTCCGTCCTCATCTACCAGCACCACCGCGTCGGGCTCACCGACCACCGCGACGGTGACGAATGACGAGCTTAAGAGATGCTCTTTCAGAGCATTTGCGATTCCGGTATCCAACGTCGTCAATTCTCGGGACTCGAGCGGATCGATCTCGCCGAGCGTCACCCCAGACCCACGGAGGACTAAAGCAGGGGATCGGCCGGTTGCATCCCAACAGGCCAGCGCGATTCCTCCGGTCCAGTCGAATCGCAGCACGAGACTGGTCCCAGGCCCCACGGCTAGTCCGTCGGCTTCGCTCTTGGCACTAAAGGCCGCGGGGCGTCGCGCGTCCGCTTCGAGCCACCAGTCGCTCTTCCGTTTTCCTTCGATTTCAACCAGAAAGCCGGATTCGACATTCCCGCTTCGTCCGAAGCCGGCGTTCGTGAGATTGACTGAGCCCACGAAGAACGTCTGTCGGCGATCGTCGGGATGAAAGAAGCGATAGACCTTCGCATGGACGAAGCGCTCCGTATCTCGGCTAAGCCGCATCACCTCGGCTGGCAGCGTTCCCCACAACGCTCCGGCCTCTTGGATGGCCTTCCAGTAGCGTTCGGAACAGAGCGCCTCGCCGTCCGGCCGCTTCGGCAGAAACACACGGGTCTCTTCCGGATGAAACCGGGCAATCAATTCGCGAATCGGCTTCAGCGATTCACTCTCGTCAAAGTATGGCGAGATGACTTCCAAGTAGCGGTTACGAAGACGATTTCCCGCAACGTCGTCTAGGAACTCCGGCAGATCCTTGTCGCCGGTGAACCCGCGCGGGATGAGAAGCCCCTGATGAAGGCGCTGAGAGTCCTGTTCGCACGCTCGAACGAAGGAATGCAATTCGTCGAGTGCCGCATGAGAGGTAGCGGCAGGAGAGACGCGACGCACGAGTGCGATTAGAGCCAGCAGATCATCTCGAAAGCCGCACGTGACGCCTTCCTCTGTGGTTTCTACGTGGGCGACCTCGACGTTCTCCCACCATCCCGCGCGCGTGAGGTTCGCTGACATGGAAGCAGCGATGAGCCGTCTGGGGCGCCGACCGCCGGGCCACTCGGACTCTGGTGAAGCACTCTCCACTAACAGGAATACGTTCTTCGGATGAAAGTAGCCGGTGCGGTGGCTCACGCCAATTCGTTGAAAATCCGTCCGCGCCGGCGCCGCGCCAGGTTCCAGCGCACGACGGTCGTAATACACAGCGACTGGCCCGGTTTCGCGGAGGACATCGGCTAGGTGGAGCACTCGGGCGAGCGGAGCATGGCTCAGGGGGATATCGAAGAAGATCGGCAGGATCTCCTGCTCGAAGAAACCAGGATCGAACCGGAACGTGAGAAAGACCGCGGAGCGGAGGCGCCAGCCTTCCAGTGCCTCCTGGAAGGCTTCCGACAGCACCTTCCGCTCCATCGTGGACGGTGAGCCGTTCACCCGCTGACCTCGCTCGCCACTCTCCAGAGGGAGTTGATGAAATACGTGCTCCTCCAGCGATCTTCAGCATCGTCAACCGCGGTAAGCTCGGCGCGTTCATCCGTGAGTCGCACCCGGATCTTTCCGGCCTCGATCGCGATCCACGCCGCCGCACCATGTCGCCGTTGCATGACGGACGTATTGATGCCAATCAGCAACTCGATCACACGTGGGTAGTCGGCCCTCGACAAGGTTTCAGCCAACTCAATCCACAGTTCGGACTCCGGTTGGGATTGTAGGGCTCGGCCGATTTCCGGCTGCAATTCTCGGATTCCTTGAACGTCCACGCGCAGCGGCCGTTTCCACGTCTCCCCGAGCTGCCGCGCCACGTCCGGCACGGCTTGCCGGTCACGATCCTGAAGGAATCCAAAAACGAGCGCTGCCGGCGCAATGAGCCGCTCGAGGCGTCCGATCTTCTCCAGCGACTGGAACAGCTCTTGATTCTTCCGCGCCTTCTTCTGGACCGCGCGGAACTCGCGGAAACCGAATTCCTTCGTATCGATTCCAGTCAGGATCTCAGCGAGCGCCCGTTGTCGGCCGTTTGTCGAGTCGCTGGTTCCGCCCCAGGCAAGATGGTCGCGATAAAACGCTCGTTCTTCGGCTCGGAGCCGACGGGAGTGAAGCTTCCCAATCGAATCAAGAAGAGCGGCGTCGCGGCCATTCGGTTGCAGGTCGAACGACTCCCGGCCCAGCAGGTCGAGAAGAGAAGTCGCACCTCGCGCGTTTTCGAGCACGGGGAGATAGTGCCGCTGGACGAAGCGTCTGGCCTCGGGAGTGAGTCGTGGCTCTCCCATTACCAGAAGGCCACTTGAGCGTGCGGGTACGGTGAACAGACCCCATAGGCCGTAGGTCTTTTGATTGGAGAGAATTTGAAACTCGGAACTCGCGGATATCCGAATGCGCTTACCGTCGTTAAGCCGGCGCGACACGCGCCGATAGCCGCGCACTTCCTTGTCCTGATTGCACTTGAAACGCGCGTATCCCGTGAGCTGTTCGAATCGGAGGAAGGTCTCGATCGCCGGTGGAGCGTCGTTTCGAAACTGCTCCCGCAGCATGTCGGCGAGTTCCAACCCCGCGAGCAGGGTGGTGAACCCTCGCACGCTACCGGTAACGGTCGTCAGGTTCCCGACCACCTCGCGTCCGAACTTCGACCAGACGGGCACGAGTCCGAGCGGATCTCTCGAACCCTTTACCTCGGCGCGTTCGTCTAGATCGGTGAGAAAGGGCATCGGGCTGGGACTCTCAACGTCTGGCGTCTGGGCATTCTACTGGTGTTATGGTTCAAGGCTGACTCCAATTACGCCATGAGGATTGAAGACTGGAATGGTAGGCGGATTGACGCGGCAAAGAGTGCCGGCGGCGTTCTCGCCGTCGCCGATCCGTGGGACAACGTCGTGAAAACCGGCGTTCGGCCGTGGCCGCCCCCAGAGCTCATTCAGAAGGTTTACCAAAGCAGACAGGCTCGCGCCTTCGTCGGCGCAGAGCACACCGCTGTAACTGGCAGGATTGGGTTTTACTCCGACCTGCAATCTGTCCACAGCGAGGATGCAATCACCTGGAGCTTCTTTGGCCCGATCGTCTACGGCGCGCCGGCGGCGAGACTAGCGTTCGTGCGCGACGTGTTGGATGTGGTCAACGTTGAAGGCAGCGCCACCAATGCGCATGTGTGGTTGTGGCGTCGCCTTCCGCATCCAGACACGCTGGTGCCTGGCGGTCCTGAGATTGATTTTGGGATTCAGACTGACGACGTGTTCCTTCTGGGCGAGGCCAAGTGGCGCTCAAGCCTCGGTGCAGCTCAGGGCGTAAATAGAGACAAGGACCAGCTGATCCTGCGCCGCGAGTTCTGCGAGAAGTACGGTCATCGCCTTTTTGAAGGCATTCGTGGGTTCGTGGTCTTGGGCGTCAGTTGGAAGGGCGGCATGGTCTCAAGCGTTGATTCCGAGGCCAACGGCGTCCGTCTGCACATGCGTGATACGACCTGGGATGCGCTCGCGAGTCTTGAATCGCATCCGTGTGCCGAGGAGCTGAGACGGTACGTCCGCTGGAAAGGTGAGCACTCCGCGGCCACGAAATGACATCCCGACCGGTACACCATGCTTCCAAACGGCACTGACTGGGACGAGCAGCTCGATCGAGTCGGCCTACTCGCTCACGAGCCGCAGAACCTGGGCAACGCAGAGAATTGGGTCTTCGTGTTCCGCGCCGGCGTGCGTGGCTTGACGTCACGCTGCAACGGCGTCGCCTGGCACTCAGAACTCTTCCACTCCTGGATTCCTCCCGTGCCGCTTGAAGCCCGCGAACACCACATAGCTGCGATGCTGTTCTGTATGGATTCAGCGATGGAGTGCCTGGTCTTCGCGCTAAATGCGCTCGGCCAGGCCATCGACAAGAGCGCCTTTCGGGACATTTCATCGCGACAAGCCTTGAAAGGCATTGCGCCACGAGACGTCTTTGGAGCGAAGGCGCTGTCGGGTTACGGCCGCCTCTTTCCTATGTTTCAGGCCGAATGGGTCAAAGAGGCTGAGCTCATCCAACAAATAGCCGACAATCACGATGTCTCGAAGCATCGCCACAGTGTGTTCCACGGCGGAACCTTGCGAGAAGATCCGCCGCCCGAATTCGCCGCGCTCGCCATACCGGAGGAGGTTCGCTATTGGTTCGCTCCCACCAGCGAGACGCTCCTGCCCAAGGATCCCAAAGAGCCCACGCAGACCCGGTCTGTCGAACTCGACGAATGGACGACCCTCGAGCAACTCGAACAACGGTTCGTCTCCTTTCTCGCCGAGAGTGTCCGTATAGCCGTGACGGACGCTCGACGAACGATTCCCCTCAAGGCTCCGCTAGGCTAAAGGGGACTGTCCCCCAATCGACCCGTCGTAGCATAGGATTACGCTGCGGACACGCCGGCCGACGCGGACGAATACACCGTGTCGAGCCTAATCCTGTCGGCAGCGTCGTCAAAACCGCTGACGGCGACGAGCTGCGCAACTTCTCGGCGCCCTTCCTTGCGGGCAATGTGCACGACCAGGTGGATGGCAAGGGCGATGGCCTCACGGACGGACGCGTGCGGCAATCCGACGTTCGCCGTCAGGATGCAGTGCGCGAACCGCGTCAGCGCCTGTTCGGCCGAATTCGCGTGGATGGTGCTCAGGCTTCCCAAGTGCCCGGTATTGAGCGCCTGGAACAGGTCGAAGGCCTCCGGGCCGCGAACCTCACCGACCAGGATGCGGTCGGGGCGATGCCGGAGCGTGGCCCTGAGTAGGTCGGCAATCGTTACCGCGGGCAGTGGCGTCTCGTTGCCGAGGGGCGCCTGGGCGCGCCGCGCCTCGAAGCGGACCAGGTTCGGTTTGTCGATCTTGATCTCGGATGTCTCTTCGATCAGAGCGATCCGATCAGAATCGGGAATCTTCGCCGCCAGCGCGTTCAGAAGCGTCGTCTTTCCGGTGCCGGTTCCGCCAGAAATCAAGATGTTCTTGCGGTCGTGAACCGCGCCGCAAAGCTGCACGGCTAGATCCGGCGTCAACGTTCCGATTTCGACGAGTTCTTCGAGCGAGTATCGGTGCGTGAACTTCCGGATCGTCAGGGTCGGTCCGTTGACGGAACACGGCG
>CAYGMD010000207.1:0-8039 GCA_964350785.1 uncultured Acidobacterium sp. | reverse complement strand
ACTGGACGACCGGCAAGATCTACCTGTCGGTGATCCAGAAGGAGCGGCGCGGCGACTACCTGGGCCGCACCGTGCAGGTAATTCCGCACATCACCAACGAGATCAAGGACTGCATTCGCCAGGCCGGGCGCGACGTCGACGTCGTGCTGGTTGAGATCGGCGGCACGGTCGGCGACATCGAGAGCCTGCCGTTCCTGGAGGCGATTCGCCAGTTCCGCCAGGACGTCGGCCGCGAGAACACCATTTACGTGCACCTCACCCTCGTGCCGTACATCGGCGCCGCCGGCGAACTGAAGACCAAGCCCACGCAGCACAGCGTGCGCGACCTGCGCTCGATCGGCATCCAGCCCGACATCCTGCTCTGCCGCACCGACCGCATCCTCGCCCGCGACATCAAGCAGAAGATTGCCTTGTTCTGCGACGTCGCCGAAGAGGCGGTCATCACCGCCAAGGACGTGTCGACGATCTACGAAGTGCCGCTCTCGCTGCGCGAGGAGGGCCTCGATTCGGTCGTCCTCAAGTACCTGCACCTGCCGCCCAGCGACTCGCGCATGCAGCCGTGGGAAGAGCTGGTCGATCGCATCAAGAATCCCGACGACGAGCTCACCATCCACGTAGTCGGCAAGTACACCGGCTACGAGGATTCGTACAAGTCGCTGAACGAAGCGCTCTATCACGGCGGCTTCGCCAACCGCGTCCGCATCAACATCCAGTGGGTGGAGTCCGAGGCGCTCGAACAGGAGGGCGGCGCGCGGCTGCTCGAGGGCGCCACCGCCATCCTGGTGCCGGGCGGGTTCGGCTCGCGCGGCACGCGCGGCATGATGAAGGCGTCCGAGTACGCGCGGACGCACGGCGTCCCCTTCTTCGGCATCTGCTACGGCTTCCAGTGGGCGACGGTCGAGTACGCCCGCAACGTGTGCGGCCTCGACGGCGCCGATTCGACCGAGGTCGACGAAGCCGCGCCGCACAAGGTGATCTACAAGCTGCGCGACCTGCTCGGGGTCGACGAACTCGGCGGCACCATGCGGCTGGGGCGCTACGCCTGCGAGCTGGCGCCGAACTCGCTGGCGCGCAAGATCTACGGCACCGACCTGATCCACGAGCGGCACCGGCACCGGTTCGAGTTCAACTGCCTCTACGAACAGTCGCTCGCCGATCACGGCATGAAGATCTCGGGCCGCTCGCCCGACGGCAAGTTCGTCGAGATCGCCGAACTGCCCAGCCACCCGTGGTACCTCGCGGTGCAGTTCCATCCCGAGTTCCAGTCGCGCCCGCTCAAGCCGCATCCGCTGTTTGCCAGCTTCGTCGAAGCGGCCAAGCGGCAGAAGCAAGGCGGCGGGGCGCAACCGGTGCGCGTCGCCGCGAGCGAGGCCTGACACAGATGGCGCAGATGACGCAGATGACACAGATGACGCAGCAGGCGACATGCTGAGTGTGGCGACGGTAACAGCGGGGGCCGTGTCATTCGGCACCGGCCACCCGTTGGCCTTCATCCTGGGACCGTGTGTAATCGAGAGCGAGTCGCACGCCATAGACACCGCCGTGTTCATTGCCGGCGTGGCGAAGCGCCTCGGGGCGCCGGTGGTCTTCAAGGCGTCGTTCGACAAGGCCAACCGCACGTCGCTCTCGTCGTACCGCGGTCCCGGCCTGATCGAAGGCCTCAAGGTGCTGGCCAAGGTGAAGTCGCGGACCGGCCTGCCCATCCTCACCGACGTCCACGAAGCGGGCCAGGTCGCGCCGGCCGCCGAGGTCGCCGACATCCTGCAGATTCCCGCGTTCCTCTCGCGCCAGACCGACTTGCTGGTCGCCGCGGCCAGGACCGGGCGCGTGGTCAACGTGAAGAAGGGACAGTTCCTGGCGCCCCGCGACATGCGCCACGTCGTCGCCAAGCTGGTGGACTCGGGCAACCGGAACGTGCTCGTGACCGAGCGGGGCGTGTCGTTTGGCTACAACAACCTGGTGGTCGACCCGCGGGCGTTCCCCATGCTGCGCGAGCTGGGCTACCCGGTGGTCTTCGACGTGACCCACAGCCTGCAGCTGCCTGGCGCCGGCGACGGCGTGACGGCCGGGCTCGCACAGTACCTCGAGCCGATGTCCCAGGCCGGCGTCGCGGCCGGCGTCGACGGGGTCTTCATGGAAGTGCACGAGGAGCCCAGCCGCGCCAAGAGTGACGCCGCCAACGCCCTCCGGCTCGACCTGCTCGAACCCCTCATGCGGCGCCTCATCGCCCTTGATAAGATCGTCCGGCATGCCTGACCTGTCCCTCGCGCGCAAGGTCCTCGAGACCGAAGCCGCCGCGGTCCTGGCGCTGGTCGATCGTCTCGACGATCGCTTCGCCCGCGCCGTGGTGCTCGTCCGCGACTGCCGGGGCCGGGTGATCGTCACCGGCATGGGCAAGTCCGGCATCATCTGCCGCAAGATTGCCGCCACGCTGGCCAGCACCGGCACGCCGGCGTTCTTCCTGCATCCGGCGGAAGCGGTGCACGGCGACCTCGGCGTGATCCAGGCCGACGATGTCGTGATCGCGATGTCGTACAGCGGCGAGACCGAGGAACTGACGCGCGTGCTCGAGACGCTGAAGCGGATTGGCGCCCCCCTGATTGCCCTGACCGGCGACATCAAGTCGACGCTGGCCAAGGCCGCCGACGTGGCCCTCGACTGCCGCGTCTCGGAGGAGGCCTGCCCCATGAACCTGGTGCCGACGGCCAGCACGACCGCGGCGCTGGCGATGGGCGATGCGCTCGCCATGGCGGTGCTGGTCGAGAAAGGCTTCAAGCCCGAGGATTTCGCGAACCTGCACCCGGGCGGCAAGTTGGGCAAGAAGCTGATGCGCGTAGCGCAACTGATGCACAGCGGCGAGGCGCTGCCGGTGGTGCAGCTGCATACGGGGATGCGCGACGTGATTTACGAAATGAACCGCAAGGGCCTGGGCATGACGTCGGTCGTCGAGAAGGACGGCACGCTGGCCGGCATCATCACCGACGGCGACCTGCGGCGGAAGATGTCGTCGGTCAACGTGATGGAGCTGACGGCGCGCGATGTCATGACTCCGAATCCGGTCACGATTCCCCACGATACGCTGGCGGTCGAGGCCCTGGCGGTGCTCGAAAGCCGCAAGATCACCTCAATCGTCGTGGTCGACGCCGGGCGCCGCGTCGAGGGCGTCGTCCACCTGCACGACCTGTGGCGAACGGAAATGGTGTAGCCGTGGGATTCGGCGATTCGCTGCCCCTGCTTGGCGCGCTGGTCGCGCTGCTGGTCGGACTGGCCGTGGGCAAGGCGTGGGAACGCTACAAGCTGCGCGACGGCCGCTGGATCGATCGCCGGCGGGCGCGCGAGTCACACCACTACGTGCTCGGCCTGAACTTCCTGGTCTCGAACCAGATCGACCTGGCCATCGAGGAGCTGAGCCAGGCCACGCGCGTCGACAGCGATGCGCTGGAGATCCACTTGATCCTGGGCAACGTGCACCGCGAGCGCGGCCAGGTGGCCCGCGCCATCCAGGTGCACCAGGCGCTGCTGCAGCGGCCGAAGCTGACCAGGGTCGAACACGCCTACATCCTGTTGTGCCTCGGCCTCGACTTCAAGCGGGGCGGCTTCGTCGACCGCGCGCTCGAGGCGTTCAACGAGGTGGTGCGGATGGACCCGAACAACCAGTACGCGCTGCTCTACCTCCAGAAGCTCCACGAAGAACAGCACCAATGGGCCGATGCCCACCGCATCCGCAAGCAGCTGGTCGCGCTGAGCGGCCCCGACACGCAGCCGCGCAACCAGGCGATTCTCGGCTTCCTCGAGAACGCCCTCGGCAGCGAGGCCCTGGCCGTGGGCGACCGCGGCCGCGCCGCGCGCCACTTCGAGGAGGCCGTCGAGCTCGACCCCGGCACCGTGCCGGCCTTCCTCAACCTGGGTGACGTGCGCCTGATGCAGGGCGACCTGGCCGGCGCCGAGAACGCGTGGGACCGGCTGATGACCAGCTCGCCCGAACGCGCCTACCTCGCCTTCGGCCGGCTCGAGAAACTGTACGAGCAACAGGGCCAGCCCAGGAAGTTCGAGGACCGCTGCCTGCGCCTGGTGGCGGCGAATCCACAGGACTGGCGCGCCCGCCTGGCGCTTGGCGGCCACCTGTCGAAGCGCGGCCGTGACACCGAGGCCTTTGAATATTTGCTGGCGGCGCTCGAACACAACCCGCACGGCTTGACCGTGCACCAGGCGGTCTGGGGCGTCCTGCTCAAGCTGGATCTCAACCGCGCCCTGATGCAGCGCTACATCGAATCGGCCCGTTCGTCGGTGTTCTTCCTCGACCCGCACGTGTGCGTGAAATGCCACTATCGCAGCACCGAGCTGCTCTGGCAGTGCCCGCATTGTCACGAGTGGAATTCGTTCGTGGAGGAACGGATCGCCCCCGCCCAGGAGGCGACCGTCGAGATGTAGGCCGACAAACCTGAAGGTTTGTCGCCACGCGATGGTGCGGCTTAGCGCGTCTTCCCGGCCGTAAACAACGCGACCAGCTTGTCCACCTGCGCGTTGGTTTCCTCGAAAGTGCCGTCGGTCTTGATCACGAACGTGGCCTTCTCGACCTTCTTCTCGATCGGCCACTGGGCTGCCAGCCGGCGCTCGGCGTCTTCCTTGCTCAGCTTGTTGCGCTCCATCACCCGCGCCAGTTGCATGGCGCGCGGACAGGCGACGACGATGACGTCCGAGAACTGGTTCTCGCGGCCGGTCTCGTAGAGCAACGGGATGTCGGCGACGGCGAACGGGGTCTTCTTGGGGAGCGCGGCGAACCACTTGTCGATGGCCTTCTGGACGGCTGGGTGAATGATGGCCTCGAGGTCCTGGCGGGCGCGCTTGTCCTTGAAGATGATCTGCCCCACCCGGATCCGGTCCATCGTGCCATCGCGCCGGATGACGTCGGGGCCAAACCGCTGCCTGACGGCGGCCAGCGCGGGCGTGCCCAGGGCCACCACTTCGCGCGCGAGGATGTCGGCGTCGACGATCGGCACGCCGGCCGCGCGCAGCCGGTTGGCGACGTAGGTCTTGCCGGTGGCGATGCCACCCGTGAGCGCTATCTTTCGGATCGCCATAACGCGTGTGGCGGCTAGATTGCCCGCCCTCTATCCTTCCGCAGCTCCGCTGCCGTCACCGTGTTCCGGAGAACCATTGCGATTGTGAGCGGCCCCACGCCGCCCGGCACGGGCGTGAGCGCCCCGGCCACTTCTTCCACGTCAGGATGCACGTCGCCGACGAGCACGCTGCCCTTCTCGGCAAACCGGGCCCGCTTGCGGCTGCCCTCGGCAAAAATCCGCTCGACCTCGGCTCGGTCGGTCAGGGTGTTGATGCCGACGTCGATCACCGTCGCTCCCGGCTTCACGTAGTCGCGCGTCACGAACGCCGGGCGGCCAATGGCCGCCACCAGCACGTCGGCCGTCCGGGCCATGGCCGGCAGGTCGGGCGTCCGCGAATGACAGACCGTGACCGTGGCATCGCGGTGCAGCAGCAACAGCGCCATGGGCTTGCCGACAATGTCGCTGCGCCCGATTACCACGGCGTGCTTCCCCCGCAGGGCAATGCCCTCGCGCTCCAGCAACTCGATGCAGCCGAGGGGCGTGCACGCCACCAGGCTCGGCCGCTTCTGCACCAGCAGGCCGACGTTGAGGGGGTGGAATCCGTCAACGTCCTTGAGCGGATCGATCGCGTCGAACACCTGCTGTTCGGCATCGCCGCCCATGCCGCCGGGCAGCGGCGACTGCACCAGGATGCCGTCGATGCGGTCGTCGTCGTTCAGCCGGCGGACCAGGGCCAGGGCGTCGGCCAGCGCCGCGGTCGCGTCGACCCGGAACAGCTCGGCCCGGCACCCGGACGCGTTGACGGTCCTGAGCTTGTTGCGGACGTAGACCTCCGAGGCCGGATTCCGGCCGGCCAGCACCACGCCAAGCCCCGGGGCACGACCATGCCGCGCCACGAACCCGGCAACCCTGGGCGCCAGTTCCTCCCGCATACGTCCGGCGCAGGCGGCGCCGTCTAACCGTCGTGCCGCCAGGGCTAGCCCTTCTCTCCCGATGCCTTGGTCAGGCCGAAGCCAACCACCCACACCGCCACTGACACGGCGAAGAACTTCAGGCCGAACAAGTCGGCCTCTTCGGCGGTCACGCCAATCTCGCTCCACTTCGCGGTGGTCTCGTTGGTGATGCCGAACTCCGTCATGTAGCCCAGGATCACCATGCAGGCGGCGTTGAACATCAGCAGCAGGCCCAGGGTGTACACGAAGTTGCCCAGCGACTGCATGGGCGTTCGCGCCGACGCTTCCTTGGCATCCACCAGCGGGCTATGCGTGCGGCCGTAGAACCAGTAGATGATCATGCCGAGATCGAGCCACACCAGGAAGCGCACCCAGGTCAGGATCGGCAGGCTCAGCATCAGGTAGGCGCACGACAGGATGCCCAGCACCGGGAAGATCGGGCCGAACGGCACCTTGAACGACCGCTTGGCGTCGGGCCGCTTTACGCGCAACACCAGCACCGCGGCGCACACCACGACGAACGCGAACAAGGTGCCGATGCTCGTCATCTCGCCGACAACCTGGATCTGCGTCAGGCCGGCGACGACGGCGACAATGACGCAAGTGATGATGGTGGTGATGTACGGCGTGCCGAAGCGGGGGTGCACCTTGCTGACGCCCGGCGGCAGCAGGCGGTCGCGGCTCATGGCGAAGAAGATGCGCGGCTGGCTCATGAGCATGACCAGCATGACCGACGTGATGCCGGCCACGGCGCCGGCCGACACCAGGCCCGCGGCCCAGTCCTGCCCGATGATGCTCAGGGCGTAGGCGACCGGCGCATTCAGGAACCGGACCGATTCGGCCGGGTCCACCATCGGCACGCCCGGCAGCGCCTCGGCGAGCGCGCGATACTGCACCACCGGCACGATGCCGCTCAGGACGGCGCCGACCAGGAGATACAGCACGGTGCAGACCACCAGCGACGCGATGATGCCGATGGGCAGGTCGCGCGTGGGATTCTTGGCCTCCTCGGCCGTCGTCGACACGGCGTCGAAGCCGATGTAGGCGAAGAACACGACCGCCGCGGCGGCCATGATGCCCGGCCAGCCATACGGCGCGAACGGCTGCCAGTTGGAGGGTTCCACGTAGGCGGCGCCGGCCGCCAGGAAGAACAGCACGGCCACCAGCTTGATGGCCACCATGACGGCGTTGAACCGCGCCGACTCGCGGATGCCGATCACGAGCAGCACCATGATCAACAGCACGATGATCACGGCCGGCAGGTTGATGATGCCGATCGGCGGCGCCGCCGCCATCCACATCGGCAACTCGACGCCGAAGCCGGCCAGCAGTCGCTGCATGTAGCCGCTCCACCCGATCGCGACGGTCATCGAGCCAACGGCGTATTCGAGGATGAGATCCCAGCCAATCATCCACGCCACCAGTTCGCCCAGCGTGGCATAGGCGTAGGTGTAGGCGCTGCCCGCGATGGGAATCATCGAGGCGAACTCGGCGTAACAGAGCGCGGCAAACGCACACGCGAGGCCGGCCGCCAGATATGACATGGTGATGGCCGGACCCGCCTGGTTCGCGGCCGCCGTGCCGGTGAGCACGAAGATGCCGGTGCCGATGATGGCGCCAATGCCAAGAAGCGTCAGGTCCCACGCCGAGAGGCTGCGCTTGAGCGCCTTGCCTCCATGTTCAACGTCGCCCACGAGCTGCTCGAGCGACTTCGTCTTGAACAGATTCGAATCCATTCCGCCTCCAACTGATTGGTCGGACCCGCCCCCATGCGAGCGCGGGTGGCTGGCAAACACTCGAGATTATATGGGGGATCGCTCGGCTTTGCGCCGAGCATTGTCAGGCAACCCTTCAGGGTTGCCTGCCTTACGCCAGGGCGCGAAGGAAGTCACGCGCCCTCGCCTCGGGCGATCCCACCAGCAGGTCGCTGATCACCGCCACGGCCGACGCGCCGGCGGCAATCACGGCCGGTGCGCGCTCGAGGGTGATCCCGCCGATGGCCACGACGGGCAACGCGCGCTCG
>CAYGMD010000206.1:0-8045 GCA_964350785.1 uncultured Acidobacterium sp. | reverse complement strand
TGTTCTCGACGTCCTCGCCGACGTAGCCCGCCTCGGTGAGGGTCGTGGCGTCGACAATCGTGAACGGCACCGACAGCAGCTTGGCCAGCGTCTGCGCCAGCAGCGTCTTGCCCGACCCGGTCGGGCCGATCAGCAGGATGTTGCTCTTGGTCAGCTCGACGTCGTGACGGCTGCGCGGCTGTTTCTGGATCTCCAGCCGCTTGTAGTGGTTGTAGACCGCGACCGCCAGCTTCTTCTTGGTCAGTTCCTGGCCGATCACGTACTCGTCGAGGAACTTCTTGATCTCGGGCGGGGCCGGCAGGGACGTGCGCGTGCCGCGGTTGTCGAACCGGTTGTCGTCGGCAATGATGTCGTTGCAGACCTCGACGCATTCGTCGCAGATGAATACCGTCGGACCGGCAATCAATTTCCGGACGTCGTTCTGGTCCTTATTGCAGAACGAGCAGCGCAAGATCTCGCCGCCGTCGCCGTTCTTTTTCACCATGCCGTATACCTAGGTTACACCCGTTTCCGAATGACGTCGTCAATAATTCCGTACTCTTTGCCCTGGTCGGCCGACATGATGTAGTCGCGTTCCGTGTCGTCCTGGATGCGCTTCATGTCCTGGCCCGTGTGGTGGACCAGAATCTCGTTGATTCGCGCCCGCATCCGGATGATTTCCTTCGCCGCCAGGTCGATATCGGTGGCCTGGCCGCCAAGCCCCGACATCCAGGGCTGGTGGATCAGGATGCGCGAGTTGGGCAGCGAAAACCGCTTGCCCTTGGTCCCGGCCGCGAGCAGCACCGCCGCGATCGACGCCGCCTGGCCGATGCAGATCGTCTGCACGTCGGGACGGATGAACTGCATGGTGTCGTAGATCGCAAACCCGGCCGTAATCGACCCGCCCGGGCTGTTCAGGTACAGCTGGATGTCCTTGTCCGGGTCCTCGGCCTCGAGAAACAGCATCTGGGCAATCGCCAGGTTGGCGACGCCGTCATCGATCGGCGTGCCGATGAAGATGATGTTGTCCTTGAGCAGGCGCGAGAAGATGTCGTAGGCGCGTTCGCCGCGGTTGGTCTGCTCGACCACCATGGGCACCAGCTGGTTCTGATAGACGCTCATATATGTAGGCTTCTCTACTGTTATCGGCTGAGACGCGGGGAAGTGCAATAGCCAAAAGGCCGGGTCACGATTTGGTGATTCTGGCCTTGGCAATGACCAGGGACACGGCCTTTTCGCGGCGCAAACCGGCCGCCAGGCGGCCCAGTTCGCCGTCCTTTTGCAGCCGCGCCTTGATGCTGGGCACGGTGTGGCCGGTCTGCTCGGCGTAGCGCTGCAACTCGGCGTCGAGGTCCTCGTCGGTGACGGTGACGTTCTCGCGCCGGGCAATTTCGTCGAGGGCAATGGCCGAGCCGACCGCCTCGGTGGCGGGCGCGCGCTGGCCTTCGCGGAACGCGTTCCAGTCGATGTTCGCCTGGCGCGGGTCGATGCGCTGGTCCATCAGCCGCCGCGCGAAGTCCTCGAGGCGGCGGTCGATCTCACGTTCGACCAGCGTCGCCGGCACGGCAAACGGCACGCGCGCGGCCAGTTGCTTCAGCAGATCCTGGCGCAGCTGCCGCTCCGCCGCGTGCATGGCCTCGTGCTCGAGGTCACCGCGCACCCGCGTGCGCAGCGCCTCGAGCGACTCGAACTCGCCCAGGTCCTTGGCCAGCTCATCGTCCAGGGGCGGCACCACGCGCTGCTTGATCTCCTTGAGCGTCACCGTGTAAGCCACCGTGCCGCCGGCCAGCTCCGCGATCGTGTAGTCGGCGGGGTAGGTGATGGTGAAGCTCTTGGTCGTGCCCGGCGTGAGACCAATCATCTCGGCATCGAACCCGGGCGGGTTGGACGGCGCGCCGAGCTCGATCGAGACCTGCTCGTGCGTCTCGCGCTCGCCCTGCTTGCCGTCCTGGTCGGTGCCCTGGCGCTCCAGGCTGATGACGACGGTGTGGCCCGCGGCCACCGCGCCCGACTCCACCGCCTCGAAACGCGCGGCGCGTTCGCGCAGCCGTTCGAGCGACTGGTTCACGATCTCATCGGCCACCGTCGCCGCCGGCTGCGTGGCCTCGATGGTGGAGAGGTCGCCCGGATCGAACGGCGGCACGACGTCGAACGAGGCCTTGAACGTCAGCGCCTTGCCCTCCTCGAGGACGAGGTCCTTGATCTCCGGCGTCTCGATCGGCTCGACGCGGCGTTCGACCAGCGCCTCGCCGACGGCCCGGCTGATCAGGGTCTCGGCGACCTCCTGCATGATCTCGCCCTTGAAGCGCTGGCGCACCACGGTGACCGGCACCTTGCCGGGACGGAACCCGGGAATCTTCGCGGCGCGGCCAATCTTGGCGGCGGCGCGGCCGATGGCCTCATCGACCACGGTGCTGGGGACTTCCACCGTGAGGTCACGGCGCGTTTCGTTCACGTCGACGATTTCTGATTTCATGATCTATGTGGTGATGTTGTGATTCTCGCGTTCACCCCGGCTCGCCCGCAACCCTGCGAGCGGAAGGTGTGCGAAAGAAGGGACTCGAACCCTTACAGCCTTTCGGCCACCGGCTCCTAAGGCCGGCGCGTCTGCCAATTCCGCCACTTTCGCGTGCGGAGGATCCTCACGAGGTTAACACGGGACGGGCTGGATGTTCGACACCACGAGCTCCTCGACCGTGCCCCGGCGCTGGGCATTGGAATTCACCGCCCGGCGGGCCGGAAATTGCCAGGCGCGCAGGCCGGCCGCGCGGGCGTCGGCGTTGCCGTCGTAGAGCTTCGCCACCGAGGGGGCGGTGGAGTTGCTGAGCAGCACGTGCACGCCGCGCCGGGCGAGCTCGATCAGCACCTGCTGCAAGCGTTCCTGGTCGGCGTCGGTGAAGCCGCGTCCCGTGTAGCCGCGAAAGTTCGCGGTCTTGCTCAACGGGGCGTACGGCGGATCGAAATACGCGAAGTCGCCGGCCCGGGCGTCGTCCAGGACCGCGGCGAACGCCGCGCGCCGCACGCGCACGTTGGGCCGCGTCAGGACGGCCGACACCTCTTCGAGCAGGGCGCGATCCAGGATCCGCGGCCGATCGTAGCGGCCCGGCGGCACGTTGTACTCGCCGGTCGAATTGAGGCGGAACAGCCCGTTGTAGCCGGTCCGGTTCAGGTAAATCAGCATCGCCGCAAGGCCGGCGTCGTACGCGGCGGCCTCGCCGCCGGCGGCGCGCCAGGCCGCGCGTTGCGGGTTGAACAGCGCATCGCGCACCTGCAGGTAGTGGCCGCGGCCGTCGCGCGCGTGGCCCTCGGCCAGGTGTTCGAGCGCGGCAATCACCGCGGGCAACGAGTCGGCGACGCGCGCGTAACAGCCGATCAGGTCGGCGTTGTCGTCGCTGAGCGTGACGGGCCGGCCGTCGAGGCGGCCCTGGGCGAGCAGGTCGAAGAACACGGCGACGCTGCCGACGAACGGCTCGAAGTACGCGCCGGTCCCCGGCGGGTAGTAGCGGCGCAGGACCGGCAGCAACTGCCGCTTGCCGCCAACCCATTTCAAGAACGGGCGCAGGCCCCGGCGTTCCACCCCGTCATATTAGTTGAGGGCGCGATCGGGCGTCAGAACGACGAGTCGGTCTCGGTCCACCACCACCGCGCCAGCGCCGTGGTCAGCAGCACGGCGGCCATCGCCAGGTTGAAGCCGAGATCCCTTCCTATATCTGCACGATTAAGCAGTCAACCTCAATAGACCGATAAGGCAGTGGTGGATTGGGAGCTCGGCCGGAATCGGCCACTCCTTTTCTACCTGTTGAGCTTGTGAAACGACCAGTCATAGGGCAATATGACACATAAAGTCGTATTGAGTCCTTTTGACGTGGGCTTGATTACGTTTTGGTTATGTAATCGACAGGGCGAAGCTTTGGATTGTTTCCGGTTGTTCACGCTTGGTGTGATGGCGGTTCTCGGCGCCGCGTCGTTGGCCTGCGCCCCGGCGCCCGCCGGGCGTCGCGCCGTGCCGAGCTACGACGATTTCACGGGCCGGCTCGTCCAGCTGAGTGCCGACCAGAACGGCGACGGCCGCCTCGACCAGTGGACCTACCTGGATGGCGACCGGCCGCTGCGCGGCGAGGCCGACGCGAACGCCGACGGTCGCATCGATCGCTGGGAGTACTTCAACGCCGAGTCGACGCTGGTCATCATCGGGACCTCGAGCCTTGACGATGGGGTCGAGGACACGTGGGCGGATGTGGCGCCGACCGCCGGCGGTGAGATGCACCTCGCGCGCTCGCGACGCCGCGACCGGCAGCGCGACCGCCACGAGTACTTCCGCGGCACGACGCTGGCGCGGACCGAAGAAGACACCAATGCCGATGGCCGCATCGACCGTTGGGATCGCTACGACGGCCCAATCCTGCGCGAGGCGGCGTTTGATACTACGCTGAGTGGCCGCCGCCCCGATCGCAGGGTGCTCTACGATGAGCGGGGCCGCTTCCAGCATGTCGAGGCGGATCCGGACGGCGACGGCCGGTTTGATCGGGTGCGCGGCGAGGCCAGTCCGCCGGTACCCAACCCTGGAGCGTTTGAATGAGTGTGGCTTCACCCGTCCGATTCACGGTCGCCGTCGTCAGTCTGATCATCGGCCTGGCCGGCGCGGCGGCCGACGCCGGCGCGCAGACCAACGTGGGCTCCGGGCCGTTGACCGGCACGCTCGCCGAGACCGAGCCGACCGCCGGCGTGCTGTCGCTTGGGCCGGTCAAGCTGGCGCCGGGGATTGTGATCCGTGAAATCGGGTGGGACTCGAACATCTTCGACGAGGCCGAGTTTGAAGGACCGAAGGAGGACTACCTCATCGCGGCCCAGCCCGACGCCTCGGTGTTCACCCGTCTGCGCTTCGTCAAGGTGTCGGCGTACGCGGGTCTCGAACTCAACTATTTCAAGACCTACACGAGCGAGGACTCAGTCGGCCATGCCCTGCGGGGCCGGGTCGACCTCCTGCTGGGCCGCTTGCGCCCGTTCATTGCCGCCGGCGAGACCAAGACGCGCACCCGGCCCAACGGCGAAGTCGACGTGCGTGCCGACCGCAGGGATAACGAGTTTTCCGGCGGCCTGGCCTTCGACCTGTCGGCGCACTCGCTGGTCTATGCCGCCGGCATCCGCACCAGCTACGCCTTCGAGGACGCGTTCCAGGACGGCGTCAATGTCGGCGAGACCATGACCCGCGACGGCAACGACTATTCGCTGGGCGTGCGCACGGACCTGACGCCGCTGCTATCGCTGACGGTGTCTGGTGGCTACCACGAGGATCTCTTCACCGACGTGCCGCTACGCAATACGGAAAGCTACTACACGACGGCGCAGTTCCGGTTTGCTCCCGAGGGGGTGATCAACGGGAGCGCGGCGTTTACCTATCGGGCGATGACGCCGGCCGATCCCCTGGTGCGTCCTTATCGGGGCATGCTGGGCGTGGTGGGTCTCACGTACTCATTCATGGAGATCGGCCGGTTCAACCTCGGCCTGGGGCGCAACCTCGAGTATTCCTTTGATACCGCCGAGGCTTACTATCTGGAAAACACGGTGAGCCTGGCCTACACGCACCGTCTCGTCGGCATGGTGGATGCCCAGATCAAGGGCACGCGCTCGCTCTTCGATTACGAGGCCAGCATCAGCGAACCAGCCCATGAAGACACGCTCGATGTCGCGGCGGGAAGCCTCGGCTATAATCTGAAGAATCGGACTCGCGTCGCCCTGAATTACGAGTTCTCGCGCCGCCGTTCGCCCGCAACCTCAGACCGGAATTACGAGCGGCATCGCGTGTTTCTCTCGTGGCTGTTTGCATTCTGATCATGTTTCACACACTTTCGCTCGCCGTTCTGCTCGTGGCGCAAACCGCGGTCCCGGCCCAGCGGCCGGCCAACCCCCAATCGCCGCCGCAGGCGAGCGCCACCTATCTGATTGGCGCCACCGACGTCCTCGGCATCAAGGTGTTCGGCGAAGACCAGCTGAGCAATAGCTTTAACGTCGATGCCGACGGCAGCATCACGTTCCCGCTGCTGGGCCGGCTGGCAGTGGCCGGCAAGACCACCCGGCAGATTGAAGAAGACCTGACCAAGGCGCTGGCGGACGGCTGGGTGCGCAAGCCGCAGGTGTCGGTCGAGATTGCCGCCTATCGCAGCCGCTCGATCTTCGTGATTGGCGAAGTCCGGCAGCCCGGCCGCTACACCATCGAAGGTCCGATGACGTTGCTCGAGGTCATCGGCCAGGCCGGGTCGCTGACGGCCGCCGCCAGCGACACGATCATCGTGCAGCGGTTCAAGGACGGCATTGCCGCGTCGGTGTCGGCGCCGCCGGTGGCCGGCGATCCGCGCGTGTCGGAGGTGTTGCGCGTCAGCCACCGCGAACTGCAGGAAGGCCGGCTCACGGCCAACATCCTCCTGCAGGACAGCGACGTGATTCTCGTGCCCCCGGCCGAGAAGTTCTACGTGACCGGCTTCGTCAAGACGCCTGGCGCCTTTCCGCTGCCGCCCGGCATGACCGTCCGGCAGGCGCTCGCCGTGGCCGGAGGCATCAACGACCGCGGGTCCGATCGCGGCATCAAGATCATCCGCATCGTCAACGGCAAGGAAGTGGAGATCGACGCGAGCCTGTCCGATCTCGTGCGTCCGAACGACACCATTCGCGTGCGGCAGCGCCTGATCTAGCCGCCGCGGCTCAGCGGCCGTGCCGCTGAGCCGGTTTGCCCGTGAAAATCATCATCGAGCCCGGCCGCGCGGCCGCGCACTATTGGCGCGACCTGTGGCGCTACCGCGAGCTCATGTCGTTTCTGGCATGGCGCGACCTCGCCGTGCGCTACAAGCAGACTGCCATTGGCGTGGCGTGGGCAATCTTGCGCCCGGCGCTGACGTTGCTGGTGTTCGTTGCGTTCCGCCGGATGGCGGGTCTCCAGCAGAGCGCCGTGCCCGATGTCGTGCTGGTGATGGCCGCGGTGCTGCCGTGGCAGTTTTTCTCGTCGGCCCTGTCGGAATCGTCGGCCAGCCTCATTGGCAACACGGCTCTGATCTCCAAGGTCTATTTCCCTCGCCTGATCATGCCGATGGCGGCGATTGCCACGGCGCTCGCCGACTTCCTCGTCACGCTCGGGCTGCTCGCGGTCCTGATGGCGTGGTACGGGGTGGTGCCCGACGCGCGGCTGCTGGCGCTGCCGGCCTTCGTGCTGCTCGCGGCGGTGCTGTCGCTGGGACTTGGCCTGCTGCTGGCGGCGCTGACGGTGACCTATCGCGATTTCCGCTACGTGGTCCCCTTCGTCGTCCAGATGGGCCTGTTCGTGTCGCCCGTGGCCTTCGCCACGTCGCAGGTCCCCGAGCGCTGGCGCCAGGTCTACGCGCTCAATCCCATGGTCGGCATCATCGACGGTTTCCGCTGGTCCATCCTCGGCGGCCGTGCCGCGCTCGAGCCCGCATTCCTGCTGTCGTCCGTGGTGCTGACCCTGGTCGCCCTGGCGGTCGGCACGTGGTACTTCCGCCGGATGGAGCGTGGTTTTGCCGATGCCATTTAGGACGCCCGCATGAGCGGACCGATGGTGGCGATTGAAGGCGTCGGCAAGCGCTACCGGCTGCGTCACCGCCATGCGCCCGAGCGCTATGCGACCCTGACCGACACCCTGGCGGGCGCGCTCACCTCGCCGTTTCGCCGCCTGGCGGGCACCCGGCCGCCGGCCACGACCATTGATGACTTCTGGGCCCTTCGCGACGTGTCGTTTACCGTCGGTGAGGGAGAAGTCGTCGGTATCATCGGCCGCAACGGCGCCGGCAAGAGCACGCTGCTGAAGATCCTGAGCCGGATCACCGAGCCGACGACCGGCCGCGTCGTGCTCAGCGGACGGGTGGCGAGCCTGCTCGAAGTCGGCACCGGCTTTCATCCCGAGCTCTCCGGCCGCGAGAACATCTTTCTGAACGCCGCCATTCTCGGCATGAGCCGCGCGGAGACGACCCGGAAGTTCGACGAGATCGTCGCCTTCGCCGAGGTCGAGCGCTTCCTCGACACGCCGGTGAAGCGGTACTCATCGGGCATGTATGTGC
>CAYGMD010000205.1:0-8058 GCA_964350785.1 uncultured Acidobacterium sp. | reverse complement strand
GGCGGACTCGGACGATGCGAAGCGGCCGTTTGTCGAGGTGTCGGGGCGCAAGGGTCTGGGCGTGAAGGCCGACGACCTGATCGATCGCGTGATCGACAAGGCCATGGCCGAAGTCAGCCGCCGGCAGCCGGACCTGCCCGCCGCCGAACAGCGCCGCATTGCCGAAGACATCGGCATCGCCGCGGTGCGCTATTTCCTGGTCAAGTACTCGCGGACCAAGGTGATCGCGTTCGACATCGACGAGGCGCTCAGCTTCGAGGGCGAAAGCGGCCCCTATCTCCAGTACGCCGTGGTGCGCGCCAACAACATCTTCCAGAAGCTGCAGGACCGGCTCGGCCTCGACGAGGCGGCCATGTTGAAGCCGCTGCCTGCCATGCCGCCCGACTTCATCAACGGCAGCGACGGCGACCACGAGCTCTGGGCCCTGGTCCTCGAAGCCTCGCGCCTGGACGACGTGGTCGAACAGGTAGTGCGCACGCTGGAGTTCGCCGTGCTGGCGAAATACGGCTTCGCCCTGGCCCAGATGTTCAACGCCTTCTACCACCGCGCCCAGATCCTGAACGAGGAACGCGACGACGTCCGGCGCTGGCGGGCGGCGGCGGTGGCGTATTTCCGCCTCCAGCTCACCCGCATGCTCGATCTGATGGGCGTTGCTGTTCCGCCGCGAATGTAGGACGCTTGCTGCATATGGCCCTGATTGCGATCGCCCAGAACCGCCGGATGTCCGATTACATGGAGTCCGTGCGCCGCGCCGGTGGCGAGCCAATCGAAGTGGCCGCCGGCGGCGAGTCGCCCGAGCAGATCGTGGCGCGCGTCGACGGCATCATGCTGACCGGCGGCGGCGACGTCGACCCCATGCTGTACGGCGAGCCGCCGCACGAGACGTTCCAGGCCGCCGAGACCGACCGCGACGCCTTCGAGATTGCGCTGACCAAGGCGGCGATCGCCGCCGATGTCCCCTTTCTCGCCATTTGCCGCGGCATGCAGCTGCTGAACGTCGCCATGGGCGGCACGCTGATCCAGGACATTCCCAGCCAGGTGCCCGGCGCGCTCGCGCACTCGGTGCCCGAGCCGCGCGCGCACGTGGCGCATGAAGTGTGGGTGTCGAAGGACTCGCGGTTGTCGGCGCTGCTGGCCGATCACATGGAAGACGGCGAGACCTGCCACGTGAACAGCCGGCACCACCAGGCGGTCGCCAAGGTCGCCCCCGGCTTCGAGGTGACGGCCACGTCGCCCGACGGCGTGGTCGAAGCCATGGAGAAGCCGGGCGCCGCGTTCTGCATCGGCGTCCAGTGGCATCCGGAGAACTTCTGGCGGACCGGCGAGTTCCGCGGCCTGTTCGAAGGCTTCGTGCAGGCCGCTAACGCACGAAAGCGGTGACCGTCTCGACGTGCGCGGTGTTGGGAAACAGGTCGAACGCGCGCACGCCTCCCATGCGGTAGCCCGCGTCCAGCAGCAGCCGGGCATCGCGCGCCAGCGTCGCGATGTCGCACGACACGTAAATCAATGCCGGCGCCTGCACGGCGATCGCCCCGGCCAACGCTTCTTTCGACAATCCCGTGCGCGGCGGGTCCATGATGATGGTGGACGCCTTGGTGGCGTGCGGCAAGTACTCCTCGACCGCCTCGCTGCGCACGCGGACGTCCTGGCGGGCCGAGGCGTTGCGCCGGAGGTCGGCGGCTGAGAAGCGCTCGCCCTCGACGGCCACCACCGGGCCATGGCCCGCGTGCGACGCGGCGAGGCTGAACAAGCCGACGCCGGCATAGAGGTCGAGCACCGGTCCCCCGGTGACCAGCGACAGCACGTGCGCGACCAGCGGCTCCAGCAAGAAACGGTTGCCCTGGAAGAACGACCGCGCGTGGCGCGACAGCCCGGCGCCCGCCACCACGTCCGACACCAGCGCCGAGCCCCACAGGTCCATCGTCCGCGAGGTATCGGGCGGCGCGCACGTCGCCCCGGTCAGGCCGGCCAGGGTCGTCGCCGCCGCCAGCCGCGACGGATCGGCGTTGGGCAACAACTCGAGGTGCAGGGCGCGCTCGGTGGCCTCGACGTTCTCCGACAGCTCGATCGCGCCGACCGTGTCGCGGCCGAGTGATTTCAGCGACTGCTCCAGCGCCTCGAGCACGGCCAGCGTGTCGGGCCGCAACTGCCGCGTGGGGCCGGCCTCGCACAGCGAGTGGGTGCCTTCGCGAAAGAAGCCGATGCGGCCGTTGCGGACATGCAGGCGCGCGCGCATGCGGTAGCCGTCGACCGGCGACGGCACCACCTCCACGTCCGCCTCGAGCGGGATGCGGCCCAGCCGCCGGAAGGCGTCGGCCACGATCGCGGCCTTGATCGCGCGTTGGCGCCCGTACTCGATGTGGGCGAAGACGCAGCCGCCGCAGCCGCCATCCGACGGCGAGGAGCCGTCGGCGGCGTCCGGCACGCGGTCCGGGGACCGCTCGATCACGCGGCGGGTGATGGCCCAGCCGGTGCCGCGCTGCACCTTCTCGACCTCGGCCTCGACCACCTCGCCGGGAATGGCGCCGGCGACGAAGACGATCGCGCCCTCGTGGCGCGCGATCATGCGGCCGCCCGCGGCGGGCCGTTCAATGGTGAGCGTGAGTCGATCGCCTCTGTGCATGTCTGTTGCTCTGCGGGGTCAGACCCCGAAGTCGGGTAAACCAAAATGAAGACGGGCGAGGCGTTCGATCGCCGCGCGGCGCGTCTGCGCGTAGGCCTCGGCCGCCATGCGCGGGCGAAACGGCGCCAGCTCGGCGTCGGCCTCGTGCTCGATTTCCGCCCGCACGCCTTCGGCCAGCCCCGCGATCGCGGCGGCCACCAGGGCGGCCTCGACCGCCGCGACCCGCAACACCAGGGCGTCGCGGGCCTCGCCCCGGGCGCGGGCGGCCTCCGGCTGCAGCGCGTCGAGCGCGCGCACGGCGGCATCGAGCGCCGCGCCGAGCGCCGGACCGGCCTGGTCGCTGCCGCGCAACACCGTCAGGCGCGAGAGGGCGCGTTCGATCTGTGACGCCAGCGATCGGCGCGACCGGCCGGCGCCCGGCCCCGGCTCCTCGACATCGGGGCCGCCCGCGGCATCGGGCACGACGCCGGCAAGGCCCAGCGCCCGCCGCCAGTCGTCGAAGGCATCGAGCACGTCGGCTTCGCAGAAATCAATCCGCACCGGCCGGCGCCGCGGCCCCTTGCGGTAGTAGCGCTCGAAGTAGCGGTCGATCCCGGCCTCGGCCACCTTGAGGGGAATCCCCTGGTGCGCCCACGCCACGACCCGCTCGAACGCCGGTCCCGTGATGCGTATCAGGTGGCCGTCATTCTTGCGGCACAAGTAGGCCTCGAGGTCACGGCAATAGGCGTCAACGTCGGTCACGGTCTTCCGGCCTGGGGCCCGGGGCCTGGGGCTTGACGCTCCCAGACGAGCCGCAGGCCGTACAGGGTCAGCTCGACATCCACGTGATCGATCAGCGACGACTCCGGCGCCACCACCACCGCCAGGCCGCCGGTGGCGATCACCAGGGCCTCGCCGCCGAGTTCGGCCTTCATGCGCCGCACCAGGCCTTCCACCATGTCGACGTATCCCCAGAACAGGCCCGACTGCATCGACGCGACCGTGTTCGTGCCGATGACCTTCGCCGGCTTCTTCACCTCGATGCGCGGCAGGCGCGCCGCGCGCTGAAACAGCGCGTCGGCGGAAATCTGCGGCCCCGGGCAGATCACGCCGCCCAGGTACTCCCCCTTGGCGGAGATCGCGTCGAACGTGGTCGCGGTGCCAAAATCCACGACGATGATCGGCTTGCCGACGCCCCATTGATCGAGCGCCGCCAGGGCATTGACGACGCGATCCGCGCCGACCTCGGCCGGGTTGTCGTAGAGGATGGGCATGCCGCCGTTCACGGCCGGCTCGAACAGCAGCGGCGTGCGCTCGAAGTACTTGACCGCCATCGCCTGCAGCGTGGCGGTCAGCGGCGGCACCACCGAAGCGATCACAATGCCGGAAATCTGCTGGCGCGTGATCCGGTGGTGCTCGCACAAGTCGGTCACGAGAATGCCGAGCTCGTCGGCCGTGCGCTCGCGAATCGTCGTCAAGCGCCAGCTCTGCACCAGCTCGCGTCCCTGGAACACGCCGATCACGATGTTCGTGTTCCCTGCGTCGATCGCCAGCAACATGTCAGTCTGCCTATAGGTCCCAGGAGAGTTCGCCGGCGATCACCCGCTGAACGCCGGCCGACGTGCGAATCAACAGCGCGCCCGAGTCGTCGATGCCGGCCGTGGTGCCGGTGCGGCCGTCCCATGCCACGCGCGTGCCGGTGGCGCTCGGTGACGCCGCGCGCCACGCCTGCAGAATATCACCGGGGCTTCGCGCCAGCATGGCCAGCCGGTCCGAAAGCGCCGCGAGGATCGCCGCCAGCACCTGGCCACGGTCCACCGCCCGGCCGAGTTCGGCCTCAAGCGACGTCGCCCGTGCCGCGACCTCCGGCGGATACGCCGTGGGCAACAGGTTCAGGCCGACGCCGATGACCACCGCCTGCGCTGACGTCCCCACCGCCAGGCCTTCGGCCAGGATGCCGGCGAGCTTGAGGCGCGCCGCCATCACGTCGTTGGGCCACTTCAGCTGCGGCGCCCACCCGACCGCCGCAAGGATGCCGTCGCGCACGGCCACTCCCGCGGCCAGGGTCAACAGCGGCAGCGACCCGTTGGCCGGCAAGGGCGGCCGGGCGATGAACGAAAAATACAGGCCGGCCGCCGGCGGCGACTCCCAGACGTGACCGCGGCGGCCGCGGCCGGCGGTCTGCTGGTCGGCGCCGACCACCACGCCGTGCTCCGCTCCCGCCGACGCCAGGCCGGCGGCCACATCCATGGTCGAGGGCACCGAGGCGTGCCAGCGCACGTCGAGGGCGAGGCGGGGCCGGCGGTCCCGCAGCGCACCGAGCGCCGCCGCCAGGTCGTCCGGCAGCATCAGGCGGGCTCGAGTTCGAAACTAAGGTCGGCGCTCGGCGCGGAGTGCGTGAGGGCGCCAACCGATACGTACTGCGCGCCCGTGGTGGCCAGTTCGGGAATCCGGGCCAGGGTCACGCCCCCCGAGATCTCGATCTGGGCCCGGCCGGCGATCCGCTTCACGGCCTCGCGAATGTCATAGGTCGTGAAGTTATCGAGCAGGATGCGCGGCACGCCGGTTGGCAGGACCTCGTCCAGTTCCTCCAGCGTCTCCACCTCCACCTCGACCGGCAGGCCCTTCGCGTCGCGCAGGGCGCGCTCGGCCGCGACCCGCACGCCGCCCGCCAGCCGCTTGTGGTTGTCCTTGATCAGGATGCCATCGTCCAGCCGCTGGCGATGATTGGTGCCGCCGCCGCAGCGCACGGCGTATTTCTCGAGCGCGCGAAACCCCGGGGTGGTCTTGCGCGTGTCGAGAATGGTGATGCCGCCGGCCGCCGCCGCGACGTACTGCGCGGTGAGCGTGGCAATGCCGCACAACCGCTGCAGGAAGTTCAGCGCGGTGCGCTCGGCTTCGAGCAGGGCGCGCGCGTCGCCGGTAACCGTCGCGACGACCTCGCCCGCCTCGACGTGGGCGCCATCGGCCCACCGCACCTCGAACACCGCCGCGGGATCGGCCTGCGCGAACGTCTCGGCCGCCACGTCCAGGCCGGCGATCACGATTGGCGCCTTGGCCACGATCACACCGCGCGCCCGCTGCCCCGCCGTGATGGTGGCGGCGCTGGTCGCGTCGCCGCGCCCGCGATCTTCGGCGAGCGCGTCGCGCACCAGCCCGCGATACGCGTCGGGGGGTAATCGCGCCATCAGGCCCCAGCCGGCCTGTCCCCCGTAGCCTCGGCGGAGGGGGGCTTGAGGGTGATCTCCACGCGCGGCTCGCCGGCCTTCAGCACCAGGCCGTCGGTCCGGCAGGCCGCCTTGAGGTCGCGTTCAACCAGCGCCAGGCTCGTCGCCGCCTCGTCGCCGGCGGCGTAGATCACCTGCTGCACCGGCGTGCCGACCGACACCTTCTGATCGGTCTTCGCCTTGCGAATGGCGTTGAGCGCCTCGGTCAGGTGCTGCACCGAGCGCCGCGCCGCCTCGTCCGTGCCCGACACGGCAATCAACTCGGCGCGGGTGGGCCACGCCTCACGGTGCACCGACCCGCGGTTCGACCACGACCACACCTCGTCGCACACGAACGCCAGGTACGGCGCCAACAGCCGCAGCAACACCGACAGCGCCAGCCGCATGGCGGTGGAGGCCGAGGCCGCCGCTTCGGCGCCAAAGTCGCCGTAGCGGCGCGACTTCGCCGCCTCGACGTAGTTGTCGCAGAAGTCCCAGAAAAACGACTCGATCTTGGCCAGCGCTTTGGCGTATTCGTACTGCTCGAGTTCGACGGTCGCCTCGTCCACGAGGTGGGCGAGGTTCTGCAGCATGCCGCGGTCGAGCGCCTCGGTCACGGCGCCGGCCGGCTGCTCGCCGGCGAGCACGAACTTCGAGACGTTCAGCACCTTCATGGCGAGCTTGCGGCCAATCTTCATCTGGCCGACGTCAAACGCCGTGTCGACGCCGGGGCCGCCGCGCGCCGCCCAGTAGCGCACGCCATCGGAGCCGTACTCCTGCAGCAGGCCGAGCGGCGTGACGACGTTGCCCTTCGACTTCGACATCTTCTTGCGATCGGGATCGAGCACCCAGCCGGAGATCGCCGCGTTGGTCCACGGCACCGACCCGTTCTCGAAATGCGCCCGCACCACCGACGAGAACAGCCATGTGCGGATGATGTCGTGCGCCTGCGGCCGCAGGTCCATGGGGAACGTGCGCGTGAAGATCTCCGCGTTGGTCTCCCACTGGCTCACCAGTTGCGGCGACACCGACGACGTCGCCCAGGTGTCCATGACGTCGGGATCGCCGACGAAACCGCCCGGCCTGCCGCGCTGATCGGCGGTGTAGCCGTCGGGCACGTCGGTGGACGGATCGATCGGCAGGCGCGACTCGGCCGGCACCAGCGGGCGGGTGTAGTCGGTCGTGCCATCCGCGTGCAGCGGATACCACACGGGAAACGGCACGCCAAAGAAGCGCTGGCGGCTCACGCACCAGTCGCCGTTCAAGCCGTTGACCCAGTTCTCGTAGCGCGCCTGCATGTACTCGGGGTGCCAGGCAATCGCCCGGCCCCGCGCGATGAACTGGTCGCGGTAGTCGATGGTCTTGATGAACCACTGGCGGCTGGTCACGATCTCGAGCGGACGATCGCCCTTCTCGTAGAACTTGACGTTGTGCGTAATCGGTTTCGGGTCGCCCTGCAGGTCGCCGCTCTCGCGCAGCAACTCGACGATCTTCGCCTGCGCCTTCTTGGCCGAGAGGCCCGCCAGCTGGTCGTAGGCCTGCTGGGCCCGCGCCACGTCGGCCGATTCCCATCCCGGCGCGCCCCAGGTCACGCGGCCGAGCGTGCCGTTGGGCTGCACGATGGCCCGCACCGGCAACTTCAGCTCGCGCCACCAGGTCACGTCGGTGGTGTCGCCGAAGGTGCAGATCATCGCGATGCCGCTGCCCTTCTCGGGGTCGGCCAGCGCATGCGCCAGCACCGGCACCTTCACGCCGAAGAGTGGCGTGAACACGTTGGTGCCGAACAGCGGCTGATAACGCTCGTCGTCCGGGTGCGCCACGAGGGCCACGCACGCGGGAATCAGCTCCGGCCGGGTGGTCTCGATCGCGACCACGCCGCTGCCGCCGGCCCCGGGCGAAGTCGAGGGGACTTCCTTGGCGAAGTGAATCTTGTGGTACGCGCCGGGCTGTTCGCGATCCTCGAGTTCGGCCTGCGCCACCGCGGTGCGGAAGTCCACGTCCCACAGCGTGGGCGCCTCGACCTGGTAGGCCAGCTTCTTGGCCAGCAGGCGCAGGAACATCATCTGCGACACACGCTGCGCCGGCGGCGCAATGGTCGCGTAGGTCATCGACCAATCGACCGACAGGCCGAGGTAACGCCAGAGGTCTTCGAACACCTTCTCGTCTTCAACCGTGAGCTTGACGCACAGCTCGATGAAGTTGGGACGCGACACCGAGATCGCCTGCTTGTCCGGCTTCTCGGGCGGCACG
>CAYGMD010000204.1:0-8091 GCA_964350785.1 uncultured Acidobacterium sp. | reverse complement strand
ACCGTCCCGACGTGCTCGATCCCGCGCTGCTGCGGCCCGGCCGCTTCGACCGCCGCGTGATCGTCAACCGTCCAGACGTGCGCGGCCGCGAAGGCATTCTCGCCGTCCACACCCGCAAGATCCCGATGTCGGACGACGTCGACATCAAGATCCTGGCGCGCGGCACGGTCGGCTTCACCGGCGCCGACCTCGCCAACCTCGTCAACGAAGCGGCGCTCAACGCCGCCCGCGAGAACAAGAAGCTGGTCTCGATGTACCACTTCGAGTACGCCAAGGACAAGGTCCTGATGGGCGCCGAACGGCGCTCGATGATCGTGACCGAGGACGAGAAGAAGGTCACCGCGATCCACGAGGCCGGCCACGCGCTGCTCGGCATCCTGCTGCCGCACGCCGACCCGCTGCACAAGGTCACGATCGTGCCGCGCGGCATGGCGCTCGGTCTCACCATGTCGCTGCCGACCGACGAGAAGCACAACTACTCGAAGAACTACCTGGTCGACCAGATCGGCATCCTGCTCGGCGGCCGCATCGCCGAGGAGATCACCAGCGGCAACATCACCACCGGCGCCGGCAACGACCTCGAGCGCGCCACCGACCTCGCCCGCCGCATGGTGTGCGAGTGGGGCATGAGCGAGTCGATGGGCCCGCTCACGTTCGGCAAGAAGGAGGAGCAGATCTTCCTCGGCCGCGAGATCGCCCAGCACACCGACTACAGCGAGGACACCGCCCTCAAGATCGACGGCGAGGTCAAGCGCATCGTCAGCGGCCAGTACGACCGCTGCACCAAGCTGCTCACCGAGCACAAGCACCGCCTGGTCGAAGTGGCCGACGCGCTGCTGGCGCGCGAAGTGCTCGACGCCGACCAGGTCCGCCGGATCGTCAACGGCCATCCGCTGGATGACGCGCCGGCCGCCGAGATTCCGTCGGCCGCCGATGCGGCCCCGGCGCGCGAAAAGGATCGGCCGTCGCTCGTGCCGCCCATGCAGCCGATCCAGAAGCCGCTCACCCAGGAGTGAGCGCGGCGCCGCGTCGTTTGTTTTCGGTTCCACTTCCGGGCCGGGCGCCGTTGGCGCTCGGCCCGCGCACTTTGGTGATGGGTGTGATCAACGTCACGCCCGATTCTTTTTCCGACGGCGGCAGGGCCCTCGACCCGGCACGCGCGGTCGACCTCGCCGTCGCCATGGAAGCGGACGGCGCCGACCTCATCTACCTCGGCGCCGAATCGACGCGGCCGGGCGCCACCCCGGTCGGCACCGCCGACGAAATGGCGCGGGTGCGTCCCGTGCTGCAGGCGGTGGCCGCGCGCGTCCGGATCCCGATCTCCATCGACACCTACAAGAGCGAAGTGGCCGACCTGGCGCTGGACGAAGGCGCGTCCATCGTCAACGACATCAGCGGCCTGCAGTACGACCCGCGCCTGGGCCCGCTCACGGCCGCCAGGGGCGCGCCGATCGTGCTGATGCACACCCGTGGCCGGCCGCAGGACATGTATGCCCACGCGGCCTATGGCGACGTCGTGGGCGACGTCGCCGCCGACCTGCGGCAGGCCGTGGACCGGGCCCTGGCGGCCGGGATCGCCGCCGGGAGCATCCTGCTCGATCCCGGCCTGGGCTTCGCCAAGCACGCGTCGCAAAGCCTGGCGGTGCTGGCCGGCCTCGAGCGGCTGGCCGACTTGGGCTTCCCGGTGCTGGTCGGGCCCTCGCGCAAGTCGTTTATGACCGCGGCCACGGGCCCCCTGGACCCCGAGGAGCGGGATTGGCCGACTGCCGCCGCGGTCACCGCCGCGGTGCTGGGCGGCGCCCACATCGTCCGGGTTCACCGCGTGGCGGAAATGGTGCATGTCGTCCGCGTCGCCGACGCCATTCGCGCGGCGTCCGGGGTTTAAGGGGCGGGCCCCCAGTCAGATTCACCCGAGGGGTCCGACCCCTATATAGTGATCTCCGCGTGTCCTTCCTGACCGAACTGCTGCAGCGTCCGCCAGTCACCTGGTGGGACGTGCTCGACATCATGATCGTTTCGATCCTGATTTACGAGCTGCTCAAGCTGATCCGCGGCACCCGCGCCGTGCAGATGGCGGTCGGCATCGCGTTCGTGGTCGGGCTGTTCTACGTGTCGCGCGGCTTCCAGCTGGAGACCGTCAACTGGCTGATCCGCAACATCATCGGCTACGTCGTGTTTGCCGCCATCGTGCTGCTGCAGGCCGACATCCGCCGCGCCCTCGTGCACCTCGGCCGCGGGCGGCTGTTCCGCCGCCTCAACCGCCGGCTCAGCGACGACGACACCATCGAGGAACTGGTGGTGGCCGCCTCGACCCTGTCGGCCAAGCGGACCGGCGCCATCATCGTGATCGAACGGGCGATCGGCCTGCGTAACTACATCGAAAGCGGCATTCCGCTCGATGCCCGGCTGACCTACGATCTGCTGGTCAGCATCTTCCAGCCCACGTCACCGCTGCACGACGGCGCGGTGATCGTGCAGCGCGACCGGGCGGCGGCGGCCGCCTGCTTCCTGCCGCTGACCGTCAATCCGCGATTGAACCGCGAACTCGGGTCGCGCCACCGGGCGGCCATCGGCATCACCGAAGAGAACGACGCCGTGGCGATCGTGGTGTCGGAGGAGACCGGGCGCATCTCGCTGGTTCAAGACGGCGACCTCGAGCACGACATCGATGCCGACCGGCTGCGCCGGCGGCTGAAGTCGCTCGTCACCCTGCGGCCGGCCGTCGAAGCGCCGCGGCCGGGATACTCACTGAGCTGATGGCCTACCACCCGTTTCGCAACCTCGGGCTCAAGTTCCTGTCGGTGTGCATCGCCGCCCTGTTGTGGCTGGTCGTCGCCGGCGAGCGCGTCGTCGAGCGCGTGCTGCGGGCGCCGGTGGAGTTCCAGAACCTGCCGGGCGGGCTCGAGCTCGTCGGCAACCTGCCCGACACGGTGGAAGTGCGACTGCGCGGATCGTCAGGCGCGCTCAGCCGCATGGCGGCCGGCGACCTCTCGGCCGTGCTCGATCTGCGGACCGCGCGGCCGGGCCGGCGGCTGTTTCACCTGACGCCGAGCCAGGTGAGCGTGCCCTACGGCATTGAAGTGGTGCAAGTCGGGCCCTCGACCCTGACGATGGAGTTCGAGGCGTCGGGGGTGCGGACCGTCCCGGTGGAGCCGGACATCGAAGGCCGGCCGGCGCCGGGGTTCGAGGTGACCGAGGTCACCAGCGATCCGGCCACCGTCGAAGTGGCCGGCCCGGAAAGCGCGCTGAAGCGCCTCGACGCCGCGGTGACCGAGCCGGTGTCGGTCAACGACGAATCGCGATCGGTTCGCGAGATTGTAACCATCGGCGTCCAGGACGCCAGTCTGCGGCTGGTCACGCCCAAGACTGCGGTCGTGACCGTGACGATTTCTCCCAGGCGACCATGAAGCTGTTTGGAACGGATGGCATTCGGGGCAGGGCCGGCGTGGCGCCGCTCGAGCCGGCAACGGTGGCGCGCGTGGGCGAAGCGCTGGTGCGGTCGCTGAGGGACGGCGCCGCGCCGCATCGCTTCGTGATCGGCCGCGACACGCGCGAGTCGGGCGAGTGGATCGAGCGGGAACTGGCGCGCGGGCTGACCAATGGCGGCGCGACGGTGGTCAGCGCCGGCGTGGTGCCGACACCGGCGATCGCGTACCTGGCGCGGACCGAGGGGTTTGATGCCGGCCTCGTGATCTCGGCGTCGCACAACCCGTACGAGGACAACGGCATCAAGGTGTTCGGCGGCTCGGGCGTGAAACTCACCGAGAAGCTCGAGGCCTCGGTCGAGATGCTGGTGGCCGACCCGTCGTGGCAGGTCGGCTCGGCGCCCGGCGTGATCGAACGCCAGGACCTGTCGGCGCCGTACCAGGAGCACCTCGAACTGATTCTTGACGATGCCGGGCCGCTGGCGGGTTCGCCAATCGTCGTCGATTGCGCGAACGGCGCGACCGCGGCGATGGCGCCGGCCTTCCTGGCGTCGCTGGGCTTCGACGTGCGGCCGATTGGCGTGTCGCCAGATGGCCGCAACATCAACCTGGATTGCGGCTCCACGCACCTGGCCGGCCTCGCCCGCGCGGTGGTCGCGACCGGCGCCCGCATGGGTATTGCCTTTGACGGCGACGGCGACCGCGCGCTGTTCGTCGACGCCTCGGGGGCCATCGTCGACGGCGACGCGGTGCTGCTGATGGCGGCGCTGCACCTGAAGCGGGAAGGCCGCCTGCCCGGCGATGCCGTGGTCGCCACGGTCATGAGCAACATCGGCCTCGAGATCGCGCTGCGCGATCGCGGCATCAGCCTGATCCGCACGGCGGTGGGCGACAAGTACGTGATGGAAGAGATGGTGAAGCGCGGCTACGCGCTGGGCGGCGAGCAGTCGGGCCACATCATCTTCGCCGGCCACCTGTTCACCGGCGACGGCCTGGCCACGGCGCTGAACGTGCTGCGCATCATGGCGCAGTCGGGACGCGAGCTGGCCGACCTGGCCGGGGAGCTGGTGACCTATCCGCAAGTGCTGGTCAACGTGCGCGTCAGGCAGCGGTCCGACTACACGCAGGTGCCGGCGATTGCCGCCGCCATCGCGCGCGTCGAGCAGGGGCTGGCCGGCCACGGGCGGCTGTTGATTCGCTATTCGGGCACCGAGCCGCTGTTGCGGATCATGCTCGAGGGCAAGGACCAGGACGAGATCCGCGGATGGGCCGACGAGATCGCCGCGGTCGTGAAGGAGCAGCTTGCCTAAGCTTTCGGTGAACGTGAACAAGGTGGCGACCGTGCGCAACTCGCGCGGCGGCAACCTGCCCTCGGTGATCGAGGCGGTGCGCACGTGCGTCGATGCCGGCGCGCCCGGCATCACCGTGCATCCCCGGGCCGACGCGCGGCACATCACCACCGCCGACGTGTACGCCATCGCCGAGGAGCTGCAGCCGCTCGCCGGCCGCGTCGAGTTCAACATCGAGGGCGACCCGCGCGCGGACCTGGTCGACCTGGTGCTCGCGGTGAAGCCCGCCCAGTGCACCCTGGTGCCGGTGTTTCCGGGCGAGATCACCAGCCAGGCGGGGTGGCCCGTGGACACGCCGCAAGCGGCGCTCGCGGGCATTGTCGGCGCCATGAAGGCGGCCGGCATCCGCGTGAGCCTGTTCGTGGATCCCGAACCGGCCGCCATCCGCTGGGCCAAGGCCATGGGCGCCGACCGCGTCGAACTCTACACCGAGCCGTTTGCCCGCGCCTTCGAGCGCGGCCCGGCGGCGGCCGACGCAAGCTTCGCGCAATACGCGGCGGCCTCGACGCTGGCGTTCGAGCTGGGCGTCGGCGTCAACGCCGGGCACGACCTCGACCTGAACAACCTCACGCTGTTCCGCGCGCTGCCGCACCTGGACGAGGTGTCGATCGGCCACGCCTTGATCAGCCGCGCCATCTTCGCCGGCCTGGGCCGCGTCGTGAAAGAGTACCTGGCGGTGCTCGATGGGTAAGGCGCTGCTGCTGATGGCCGCGCTGCTCGCCGCCAACGGCGCCGAGGCCGCGGGACGCGCCGTCGCCTTTCCGTCGCTCGACGGCACCAACCTCGCGGGCGAGTTCTACGAGGCCGCGTCGCGGCCCGCGCCGGCGGTGGTCCTCGTGCACATGCTGACCCGCAGCAAGGCCGACTGGGGCAGCCTGCCGGATCGGCTCCAGGAGGCCGGCATCACCGCGCTCACGTTCGACCTGCGCGGGCATGGCGGCTCGTCGGGCTCGCCGCAGGTGCTGGCCGGCATGGTGCAGGACGTCCGCGCGGCGGCACAGTGGCTGGCCGCGCGCCAGGGCGTGCGGCCGGGGTCGATCGCGCTGGTGGGCGCCTCGCTGGGCGCCAGCCTCTCGTTGCTGGCGGCGGTTGAGCTGCCGTCGGTCCGGGCCATCGGCCTGCTGTCGCCGTCGCTCGACTACCGCGGCCTGCGCACGGACTCGAACCTGGTGAGGAAGCTCGGCGGCCGGGCCATGTGGCTTGCCGCCAGCGCCGAGGATCCGCTGGCGCTGCGAACCCTGCGCGACTTCGCGGCCGACACGACCGGGCCGCGCGAACAATTGATGTCCAACACCGTCGCGCATGGCACGGCCCTCCTGGAGCGCGACCCCGAGGTGGGCCGCGCCCTGGTGGACTGGCTACGCCGCTCGTTGCTATCCTGAGGGTTCCCCAATGAGAGCGGATGCAATCGTCTTCGGCATTGCCGGATCGCTGTTCGGCCTGATTATCGGCTGGGTGCTGGGCACGCAGAACGCCACCGGAGCGGCGCGCGTTGCCGCCCCCGTGGCCCAGGCCGCCCCGGCGACAACCGGCGCCCCGGCGGCCCAAACGCCGCCCCCCCTGGACCAGGCGCGCGTGCAGGCGCTGCAAACGGTGGCGGAGAAGGATCCCAAGAACGTCGAGTCGCGCGTGCAGCTCGGCAACCTGTTCTTCGACTCCGAACAGTACCCACAGGCGATCACCTGGTACGAGCAGGCGTATGCGCTGAACCCCACCGACACCAATGTCTCGACCGACCTCGGCGTCGCCTACTACTACACCAACCAGCCCGACCGCGCCCTGGCGCAGTTCGACAAGTCGCTGGCCAACGATCCCAAGCACACCAAGACCCTGCTGAACGTGGGCATCGTCCGCGCCTTCGGCAAGAACGACCTTGCCGGCGCGGCGAAGGCCTGGGAGCAGGTGGTGGCCATTTCGCCCGACTCGCCGGAAGGACAGGCCGCCAAGAAGGGGCTCGAGGGTGTGAAGAACACCACCGCCGGAGCCGCCGGGAAGTAAGCCGTGGTCCGTTTCCTCCTCCTGCTGGTCCTCTTCTGGGTGATCGCCCGCGTCTTCTGGCGATTCGTCGAGGGCGTGGCGCGAGGAGCCTCCATGCCGCCGCCCGGCGGCGCGCGGCGCGGCAGCGGGCCGTCGCCGGTGAAGATGCAGCCGTGTCCGGTGTGCGGCACCTACGTCGTGCCGGGCAAGGCGATCACCCTCGCGTCCAGCACCGGCGCCGTGCATTTTTGCAGCGAGAAGTGCCGCAGCGAGTTCGCCAGCCGATGAACGCCGAAGAACAGGCCCGCGCCGACATCGTCGAGGTGGGCCGCCGCCTGTGGGAGCGCGGCTTCGTCGCGTCCAACGACGGCAACATCAGCGTGCGGCTCGACGAGAAGCGGCTGATCACGACTCCCAAGAGCGTGTCGAAGGGGTTCATGACCCCCGACATGATGGTGATCACCGATCTCGACGGCAAGCGACTGGCCGGCGAGCGCGAGCCTTCGTCGGAACTGAAGATGCACCTGGAGGTGTATCGCAACCGCCCCGACGCGCGCGCCGTGGTCCACGCGCATCCGCCGACCGCCACCGGCTTCGCGGTGGCGGGCATCGCGCTCGATCGCGCCGTGCTCGCGGAAGTCATCACCACCCTCGGCAGCATCCCCCTGGCGGAGTACGCAACGCCGTCCACCGAGGAGCTGCCGGCCGCGGTCCGCAAGTACGTGAAGGCCCACGATGGCATGCTGCTCGCCAGCCACGGCGCCCTGGCGCTGGCCGGCGACGTCATGTCGGCGTACTACCGCATGGAAACCATCGAGCACTTTGCCAAGATCAGCCTGGTGGCGCGCACGCTGGGCCGCGAGAACGTGTTGTCGCGCGGCGAAGTCGACCGGCTGCAGGGCCTGCGCGGGATGTACGGCATTGCCTCGCCCGCGCCCATCTGCACCGACGAGTCGAACCCGACGACGGCGGGGCAGCTGGATTGCCAGGTGGTGCAGGCGCCCGATTCGGCGGAGCGCCTGGTGCTCCACGGTCGGCAGCCGTCGGCTACCGGCACGGACGGGGAAATTCGGCTAACATACCGCGAGCTGACCGCCCTGATTGAGGACGCGGTCAGGCAGCTTAAATAGGGTTCTGGAGGCAGTAAATGGGTGAAGCACTCGGCATGATCGAAACCAAGGGCCTGGTCGCGATGATCGAAGCGGCCGACGCCATGGTAAAGGCTGCCAAAGTGACGCTGGTGGGCTGGGAGAAGATTGGCGCCGGCTACGTGACCGCGGTCGTCCGCGGCGACGTCGCGGCCGTCAAGGCCGCCACCGACGCGGGCGCCGCCGCCGCGC
>CAYGMD010000203.1:0-8134 GCA_964350785.1 uncultured Acidobacterium sp. | reverse complement strand
CCCGTGATGCCGGCTTTCACCTTGTGCCGGAGCATGTACTGCGGGATGCGGTGCTTGAACTGCTCGACGAAGAACGGCCGCTCCGGGCGCGGGCCGACGATCGACATCTCGCCGACCAGCACGTTCCAGAACTGCGGCCACTCGTCGAGGTCGTGCCGCCGCAGCCAGGCGCCGATGCCGGTCGCGCGCGGGTCGTTCTCGTCGCCCCACACCGGGCCCTCCGGCTCGGCGTCGAGCGGCATGGTCCGGAACTTGTAGACCAGGAACTGCTTGCCATCCAGGCCCATCCGCTCCTGGGCGTAGAACACCGGGCCGGGCGAGTCGCGCTTGATCAGCCACGAGATGACCAGGCCGGGAATGGTCATGACCGCCAGGGCGCCGGCGGAGATCACGATGTCGAGCGCGCGCTTGATGAAGGCGCTCAGGCCCTGGTGCGGCACGTCGTTCAGGTTGATCACCGGCACGCCGTCGAGGTCCTCGAGCCGCGCGCGCAGGGCGATGAACTGCAGCAGGTCGGGCACGACCTTGACGTCGACGCCTTCGCGGCTGGTCGACTCGACCAGGTCGAGCAGCTTCAGGTGCTCCTCGAGCGGCAGGGCGACGTAGAGGTCGTCGATCCTCTCGTTGGCGACAATCTCGGCCGCCTGGCTGAGCGAGCCCAGCAGCGGCAGGCCACGATACCCGAGGTGATCGCCGCCGGCCTTGTCATCGACGAAGCCGACCAGCTGGTAGCCGAGCTCGCGGTGTTCGAGCATGCGGTCGGCGACGACCCGGCCGAGTTCGCCGGCGCCGGCAATCAGGATCCGCCGCAGGCCGACGCCCGCCAGCCACCGCCGCTCGAGCGCCTCGCGAATGAACTTGCGCGACAGGTAGCCGAAGGTGATGTTGCAGGCCAGGAACAGGCCCCACACCAGGCGCGACACCTCGAAGGCGCCGATGTCGCGCTGCGCGTCCGACGCGTAGTAGGCCTGGAAGTACAGCGTGCTGACGATGCCGAGCACGACCGCGAAGATGCTGCCGACCAGCACGTTGAAGAAGTCGTCAATGCGGGAGCGGCCGCGGCGCAGGCGATACAGGCCCTGCAAGTGGAAGCCGATCGGCACCACCAGCGCCACGAAGGGCAGCACGCCGAAGTACTGCTCGATCGGCGGCTGGCCGCGCGTGATGGTGAACAGGCCGGACTCGAAGCGCAGCACGTAGGCCAGCACGAACGCCGCCATCGCCAGCACGGCATCGGTGGCGACGTGGAACGCGACGAGCAGGCGGTTGTGGCGCCTTACCATCGGGTGCCCAGCGGGGCGCGCATGGTGTCGTCCACGACCTGTTCGATCGCGGCGACGAACCGCTGCCGCGAAAAGGTCTCGGCGTGGGCCCGGATCCGCGCCGGGCGCCACGGCGTCGCCGCCGCGCGCTTCAGCCCGGCGGCCAGCGACGCCACCGTCGGTTCGTCGAAGAGCACGCCCGTCTCGCCGTCAATCACGGTGTCGAGCGCGCCGCCGCGGCCGAGCGCCACCACCGGCCGCCCGCAGGCTTGCGCCTCGACCGGGACAATGCCGAAGTCTTCTTCACCGGGGAGGATGGCCGCCGTGCAGGTTCGATACAAGTCGCGAATCTCGTCGTCGGTCCGCCAGCCGGCCAGCGCGATGCCGTCGCCGGTCAGGCATTCCAGGTTGGGCCGTTCCGGGCCGCTGCCGACCACGGTCAGGCGGACGCCGGCCTCGCGGGCGGCCATCATGGCCAGGTCCACGCGCTTGTACGGCACGAGCGCGGACACCACGAGAAAGTGAGGCTGGGGGCTCACCGAAGGCTCCGGCTGCGGTGGGCTGGCGGCGTCAGGGGCGTAAAACTCCGTATCGACCGGTGGATACACAAGGGTCGACTGACGATTATAGTACAGCGCGATCCTCCGCGCAACATATTGAGAGATAGCGAGATAGCGGTGTACCCGCCCCTCGGTGGCACGGTCCCAGCGGGCCAGGCCGGCCAGCACCGGCCGCAGCAGCGCGCTCGGCACCCGCCCGACCCGATCCGGGCCGAAATAGGCATCGAACTGGTCCCACGCGTAGCGCATGGGGGTGAGGCAATAGCAGAGGTGCCGGGTCCGCCCGGTGACCACCACCGACTTGGCGGCACAGTGGCTGGTGCTGATCACCAGGTCGTAACCGTCGAGGTCGAATTGTTCGACCGCGATCGGGAAGAGCGGCAGGTATTGGCGATACAGCTTGCCCGCCATGGGCAGCCAGTGGATGGGGGACTTTCTCACCAGGCGCTGCTCGATGATTGGCGTGACCGTACCCTTCAGGTAGACCAGCGTGAACAGGTCCGCGGCGGGGAAGAGCTCGCAGAAGACCTCGAGGGCCTTCTCGCCCCCGCGCATACCGGTGATCCAGTCGTGGATGAGGGCGACGCGCACTTGGCGATCATACAGGGCGCGCGCCTTTTCGGCGCGCGTGGGGCGCGGGGCTGCGCCCCGCGTAGGGCTCGGCGCTTCCACCTTCGCGCCTTCGGCGCTCCGGCGGACAAGTCGCCTTGTGGGGCCGGGCCGGTGTCGCGGCCCCGTGGGGAATTGACGGAGTCCTGGCCTAAGTGCATGATAAGTGCATGGCTGTAAAGACAATCACCATCGACATGGAAGCGTACGGCTTGCTGTCGAGCCACAAGGTCGAAGGGCAGTCGTTCTCGCAGGTCATCAAGGCGCACTTCGGGCCCCGGCCTACCGCAGGCCGGTTCCTCGCGCGCGTGCGGGCGAACCGACTCGGCCTGGAGGCGCTCGACTCGATGGAGCGTCAGGTGCAGGCCCGGAAGCTCTCGCCGGCGCGGGCCGTCAAGCTGTGATTCACCTGGACTCCTCGTTCCTGATCGACTTGCATCGCGAGATCGACGGCGAGCGGCCGAATGGCGCCTTGGAGCTGATCGAGTCGCTCGACCCCAACGAGGTGCTTGCGGTCTCGGTGCATGTCGAATGCGAGTTGCGGGCCGGGGCGGAACTGTCGCGCCATGCCGTGCGCGAGCACGAAAAGCTGGACCAGTTGTTGTCCGGGTTGCAGGTCGTGTACCCCGACATCCGGTTCGCGGCACACTACGCGCGATTGCTGGCGGCGACGCTGCGGGGTAGCAAGCCCGTTGCTGCGATGGACCTGCTGATTGCCACCGCGGCGACACTCGACGACGCGCCCCTCGTCACGAGGAACGTCAGAGACTTCTCGCGAGTGCCGGGCCTGCGGGTTCTCAAATATTGAGACCCGTTGTAGGATTCGAGCACTGTGCTGTCGATGCCGCAACTCGTTCTGCTGATGGTTGTCGCGCTGATCGTCTTCGGCCCCCGATTGCGTCAGCACTAACCCCCACGAGCGGCGAGAGCCGCGAGCCCCGGGAAGGCCGCCGTAGCGGCCGACCCCGACGGAGGCGCGCAGCGCCGAGCCCTACGCGCCAACGGCGCGCCTACCGGTTCGCCACTTCCATGTAGATCTGGTGAATCTTGCCGACGCTTTGCTTCCACGAGAAGTCGCGCGCGCGGGCCCGGCCCTTGGCGATCAGGTCCGCGCGCAGCGCCTCGTCGGTGACCGCCCGGACAATGCCCTGGGCAATCGCCTCGGACTCGTGCGGATCCACCAGCAGCGCCGCGCCGCCCGCCACTTCCGGCAACGACGATACGTTCGACGTCACGACCGGCGTGCCGCAGGCCATGGCTTCGAGCGGCGGCAGGCCGAACCCCTCATACAGGGAGGGGAACACGAACGCCCGCGCCAGGCGATAGAACGCCGCCAGCGTTGCCTGCGGCTGGAAGCCGAGAAACCGCACGTGCTTGTCGAGCTTGTGGCGATGCACCGACTGGCGCAGCACGGGATACTTCGACAGCTCGTCGCCGATGATGATCAGCTTCAGGTTGTCGGGCCCGCTGCGCCTGGCGATCGCGAACGCCTCGACCAGCCGCTCGATGTTCTTGTGCGGCTTGATGTTGCCGACGTAGAGCACGAACGGGTGATCGAGCTGGTAGCGCTGGCGCGTCAGGTCCATGCGCTCGGCGTCGGCCGGGCCGAGGAACCGCTCGTCGATGGCGTTGTAGATGACCTCGACCTTCGCCGGCGGGATGTCGAAGAACCGCAGGATGTCGCGCTTCGACGCTTCCGACACCGTGAGCACGCGATCGGCCTTGCGCGTCGCGCTCCACATCGACGCCTTGGCGTAGACGTACGCGAGCTTGCCGGGGAGGTACTGCGGGAACATCAGGTGGATGCAGTCGTGAATGGTCACGACCGAGCGGCAGCGGATCGCCGGCGGCAGCACGTAGTGCGGCTCGTGCACCATCCGGACCCGTTCGCGCGCCAGCGCCAGGGGGATGCGAATCTGCTCGGCGACCGAGTAGGTTGGCGCGGTCTCGGGCACCATCCGGAAATTGCGGCCGAGGATGTCGCCCGAATCCTGGTCCTCGGGCCGGCACAGCACGACGTACTCGGTGGCCTGGTCGAGCCGCGACAGCTCGATCAGGATGTTGCGGATGTAGGTGCCGATGCCGAAGTCGCGGAGCTTGCGCGCGTCAATCGCGATACGCATGGTCAGTTCGCGGCCGTCTTGCCGGTGAGCTTGAGGTACGCGCGCAGCACGCCGGCCCAGCGGGGCAGGTGCTTCTCGTAGTAGGCCAGCTGGCTCTTGCGATACAGGCGCTCGGTCTCGGGATTGCGCGCCGCCGACTTGCCGCGGTGGTGCAGCACCTCGGCGCCCGCGACATACAACACCGTGCGGCCGCGCCTGGCCATGGCCACGCACAGGTCGACGTCCTCGGTGTACATGAAATACCGCTCGTCCAGCAGGCCCACGGCCTCGAGGTCGGGCCGCCGAATCACCATGCAGGCCCCGCTCACCCACGCCACCTCGCGGGCCTGGCGGCTCAGCTTGTCCACCTTGCGGACGATGCGGCGGACCTTGCGGTAATACAGGGTCGAGAACACCTTGCGCTTCAGTTCGTTCCACGGCCCGATCGGATCGCCCCACGACAGTTCCGGGAAGCCGCGGTCGCTCAGCAACCGCGCCCCCGCAATCGCCGCATCGGGATGGCCCGCCAGCCCGCGCACCAGCGTCTGGATGGCCCCCGGCGGCGCCACCGTGTCGGGATTCATCAGCAACACATAGTCGCCGCTCGTCGCACGAATGCCCAGGTTGTTGGCGCGCGAGAACCCCACGTTGGCGGGCGACTCGATCACCTGCACGCTGGGCCAGCGATCGCGCACCAGCTGCGCGGTGCCGTCGGCGGACGCGTTGTCGACGACCACGATCGTAGTGGGGAACGGCGCCGTGTGCCCCACCAGCGAGTCGAGGCACGCGCCGATCTCCGTCGAGGAATTGTAGGTGACGATGATGATCGCGAGCGACGAGTGGTTATCCGCCAACGGCCGCTCCCTCGATGGCTGCGAGCGTCCGCGCCGCCGTCGTCGTCCAGTCGTAGCGGGCCAGCACCGCCGGCGCGTGAGCCAGCAGGGAGCGGCGAAGCGCCTCGTCGGTCAGGGCGGCCACGAGCGCCGCCGCGACGGCTGGGTCACCGGCCGCCGCCGCGACGTAATGCGCCGCGGGACCGGCGGTCTCGCGGGCGACCGGCGTGTCGAGCAGCACCGGCGGCACGCCGGCGGCGAGCGCTTCGAGCGGGGGCAGGCCGAAGCCCTCGTATTCCGAGAGGAACGCAAAGGCCGACGCCCTGGCATAGAGGCCGGCCAGTGTGCGGTCGTCCACGTAGGCGCGCACGTGGATGCGATCGCGGTGACGCGATTGCGCGCGCCGCGCGTCGAGATCGAGCCGCGGCCGCCGGGTGCGGTTCGCGCCCACGATTTCGAGCTGCGCCGACGGCACCTGGTCTGCCACTGTCTCAAATGCCGCCATCAGGCGATCAACCCTTCGTCGTTCGAACACCGAGCCAACGTATAACACGATTGGTTCCCGCGGCTGCGCCGCGATGGCCCCCGGCCGCCGCATGCCGAGTGGTATCACCTGCACGCGCGACACGGGTAAGCCGATGTGACGCGCGATCTCGCCCTGGGAGAACACCGTGTCGGTGATGACGACCCGGGCCCGGCGGGCCGACCAGGCTGTGAGTAGCCGGCGCCGCAGACCCTCGCGGCCCGAGAACCACTCGGGGTGGGCGAAGAACGAGACGTCGTGAATCGTCAGCACCACGGGCGCCGGCGCGGTCAGGGGCGCGGAGTAAGCCGGCGCGAACACCACGTCGGGGCGCCACGCGGCCAGCGCCCGCGGAAACGACCACTGTTCCCAGGCCGAACCGCCGCCGCCCGCGACGACGCGCACCGCCGGTTGCCACGCCGCCGGCACCTGGGGTTGCGCATGCGCATACAAGGCCCACTCGTGGTGCCCGGCCCGGGCGTCGCCGGCCCACTCGGCAAGCAACTCGCCCAGGTAGCGGCCGACACCGGTGGGATGGCCGCAGAGCTCGCGCGCGTCAACGGCGATGCGCATGGACCTCCATGGCCGACGCGTATGCCTGGCGCGCCGCCGCCGCGCACGCCGCCCAGCTGTACTGCGAGGCTTGCAGCAGGCCGCGTTGCGCCGCCGCCTCGGCCTCGCCATCGTCGAGCAATGCCCGCATCCTGGCCGCCATCGCGTCGGCATCGTGCGGGTCGATGGGTTCGGCGGCGCCGCCGGCGACCTCGGGCAACGAACCGCGCGACGACACGACCACCGGCACGCCGCACGCCATGGCTTCCAGGACGGGCAGGCCGAAGCCTTCTTCGTAGGACGGCAACACGAGCATGCGCGCGTTGGCGTACAGGTCGATCCGCCGGGCCATGTCCACGTAGCCTGTGATCTCGACATGACCGGCCAGCGGCGCTTCGTTCGCGCGGGCTTCCCATCGGGCCGAGGCGGCGGTCGTGTGGCCGGCCAGGATCAGCCCGGGGGCGTCAGGCACCTGCGCGCGCAAGCGGGCGTAGGCTTCGAGCAGCGTGCCCACGTTCTTTCGCAGGTTCAGCGTGCCCATGAAGAGGATGTTCGTGCCGCGGCGCACCGCCTGCCGCGCCGCGACCGCGGCCGACCAATCGGGGCGACCCGGCGGGCAGACATGCACGCGGGAGCGGCTCACGCCCAGCTCGCGGGTCACCTCGCCGGCGGCGTAATGCGACGACACGACGATGGCGTCGGCGCGGGCGGCGTGCGACCGCGCCAGGCGCGGGTAGTCGCGGCGGATCTCCGCCGCCATCTGGTCCGGATGCCTCAGGAAATCGAGGTCGTGGATGGTGACGACGCGGGCGGCCGAGGTGGCCGGGATCAGCATGGGGCTCTGGCTGTGGACGATGTCGTGCTCGCCGGCCAGCCACTCGACCGGCGGCCATTCCAGGCGGTTCCAGGCCCAGACCAGGGCGCGGACCGGGAGGTGGACATCGGCCAGGCGGGCGGTGGGCATCTCAGTTGCCAGCGACGGCGCCGGCCGGTCTTTCCAGGAATTGCTGAATAGCGTCACGCAATCGGGCACATCGGTCCCGGCGCTCAGGGCTTTAGCCAGCTCGTGGACGAACTCGCCGACACCTGTCCGTTCGCGTAGCGCCGGACGGTAGTCGATCAAGATCCGCACGGCAAAGAGGGTACCACAAGACCAGCAAGTCCTTGTGGTTCAGTATGTTGACAGCCTAAACCCCGGATGATACGCTTGCGTGTTTTGGGGGGCGGATGAAGATAGCGGTCGTAGGAACCGGGTATGTGGGGCTGGTGCTGGGGGCGTGCATGGCCGAGTCCGGCAACGACGTCACTTGTGTCGACAAGGACGCCGCCAAGATCCGCATGCTCAGGCGCGGCAAGGTTCCCATCTACGAACCCGGCCTTGAAGAGATGGTCAAGCGGAACAAGACCGAAGGCCGGCTGATGTTCACGACCGAGCTCCCCAAGGCGGTTCGTGCGGCCGAGGTGGTCTTCATCGCGGTGGGCACGCCGCAGGGCGAAGACGGCTCCGCCGACCTGCGCCACGTGATGGGCGTGGCGCGCGAGATTGCCCGCGCCATGAACGGCTACAAGGTCATCGTCAACAAGAGCACCGTGCCGGTGGGCACGGCCGAGAAGGTGCGTGAGGTCGTGCGGCGCGAAACGACGCATCCGTTCAGCGTGGTCAGCAACCCCGAGTTCCTGAAGCAGGGCGCGG
>CAYGMD010000202.1:5922-8150 GCA_964350785.1 uncultured Acidobacterium sp. | reverse complement strand
AGCACCTGCACCAGGCTGGTCGCGTAGTGCGCCCACACGAACAGCGGCAGGCGGAACCACGTCATGCCGGGCGCGCGCATGCGGTGGACGGTGACGATGAAGTTCAGGCCGGTCAGGATCGACGAGAACCCGGCGATGAAGATGCCGAGCGCCGTCGGCACGACATTGGTGTTCGAGCCGGTCGCGCTGTAGGGCGTGTAGAAGGTCCAGCCGGTGTCGACCCCGCCCGAGATCATGGCGTAGAGCGTGAAGACGCCGCCGATCCAGTAGATGTAGAGGCTGAGCAGGTTGATGCGCGGGAACGCCAGGTCCTTGGCGCCAATCATCGGCGGGATCAGGAAGTTGCCGAGCACCGCCGGGATCGACGGGATCAGGAAGAAGAACACCATGATCACGCCGTGCATGGTGAAGAACTTGTTGTAGGTGTCGGCGGTGACGAAGTCACCCTGCGGCGTCGCCAGTTCGAGGCGGATGCCGACGGCGAACAACCCGCCGAGGAAGAACATCACCGAGATCGAGATCAAGTACATGATCGCGATCCGCTTGTGGTCCTTGGTCAGCAGCCACGACGCGAGGCCGTGGCCGTTGTTCAGGTAGTTGCGCTCCGGAATCTTGAGCTTGTCCAGCATGGCTATTTCTTTTCACCCGCCGGTGCGGGAGTGGGCGTGGCGGCCGGCGCGGCGGTGGTCGCGTGCGGCGAAAGGGATTTGACGTGCTCGATCAGCGCCACCAGGTTCTCTTCGCTGATCAGCCCCTGGAAGGTCGGCATCAACGGCTGGAAGCCCTTCACCACCTTGGCCTGCGAGTTCAGGATCGACTCGCGCAGGTAGGCCTCGTCGATGACGGCCGTCGAGCCATCCTGCAGGCTGACCGTGGTGCCGACGATGTCGGCCAGCGCGGGGCCGCGGCCCTGGCCGGTGTCGAGGTGGCAGGTCGAGCAGGCGAGGTCGTTGAACAGCTTGGCGCCGCGCTGCGCCAGCGTGCCTTCCATGCCGCCGCCCTGCAGCCAGGCCTGGTACTGCGTCTCCTCGAGCACCGTCACGGTGCCGATCATGCCGGAGTGGTTGGTGCCGCAGTACTCGGTGCAGAAGATGTGGTACTGGCCGGGCGTGTCGGCCTCGAACCAGAGCTCGGTATAGCGGCCGGGGATGGCGTCCATCTTGGTCCGGAACGCCGGGAAGTACAGGCTGTGCAGCACGTCCTCGGAGCCGATCGTGATCTTGATCGGCCGCCCGGCGGGGATGTGCAGCTCGTTGATCTCGCGCTGGCCTTCGAGGTGCTGGAACTTCCACATCCACTGCTTGCCGACCGCGTAAATGTGCATCGCCTCGGTGGGCGGGCGCCGGAGGTGGTAGTAGACCGAGGCGCCCCAGCCGAACATCACCATCGCGATGATGGTCGGGATCACGCTCCACAGCAGCTCGAGCGGCAGGTTGCCCTCGATGCGCGCGCCGATCTCGCCGTCGTGCGTCTTGTGGTAGCGGATGCCGAAGTAGATCACCGCGACCGCGACGCCGGTGGCAAACAGCGCGCACGTCGCGAGAATGAAGAAATACAGCGCGTCGACGTCCTTGGCGAACGTCGAGGCCTGCTCCGGGAAGATGGGGATGCCGAATATTGTCATTAGCTAGTGTCCGGCCGCGCGTTGGTCGCGCCGAATCGACACGAACATGAATCCAAACAGCGCCACCAGCGTGACGGCGCCACCAATCCGCACGGCCCGCATGGCCGCGAAGCCGTAATTGCCCGCTGCCGGATCGTAGTGATAGCAGTAGAGCAACAGTTGATCGGCCAGCGACCCAATCCTGTTGGACGACGCCTCGATCAGCGCGAACTTGACGTCGCGCGGCGAGTAGTCGATGCCGAAGAAGTAGCGCGACAGCCGGCCCTCGGGCGTGGCCACGATGATGCCGCTGGCGTGCGCGAACTGCTGCGACTGCTCGTCCCACACGTAGCTGAAGCCGGCCGCCCTGGTCAGCGCGTCGATCGACGCCTGGCTGCCGGTCAGGAAGTGCCACCCCTGCGCCGCCTCGGGCCGCTGGTAGCGATCGAGGTAGGCCTGCTTCTTGGCCGCCGCCAGCACCGGCGTCTCGCGGGGGTCAAAACTCACCGTGACGACGTCGAATTCCTTGCCGATGCTCTCGTTGATCACGCGCAGCGAGCTTTCGAGGCCGTTCAGCACCTGCACCCGGTTGGTGGCCAGGATCCGGCTGATCTTGCTCTCGGGG
>CAYGMD010000202.1:0-5912 GCA_964350785.1 uncultured Acidobacterium sp. | reverse complement strand
CGCCTTCAGGGTGCTGGAGATGCCGTTCAGCACCTGCGTGCACAGCATCGGGCACTCGTAGTACACGAACGCGAGCACCACCGGCTTGCGGCCGAAGTAATCGCCGAGCTTCACGGCCTCGCCGGCTTCGTTGGTGAACGGCAGCTCGAGCGGCAGCGCCTCGTCGAGGTGCTGCTCGAACGCCACCTTGCCGAGCACCCCCGGCACCTGCCCCGACGGCAGCGCCTGCGCCGGACGAATCCCCGGCGCCTCGCCCTGCGCCGACACCACGGCCGTCATGAGCGCCACCGCGCTCATCATCGCCATCGCCGTCCGCAAATCACGAGATCGCCCAATCACGAAATCACCACGTCAGCGAGGAACGATGGTTCGCCCTGACGAACTGTCCTGCGTGACCACGTTCTTGCCGTCGCCGCCGCCGGCCCGCGCCGGCAGGCCGCGCTGCAGCGTCAGCTCCATCGCCCGCTCGATCGGAATGCGGGTGATGCCGCCCTGCTTGTCGACCCAGCCGTAGCCGGCCAGCTTCTCGGCCTCGCCTTGCCGCAGCACGTAGATGTCCTTGAACGGCTGCGTCTGCAGGTTCGGCGCCGGCGGGTTCTTGACCTGTCCGGCGCCCAGCGGGTACTGCTGCGCCGCGACGTCGGCGCGCTGGCTCTGGCCCTCGAAGAACCAGAACGTGCCGTAGACGATGCCGACCGAGATCAGCATGGCGACCAGCAGCCACAGGGCGAACTTGTAGCCGATCGACGTGTCGATGTCGGTGTGCTCGTACTTGGCCCCGGGCGGGGTCGGCCCGTACTCGAGGTCCTGGTCGCTCACGTGCTCGTTAGTGGACATGATGGGTCAGCGCCTTCTCGAGCCCGGCATCGTGGACGGGCAGCAACGAACGCCCGGCGAGCTGCGACACGAAGATCGATATGAAGATCCCGCCGAGCGCCAGCGGCAGCGCCACGTCGAGCAGGCCGAGGCTCAGGCCCTCCTTGTGGAACTCGGGGGCGACGTGCCAGTAGTAGTCGGCCACGCGGGCGAAGATGACCCAGGTCGCCACCACCCGCAGCTTGCCGGCGTTGCGCTTGAGGTCGCGCGACAGCAGCAGCGCGTACGGCACGATGAAGTGGCCGACGATGATGAACACGCTGAGATACTTCCAGCTGTTGTCCCAGCGCGTCAGGTAGTGCGGAATCTCTTCCGGCAGGTTCGCCGACCAGATGATCAGGAACTGCGAGAACGACAAGTAGGCCCACATCATCAGGAAGGCGAACAGGAACTTGCCAAGGTCGTGGAAGTGGTGCGTGGTGATGACCTTGTTCATCGGCGTGGTCTGCGACAGCATCACCAGTACGGTGATGCCGAACGCGAATGCCGACAGCGCCTGGCCGCCGATGTAGAGCAGGCCCCAGATGGTCGAGAACCAATGCGGGTTGACCGACATGGTCCAGTCGACCATGGCGAAGGTGACCGTCAGGAAGTAGATCACCAGGCCGGCGCCCGACACGCGCGCCATCCGGTCGACCAGGGCCGGGTCGCCGGTGCGGTCGTGCTCGGCCGACGCCGACGTCAGCAGGTAGCCCATGCCCCCCCACAGCGCGAAGTAGATCGCCTGGCGGACGAGGAAGAACGGCGTGTTCAGGTAACCCGCCTTCAACACCAGCATCGGGTCGCTGGCCGCGCTCTCGTGCGTCCACTCGTAGAGCGAGTGCATGCCGAACACGATCGGCAGGAACAGCACCGCCATGAACGGGATGGTCCGGACCGCCGCCTCGAGCGGCCGCCGCATGACGACGCCCCAGGCGCCGCCGGTCAGGTGCTGCACCATCAGCAGCGCGAGGCTGCCGAGGACCACCCCCATCCAGAAGGTGTAGGCCACCAGGTACGCCTGGTAGAAGCGATCGAGCCCGTGCTCGCCGGCCATCAGGAAGCCGGCGCCGGCCAGGACCACGCCGAGCACGGCCGCGATCAGCCCGAACTGCTTCATGCCGGGCAGCGGCACGTCGCCCGCCTTAAAGGTGTCTGCAGTCACAGTCGACACTAGTGTTTCTCCGCAGCGGGAGCGGCCGCGGCCGCGGCCGGCCTCTCAGTGGTTGCCGAGGGCGTCTCGGCGGCCGCGGCGTCAAGCTCCGCGCGCTTGTCGGCGGGCACGTCGTCCACCGACGCGTGCTGGCTCAGCTGCAGCGCGCGCACGTAGGCCACGATCAGCCAGCGGTCGCGGACCGGGATCTGCTCGGCGTAGCCCTGCATGGCGCCGAAGCCGTTGGTGATGACGTCGAAGAAGTAGCCGACCTTCTCCTGGCGCAGCCGGTCCTGGTGATAGGAGGCGGCCTGGCGCAGGCCGCGCTGGACGACCATGCCGTGGCCGTCGCCGAGCTTGCCGTGGCACGGCGTGCAGTAGATGTTGAAGCGCTGCTGGCCGCGCTCGAGGTCGGCGTGCGCGATCGCGAACGGGAACTGGTCGACGACCTGGCCGGCGGCCTTGCCGGTGTAGAGCGCCTCGTCGTCGCGCAGCCAGCCGCGGGCGACCGTGCCGGCCGGGGCCGAGCGCGAGGCGCGGCCGTCGGGGAACGACCCGCTCTTCTCGAACGCTTCGTAACGCGGCGTGTCGTGCATGTCCTGGCGGCAGCCGGCGACGAGCAGCGTCGCGGCCGCCAGCAGGGCGAAGGTGAACCTATTCGTCAACGTCGTAGACTCCCTTCGCGCCGGTGCCGCGCAGGAACTCGGCCGTCGCCTGCTGGTCGAACTTCGGATCGGCCGACTCGACGACCAGGAAGAACTTGTCGGAGCTGGCCATCGCGAAGCGGTCGACGTTGAACACCGGGTGGTACGGTTGCGGCAGGCCGTTCAGCACGATCATGCCGATCGCCGCGGTCAGCGCCGCGAACAGGATGGTCAGTTCGTACGACGGCACGATGAAGGTCGTCCAGCTCGCCTGCGGGCGGCCGCCGATGTTCATCGGGTATTCGATCACCGACGCCCAGTACTGCAGGAGGAAGCCGGTGGCCATGCCGGCGAGGCCGCCGGCGAGGACCAGCTTCGGCAGCACGGTCCGCTTCTTGTGGATGATGTCGTTCAGCTCTTCGATCGGCACGGGCGAGTAGGCCTCGACCCTGGTGAAGCCGTGCGCCATCGTCCGGCGCGCCGCGTCGACCACGGTCTGGGCCGAGTCGAACTCGGCCATCACGCCGTGAAGCCGGTGGGTGGGCTCGTTAGTGTGCATGGTCGGACTTCACTTTCGACTGCGGCAGCAGCAGCTTGACCTCGAACATCGAAATCATCGGCACGAAGCGCAGGAAGAGCAGGAACAGCGTCAGGAACAAGCCGATGGTCCCGAAGAACGTCATGAAGTCCCACCGCGTCGGGTAATACATGCCCCACGACGCCGGGATGAAGTCGCGGTTGAGCGAGGTCACGATGATGACGAAGCGCTCGAGCCACATGCCGACGCCGATCAGCAATGACATCACGAACAGCACGGTGGTGTTGTGGCGCACCTTGTGGAACCACAGCAACTGAATCATCACGGCGTTGATCGCGATGAGCGTCCAGTACGACCAGCCGTAGGGGCCGAACATGCGGTTCCACATCATGAACCGCTCGTGCGGACTGCCGCTGTACCACGCGAAAAACGCTTCCATCGCGTAGCCATAGGCGACCATCAGGCCGGTGGCCAGCGTGATCTTGGCCATGTTGTCGATGTGCCGCATCGTGATCAGGCTTTCCATGCCGTAGAAGCGGCGCACCGGAATCGCCAGCGTCAGCACCATCGCGAACCCGGCGTAGATGGCGCCGGCGACGAAGTACGGCGGGAAGATGGTGGCGTGCCAGCCGGGGATGACCGACACCGCGAAATCGAAGCTGACGACGGTGTGCACGGACAGCACGAGCGGCGTCGACAGGCCGGCCAGGATCAGCGAGGCCACTTCGTAGCGGTGCCAGTGGCGGGCCGAGCCGCGCCAGCCGAGCGACAGCATGCCGTAGATCCTCGCCTTGACCTTCGACACCGCGCGGTCGCGCAGCGTCCCCATGTCGGGAATCATGCCGATATACCAGAACACGATCGAGACCGTGGCGTAGGTCGAGACCGCGAACACGTCCCAGATCAGCGGGCTCTTGAACTGCGGCCACAGGCCCATGGTGTTGGGATACGGGAACAGCCAGTAGGCGGCCAGCCACGGGCGGCCGGTGTGGAACACGGGGAAGATCGCCGCGCAGGCCACCGCGAAGATGGTCATCGCTTCGGCGAAGCGGCTGATCGACATGCGCCACTGCTGCTTGAACAGCAGCAGGATGGCCGAGATCAGCGTGCCGGCGTGGCCGATGCCGATCCACCAGACGAAGTTGATGATGTCGAACGCCCAGCCGACCGGGACGTTGTTACCCCAGATGCCGATGCCCTTGAGCAGCAGCCAGCCGAGGGCCATGTGCAGCATGCCCGCCAGGCCCAGGCCGATCAGCAGGACGCCGATCCAGCCGAGCGGAAAGCGCTTCGAGAGCGGAATCTCCGCGATGGTCTCGGTGACCGTCTCGAAGTCGTGCCCCGGCAGAATGACCGGCGTCTCTTCGAGCAACGCGGTCTGGTGCGAGTGATTGGCCATTAGTGTCCGCCCCCAGGTGAGGCTGGCTCGTGCGACTCTTCAGTCGCATGGTGGCCGCCGACCATCGGGTTCGAAGGCAGGGCCGGGTTCGGGTTGCGCACCGCCGCCAGATAGGTCGTGCGCGGCCGCGTGTTGAGGTCTTCGAGCGTGGTGTAGTTGCGCGGGCTCGCCTTGAGCTTGGCGACCTTGCTGTCCGGGTCGTTGATGTTGCCGAACACGATCGCCTCGGCCGGGCACACCGCCTGGCAGGCGGTGACGATCTCGCCGTCGCGAATCGCGCGATCCTCGCGCTTGGCCTGGATGCGCGCGGCATTGATGCGCTGCACGCAGTAGGTGCACTTCTCCATGATGCCGCGGCTGCGGACGGTGACGTCCGGGTTGCGCTGCAGCTTGAACTGCGGCGTGTTCCAGTCCTGGAACAGCAGGAAGTTGAAGCGCCGCACCTTCCAGGGGCAGTTGTTGGAGCAGTAGCGGGTGCCGACGCAGCGGTTGTAGACCATGTCGTTCAGGCCCTCGTCGCTGTGGACGGTGGCCGACACGGGGCACACCACCTCGCAGGGCGCGTTCTCGCACTGCTGGCAGGGCATCGGCTGGTAGTAGGTGTCGGGCGTGTCGAGGTTGCCCGCGAAGTAGCGGTCGATGCGCAGCCAGTGCATTTCGCGGTTGCGCTTGACCTGCGCCTTGCCGACCACCGGGATGTTGTTCTCGGCGACGCAGGCGATGATGCAGGCCGAGCACCCGGTGCAGGCGTTCATGTCGATCGCCATGCCCCACTGGTCGCCCTTGTATTCCTTGTCGGCGTAGAGCGAGATGCGCTTGTCGATCTTGAGGTGCTCCATCTCCTTGACGAAGGCCGGCTTGGCCTTGAACTCCTCGAGCGTCGCCGAGCGGATGATGTTGCGGCCTTCGATCGACCAGTGGTCCTGGGTGCCGACCAGGTCGTAGGTGTCGCCGGTCTTGGTGATGGTGGCGGCGCCGTACCACGGCGCGGCGGAACCGCGCAGCGCGTAGGTGTTGAAGCCGGCGCCGTTGCCGACCCGGCCGGCCCGGGTGCGGCCGTAGCCGACCGACACGGTGATGGCGTCCTTCGCGTGGCCGGGCGTGATCCACACCGGCATGGTCAGCGCGCGGCCGTCATGCTGGATGGCGATCAGGTCGCCGCTCTGCAGGTGGTTGGCTTCGGCGGTCGACGGCGCGATCAGCGCGGCGTTGTCCCACGTCAGCTTGGTCACCGGCTTCGGCAGCTCCTGCAGCCAGCCGTTGTTGGCGAAGCGGCCGTCGTAAATGGTCTCGTCGCGGCGGAAGTTGATCTCGATCCCGTCC
>CAYGMD010000201.1:0-8243 GCA_964350785.1 uncultured Acidobacterium sp. | reverse complement strand
GCATCTTGATCAGCGCCGAGTTGGCGTAGTTGGCCGTGCCCTTGGCCAGCGCCGGCAGGGTGTTCGGCGCCAGGCGCGTCCACGAGCTGACGCCCACGTCGATGCCCTGCTCCAGCGCCTCGGCGCCCATCATCAGGCTCCATTCCCAGACCACGACCGACGCGTCCACCGGGCACGGCCGCGGATCGAGCGTCAGCGAATCGTACCCGCGGTAGACCAGCGGCCGGATGTAGCAGCTCTTGAAGCCGTTGACGCGCACCGTGTCGAGGACCGCCTGCGACAGTTCCGCCTGCGACCACCGGGGCTCCATCCGGTAGACCCGGCAGGAGTCCATCAGCCGCCGCATGTGCGGCTCGAGGCGGAAGACGTTGGTGCCGGTCTGGGAGTCGTAGGCGCGGATGCCCTCGAAGACGCCGGTGCCGTAGTGGAGCGCGTGAGAAGCGACGTGGATCGTGGCGTCCTTCCAGTCCACCAGCGACCCGTTCATCCAGATCTTGCCCGTACCCGCAAATGCCATAGTGGCGGAATTGTACTCCGGGCCGAGGTCCGCCTAAAGGCGGACGCTACCTTGCGGGGTGGGGCTACTGGCGTTCGGAGCAGAAGGGACAGGCGTCGGCGCGGGCCGCCAGCGCCTTGCCGCACTTCCAGCAGAACTTGGCCTGCACGGTTTCGCGCGCCTTGAGGCGGGCCTGGATGTCCTGCACTTCTTCCGACGCGGTACTGGCGGCGCCCGCGGCGGGGCGCCAGGGGCGCCGGCCCGCCGCCGGGGCGGGGGCCGGGTTGCGGGCCGCGAGCACGGCATCGAGCAGGTCCGAGGCGCGCTGGTAGCGCGACGGGATGTCGGCGGCAATGGCCTTCATCACGATGTCGCTGATCGCCTTGGGCAGCTTCGGGTTCTTCAGCTTCGGCGGCGACGCCAGCTCGCCCCGCATCAGCTTGTCGAGGTCGCCCGGCATCGGCGTGTCGTACGGCAGCACGCCCGTGAACATCTGGTACATCGTCACGCCCAGCGAGTAGATGTCCGAGGCGAACACCGCCTTGCCCTGGAACTGCTCGGGGGCCATGTACGGCGGGCTGCCGATCACCGTCGTGCCGTGCGCGGCGATTTCGAGGAAGCGCGAGGTGCCGAAGTCGGCCACCTTGATCAGCCCCTGGTCGGTCACCAGCACGTTGCCCGGCCGCAGATCGCGATGGATGATCCCGTGCTTGTGCGCGTGGTCCATCGCGTTGCAGATCTGGCAGGTGTAGTCGAGCGCCCGCGGCAGGTCGAGCGTGCCGTCGCGATCGATCACCGCTTCCAGCGTGTCGCCCGGCACGTACTCCATCACGATGAAGAACACGTCGTCTTGTTTCTCGGCGGTGAGCACCGTGACGATGTTCGGATGGCTGAGGGTGGCGAGCAGGCGCGGTTCGCGGAGCAGCTCGCCGAAGTCGAGGTTCTGGCGATGCGGAACCTTGATCGCCACCTTCTTGTCGATCCAGGTGTCTTCCGCGAGGTAGACGCTGCCAAAGCCGCCGCTGCCGAGAGGGGACAGGATGCGGTACTTCCCGACCGTTTGTCCGCGAAAGAACATCTGTGCGCATGAGTATACTCTCCGCGTGCGCCCGCGTTTCTATGTGCCCGACCTGGATGCCGCCGCCGCGAGCGTCGCGGTCCCCGAGGATGAGGCGGAACACCTGGTGCGCGTGCTGCGGCTCGGCCCCGGCGCCGAGGTCGAGGTCTTCGACGGCCGCGGCGGGTTGTGGCGGGCGGAAGTGGTCGCGGCCGGCAAGCGCTCGGCCGCGGTGCGCGCGATCGAGCCGGTCATTCCGGCGCCCGAGATCGGCCTGCCGCTGGTCCTCGTCATCAGCGTGCTCAAGGCCGACAAAATGGACGACGTGGTGCGGGATGCCGTGATGCTGGGCGCCACCGGTGTTTGTCCCGTGGTCAGCGACCGCAGCGAGATCAGCCTGTCAACGGTGGAGAAGAGCCAGCGCGTGGCGCGGTGGCAACGCATTGCCGTGTCGTCGGCCAAGCAGTGCGGCCGCGCGGTGGTGCCGGTGGTGGCGGCGGCCCAAACCCTGGCGGGATACCTCGCCGAGCCCGTGCCGAGCGTGCGGTTATTGTGCGTGGAGCCGTCCGCCGGGGACGGCACACGGACCGTGCAAGCGATTCCCAGGCCGGCGTCGGCCCATGTGATAGTGGGGCCCGAGGGCGGGTGGACGCCGGCCGAACGGGTGGCGGCCACGGCCGCCGGGGCGGTGCCGATCTCGCTTGGCGGCCGGACCCTGCGCGCCGACGCGGCGCCGCTCGTGGCCTTGACGGCCTTGTTAACGACCTGGAGTGAACTGTGATGAGAGCTAAAGGGCTGGTAGGGCTGGTAGGGCTGGTAGGGGTGGTTGTAGCGTCCGGCTTCAGCCGGACCGTTCTTGCGCAATCTCCAGATGGCATGCCGCCCACGGTGGCGACCTTCTCCATCCTCGGCTACGACCCTGACACCGGAGAGGTCGGCGGCGCCGTCCAGTCGCGCGTGTTCACGCTGACCGGCGTGCTGACCGCCGATGCCGACGCCGGCGTGGTCGCCACGCAGGCCATTGTCGATGTGAGCTACGGCCCGAAGGGCATCGCGCTGCTGAAGGCGGGCATGAAGCCGGAGGCCATCATCAAGGCGATCTGGGACAGCGACCCCGATCCGCAGCCGGAGCGGTGGACCAAGCAGGGTCGCCAGTTTGCGGTCATCGATCTGCACGGCAACACGGCGACGTTCACCGGGCCGAAGGCGACGGAGTGGGCGGGCGGCAAGCAGGGCAAGTTCTGCACCGCGCAGGGCAACATCCTCGCCGGCCCCGCGGTGGTGGAGGGCATGGTCAAGGCGTTCGAGGAAACCAAGGGCCACCTGTCGCTGCGCCTGATGGCGGCCCTCGAAGCGGGTCAGGCGGCCGGCGGCGACAAGCGCGGGATGCAGGCCGCGTCGATGGTGATCGTCAAGAAGGGCGGCGGCGTGTGGCTGAACAACGACACGGTGCTGCGCTTCCAGGTCGACGACCAGGAGAATCCCTACAAGGAACTCCGCCGCGTGGTGGAGAGTTGGAACGCCGCTCGCGAGAAGGGGAGCCAGCGCCCGGTGAAGTAGCAGGAGATCAGGAGATCACGAGTTGGCAACTCCAAGCAGCTCGTGAGCGCCTGACTTCCTGTGAAACTTCAACGGTGAAGCTGCAGCGCGATCCAGTTGTCTTCGGTCAGGCGCCCAGCTTCGGTGAAGCCGGCAAAAGCCGCCAGGACGGCGTCAACCTCGGTGTGATCGAAGCCGCTCAGGATCAGTTGTCCCCCAGGCTTCACCAGCGCCGCAATCGCCGGGCCGCTCGACGTCAGCATCCCGCCGGTCAGGTTGGCGAGCACCAGATCGGCAGCCGCCGGCGGCGACGAGCGGAAGTCCGACACCTCGAAGGCGATGGTGTCGGGCAGCATGTTCAGGCGGGCGCTGGTCTCGGCGGACTGGATGGCGTCGACGTCGACGTCGATGCCGAGCACCCGCCGCGCGCCGCTGAGCGCCGCGGCCATGGTCAGCACGCCGGAGCCGGTGCCCAGATCGAGGACCGTGAGGTCCGAGACGTCAAGCTCCGACAACAGCCGCAGGCACATGCGCGTGGTCGCGTGATGGCCGGTCCCGAACCCCATCGACGGCTCGATCACGATCACCGTGGCATCGACGTCGGCCGGCGGCATGTCCCACGGCGGCGCGACGATGAAGCGGCCGGCGCGGACCATGGTCAGGGCTTTCTGCGAGCGCGCGGCCCAATCCTCGTCCGGCAGATCCACCGGTTCGACGGCGAGATGAGGTAGTGCCTCACGAATCGCCCGGGCGGCCTGGTCGCGCTCGGCGGCGTCGTTGAAGCACACGTTCCAGTGCAGCGGGGTCGGCGGCGGATCGGGAATCGGCGGGTAGGTGGGGTCCCACAGCCCGCCCGGCGGCAGCGGCCGCTCGGCGAGGTCGTGGATGGCGACCGGCGAGAAGTCGGTGAGGACGGCCGAGACCATGTCCTCGGAGTCGTCCACGGCGCCGGCCCGCAGGATCAAGGCCGGCCAGGTGCGGTTATCCAAAGATGTCTTTGACCTTGCCGAAAATGCCGCGGTCGTCGGCCTCGTCGCGGCCGTGCGGCTTGACCTTCTGTTCGGGCAGCGTGGCGGCAAGCTGCTCGAGCAGCTTGCGTTGTTCCTTCGACAGCTTCTTCGGCGTCATCGCCTGGACGGTGACGAGCACGTCGCCGCGGCCGCGGCCCGACACGTCGGGCATGCCCTTGCCCCGCAGGCGGAACGTGGTGCCGGTCTGCGTGCTCTCGGGAATCCTGACGGTTTCATCGCCATCGATGCCGGGGACCTTGATTTCGCCGCCGAGCGCCAGCGTCGTAAACGGGAGCGGCACCGAGCAGTGCAGGTCGTTGCCGTCGCGCTGGAAGAACTCGTGCTCCTGCACGAAGATCACCACGTAGAGATCGCCGGGGGGGCCGCCCTGCGTGCCCGATTCGCCCTCGCCGCTCAGGCGCAGGCGCTGGCCGGTGGCAATGCCGGCGGGGATCTTCACGGTCAGCTTGCGCGTTTGCTCCACCGTGCCCAGGCCGCGGCAGGTCTGGCACGGCTTGGTGATCACCTTGCCGGCGCCGCGGCATTGGCCGCACGTGCGGGCCATGGTGAAGAAGCCCTGCTGAAAGCGAATCTGGCCGGCGCCGCGGCAGCCGGGGCAGGTGGTGGGCGAGGTGCCCGGGGCCGGGCCCGACCCCTTGCAGGTGCCGCAGGTTTCCTGGCGCGGAATCTGGATGTGGGTTTCCACGCCCTTGGCGGCCTGCTCGAACTTGATCTCGAGGTCGTAGCGCAGGTCCGAGCCGCGCTGCGGGCCGCCGCGCCGCGAGCCGCCAAAGCCGAAGATGTCGCCGAGGCCGCCGAAGATGTCCTCGAAGCCGGAGAACTGCGAGGGATCGAAGCCCTGCGGGCCGCCGCCGACGCCGGCGTGGCCGAAGCGGTCGTAGCGGGCGCGCTTCTCGTTGTCGCTGAGGATGGCGTAGGCCTCGGCCGCCTCCTTGAACTTCTCTTCGGCCGCCTTGTCGCCGGGGTTGCGATCGGGGTGGTGCTTGAGCGCGAGCCGGCGATAGGAGCTCTTGATCTCCTGGTCGGTGGCGGTCTTGCTGACTTCGAGAATCTCGTAGTAGTCGCGCTTGCTCACGATGCCTTCGCGACCTTCACGATAGCGGGGCGCAACAAGCGCTCCCCGAGCTTGTATCCCTTGGCCAGCACGGCGACCACTTCACCGTCACGGGCGCCCGCCACTTCCTCGTAGGCCACGGCCTGGTGAAAGTGCGGATCGAAGTCGGCGCCGAGCGCCTCGAGCGTCGTCACGCCGCGTTTCTTGAGCAGGTCGGCGAGCTGGCGCTGGATCAGTTCCAGCCCGGCCCGGTATTGCTGCGCCTCGGGCGGCGCGTCGGCGGCCAGCGCGCGGTCGAAGTCGTCGGCGACGGCCAGCACGTCGTTCAACACGTCGGCCGCCGCCCACTCGATCATGTCCTTGCGGTCGCGGTCGACGCGCTTGCGGAAGTTGTCGAACTCGGCGGTCTTGCGCAGCAGGCGATCGAACAGCTCGTCGCGCTCGCGCTTGATGGCCTCGGCGGGCGTGCCGGCATCCGGCGGATCGAGGGGACCCGCTTCGGTCGCAGGAATGCCGGAAGGTTGTGGATCGTTCGTTTCGTCGTTCATGGTTTCGTGCAGGATTGTCGGGCACCCTTCCCGGGGTGCCTCGTCTGATTAATTCACGTCGCGCAGCACTCGCGCGACGGCGAGCGCGGCAATGTCGACCACGCTGATGGCCTTGGAATAGCGCATGCGCGTGGGGCCAATCACGCCGACCGTGCCCGTGCTGCGGCCGTCGAAGTAGGTGGCCGCAATCAGGCTGAACGGCCGCAGTTCCGGATCGCTGTGCTCGGCGCCGATCACCACGGTGAGGCCGGGGCCATCAATGTATTCGGTCAGGATGCCGATCAGCCGCTGCTTTTCTTCGACCATGCGCAGCAGGCCGCGCAGCGTCGCGGCCGAGATCCCGCTGGCCTGGACCACTTCTTCGAGCAGGCTCGAGGCGCCGTCGATGTAGACGGCGGTGGGCCGGTCGAGGTTCGCGAACGAACTGCTCGCCAGGCGCAGCGCGAGCCCCAGTAGCTGGTCGTAGAGCGACCGCTCCTGCTTGAGGCGGTCGACGACCCCGTCGCGCACCTGCTGCAGGGTCCGGCCGGAGAACTCGGAGTTCAGGAAATTGGCGGCCTGGGTCAGTTCCGAGGCGGTAACCGACTCGCCGATGTCCACGGTCTTCTGCGACACCTGGTTGCCGCTGGCCACGACCACCACCAGAATGCGATTGCCGCTGAGCGGCACGAACTCGATGCGCTGGAACAGCGCGTCGGCGTTGGGCGGGGCAATGGCGAACCCGACGCTCCGGCTGGCCTCCGAGAGCACGTGCGACGTCGACGAGAGCAGGTCGTCCATCAAGGGATCGTCGCCGGCTTCCTGCCTCAGCCGCAACTCGACGGCCGAGACGTCCTTGGTCGGTCGCCGGGCCTCGATCAGCATGTCAACGTAGCAGCGATAGCCCGCGTCGGTAGGCACCCGGCCCGCCGAGGTGTGCGGCTGCCACACGAAACCCATCTCTTCGAGTTGGGCCAGGACGTTGCGCACCGTCGCCGACGACACGTTCAAGCCGGCCTTCTGGGCAAGCGCCGCCGACGCCACCGGCTCGCCCGTCTCGATATAGGAGCGGACGAGGGTGGCCAGGATGCGCCGCGTGCGGTCGGAAAGGACCGGGTTACTCATTAGCAGTCGACTACGTGGACTGCTAGGAATTGTAACACTAGAAGCCCGCCCGGGCGGCCAGCCGCCCGGCCTCGAGCCTGGCTGCGGCGGCGATTGTGGCCGGATCCCAGCGAATTGGGCGGAAGGCATCCACCAGCACTTCGCCGTCGACGACCGTGGTACGGACGTCGCTCCCGCGGGCCGAATAAACCAGGGTGGAATAGGGGTCGTGGGTGGCCATGAACTGCGGCCGGTCCCGATCCACCAGCAGGAAGTCGGCGCGCTTGCCGGGCTCGATGCTGCCCAGGTCGCGTTCGAGCCCCAGCGCGCGGGCGCCCTCGCGGGTGGCCATCCACAGCGCGTCGCGGGCGGTCAGCGCCCCGGGACCCTTGCGGACCGACTGCAGCACGGCCGCCAGGCGCATTTCTTCGAACATGTCGAGGTGGTTGTTGCAGGCGGCGCCGTCGGCGCCGAGCGAGACCGACAGGCCCTTGGCGCGCATCTCGACCACGGGCGCGAGACCCGAGCCAAGTTTCAGGTTCGAGCCGGGGCAGTGCAGCACCTTCACGTCGTGCTCGGCCATCACCGACTGCTCGCGGTCATCCACCCACACGCAGTGCGCCAGGCACAGCCGCGGCGAGGTCAGGCCCGTGTGCGCGAGGTAGTCGATGTTCGAGCGGCCGGTACGGTGGCGGATGAGCGCAATCTCGTCACGGTTCTCCGAGGCGTGGGTGTGGACGACCAGCCCGTGCTCGAGCGAGAGCGCCGCCACGGCCTCCAGCAGCCCCTGCGAGCACGACACGGCAAAGCGCGGCGCGAACGCCGCACGCAGCCGGCCGTTGGCGCGGCCGTGCCAGCGCCTGGCCAAGGCCACGCTCTCGTCGAGCGACTGCCCCGTCTTCTCCAGCAGCCGCGCCGGCACCGCCTCGTCGGCGTCCATCATGCACTTGCCCACGACCGCGCGCAGGCCCATGGGCTCGAGCGCGGCGAACACGGCGTCGGTGTCGTGCACCGTTTCCATGGTCAGCACCGTGGTGGTGCCGCTCAGCAGCAACTCGGAGGCCGCCTGGCGGGCCGCGGCCGCGAGCGAGGCCGGCGTGTGCGCGGCCTCCATGGGCCACACGCGCTGCTTCAGCCAGTCGAGCAGCGCCAGGTCGTCGGCGTAGCCGCGAAACAGCGTCTGGCACAGGTGAACGTGGGTCTGGATGAAACCCGGCAGCAGGAACGCGCCGCGCGCGTCGATGACGCGGTCCACGCGCTCGCCGGCGGGCACGCTTCCGACCGTGACGAAGCGCCCGTCGCGCACCAGCACGTCACCCTCGATCACCTCGAAGGCGTCGTTCATGGTGACGATGGCCGCGCCGCGGACGATTAAACCACCCACGCGCGGCTGCCGCGCGTGGGGCCCGGTTAACGAAGGGCCTTGAGATTGGGG
>CAYGMD010000200.1:0-8272 GCA_964350785.1 uncultured Acidobacterium sp. | reverse complement strand
GTTTGCATGTCCACGACCGGCGTGGCCCCCGACACGGTGATGGTCTCCTCGAGCGCGCCGACCCGCAGTTCGATGTTGATCGTGGCCGTAAAGTTCGAAATCAGTTCGATCTTCTCGCGCGTTACCGTGCCGAACCCCGGCAAGGTGAACGTCATGGTGTAGACCCCGGGCCGCAAATCAACGATCCGGTACTGTCCCGCATCGTCGGTGATGACCGTGCGCACTTTCTCAATCAGAACCGGACTGCTGGCTTCAACGGTCACACCAGGCAACACACCCCCGGAGCCGTCTTTCACGACGCCCGCCAGGGCGCTCTGCGCGTTCGCTTTCTCCGCCAACGCCGCCAATAGCGCCAGACCGGTAAACACGACGACGGTGATCTGCCGTTGCATTACGCGCCTCCCTTCCGCCATTTGAGTCAAAGATCCTCGCGTCTGCCGATCCTGGCCCTTCAGAGACGTCTAGCAGAACGTGCCGCGCCCGCCTATGACGGCTGTCATACGCGGCGCGGACTACAATTCCATCCGGAGGCACCGGACGATGCTCTTCCCAGGTGGCATGACATTCACGCGTTTCCTGTCGCTCGTCGTCCCGGCCGTTGCGCTGGCTGGAGCGACCACGTTCATCCACGGCCACGGTCAATCCGGCCACGACCTGCCGAACCCGTATCGCGTTATCGAGAACTACTTCCAGCTCGCCGAGGGACGGTGGTGGGCCTCGACGAGCGCCGTCGATGTCGACATCGACGGCCGGTCCATTTGGGTCGCCGACCGCTGCGCCGCCAACAGCTGCGCCGGGTCGCGGCTGAACCCCGTCCTCAAGTTTGCGGACTCGGGCAAGCTGGTGAGACGGTTCGGCGAGAAGATGTTCAATCTGCCGCACGGCATCCACGTGGATCGCGGCGGGAACATCTGGGTGACCGACGCCCAGGGACCGGACGGGAAGAACCCCGACCGCAGCGGCCGGGGGCACGCCGTTTACAAGTTCAGTCCCGAGGGCAAGGTGCTGCTCACGCTTGGAAAGCCGGGCGTACCCGGCGATGGCACCGGCGCGTTGCTTTACGAGCCGTGTGATGTCGTGACCGCTCCGAATGGCGACATCTTCGTCGCGGATGGACACAGCGGTCAGCAGCGCACCCCGCCGGACGCGGTCGCGCGCATCGTGAAGTTCACCAAGGACGGCAAGTTCATCAAGTCCTGGGGCAAGCAAGGCTCGGGGCGGGGCGAGTTCAGGACGCCGCACGGCTTGGCCTTTGACTCTCAGGGTCGGCTGTTCGTCGCCGACCGGGGCAACAACCGGATCCAGATCTTCGATCGGGACGGGAGGTTCCTCCTCGAGTGGACGCAGTTCGGCCGGGTGAGTGGGATCTTCATCGACCAGAACGACATACTCTATGCCGCCGATTCGGAATCGGGTGACATCGTCCACCCGGGATGGAAGCGGGGGATTCGGATCGGAAGCGCCAGGGACGGGAAGTTGACGTCCTTTATTCCGGAGGCGGACCCCGATCCCCGGCCGACCGGGCGGAGCGGCGCCGACGGGGTCGCCGCGGATGCTCGCGGCAACGTCTACGCCGCCGGAGTCAACGCCGGCGCGCAGGCGTTGAAGAAGTTCGTCAGGCAGTAAGCGGCGCGCTCGGCGGCGCGGCCCGGCCGAAACCGGCGACGGGCGGCCGTTATGGCGGCCGCCCGTCGAATGACTAGCGTGCGTGCGGCTGCACTCAGAAAGCATACCTGGCGCCCATCTGCGCCTGTCGTGGGAACCCGCCGCCGCCTCGCAGGTTCGTCAGCACAAGGAAGGTCGCGGCGGTCCGGCGATCCGACGAGGCTGTCGTCGGATTGTCGAAATTCGCCCGGTTCGTGAGGTTGAAGACATCCAGAAAGAGTTCCAACGCCCTGTCACCGCCGACCTTACGGCGCCAGCCGGCCCGGACGTCAACCTGGAAGTAGTCGGGGCCATATGCGCCGTTGCGCCCGCCGGCGTATTTGACGTCCGTCAACGCGTTCTTGCTGGTGCCGCTATAGGTGCCGGCTGGGAGCGGGTCGGTGAGTTCGCCGTTTCGATTGGCGTCGATGCTGCTGTCGTACAGCGTAAACGGCGATCCGCTCATGTACCGCACGGTGGTGGACACGGTCGCCCCGCCGGTCTTGGGGATCTCGGCGCGAGCGCCGATCGACAGGATGTGACGACGGTCCACGTCGCTCGGCCCCCGCCACTCGTCCAGCTTGAGGTCGGTCAGGACCTGGTACGTGTTCTTGTCAGCCTGGTTGTTGGCCGTGCCGACCCCCTTCGACAAGGAGTACGAGACGCGACCCGACCAGTTGTTGGCGTGGCGTTTCTCGAGCGACAGGTTCAACGCGTTGTAAACCGACTCGCCCGTGTTCTCCATCACCCAGACTTGCTGACTGTACGGCTCGCCCAGCACGCCGAAGGCATCCACCCGCGTGATCGCGCCGGTGCGGGTGGTGTCCGCACGCACCATCGGGTTGAGGTTGCGCGCGAGGAACATGTCCTTGTTGGCGAGCCGGACGTAATCGACATGAAGCGCCATCGTCGACGACAGTTGGCGGGCGTAGCCGACCATGGCCTGATGCGCATACGGGATTTGGCGGTCCGGAGAGTCGAAGATCACCGCCCCCGCGTTCCGGACGCTCACGCCGGCCGGGTACAGTTGCCGGAGCAAGGCCCAGTTGACGACCGGCCCGTTGACCAGGAACGGGTCGGTTGGGAACCGTCCCGCCGCCGGACCCGGATCGGCGTTGTTGTTCGGAAACGTGACGTTGACCGACGAGGTGTGCTTGCCGAATTCCAGCGTGTCGTCGATGGCGCCCAGAATGGTCCGGTTGTAGAAGATCCCGTAACCGCCGCGCACCACCGACTTGCCGGCCTCGTCGATCGAGTGGGTGAGCCCGAGCCGGGGCCCGAAGTTGTTGCGATCGACCGGGTATTTCTTGTTGCCGGCGGGGAACAGCGGGTTGTCCGTCTCGTCGATCGGGATGATCTCGAGATCGTAGCGAATCCCCAGGCTGAACGTTGTCCGCGAACCCAACTTCCACTTGTCCTGGGCGAATGCCTCGACCGTGTGGTTCTCCATGATCGCGTCGTACTCCCCGGTCCGGATGGTGAACCGCTCGGGATAGGTCCTCGGGTTGGCCGGGTCGAACGGCAGATCGGTGTTGAAGCGGAACGTGCCGTTCATGTTGATCTGCGAGACCCGCCGCAATTCCGTGTAGTGATAACGCGCCCCGAATTTCACCTCGTGGTCGCCCTTCTTGCCGGGGATGAACCAGGAGAAATCGTCCTCGATCTGGTAGTTGGAATCCCAGGGGCCCTGTGCCTCGGTACTGGCCTGTCCCAGGAAACTCAACTGGTCGAGCTGCGGTGGGCAATCGGAGAGCTTGGCCAGGTTCTCCTCGCCCAGAGCACGGGTGCAGGCATTGCCATGCCACCAATGCTCCCATGTCCGCGCCAGCCGAAGGGTGTTGACTCGCGCGTTGCCGATCACGCTGGTCAAGGTGCCGACGGCCGTCTGATCGATGTCGGTTTCATCCGAGACCGATTGCAGGGTTTGCCGGGTTCCGACGATGGGGAACTGCGGCGCGCTCTCGCGCAGCCAGCGGATCGCCCACGTGTGATTCGCGCTGATCTGGTGGTCGAAGCGGACGACCGTATTCCAGCCCGTGCGGTTCTCGGCAATCGAGAAGTTGAGGTCGGGCCGGGCCTGAAAGACGCGTGTCCGGTTCGGATTGTCGACCTGCCGCTCGAGGCTGAGGAAGAAGTGCGCCTTGTTCTTGACGATCGGACCCCCGAGCACGGCGCCCCACTCCTGTTTCTTGGCGGTGGGCTTGGTCAGGTTTCCCGTCCTGACGAAGTAGTCGGCGGCCGTCAGCTTGTTACTGGCCATGTATCCGAACACCACGCCCTTGAACTGGTTCGTCCCGGCCTTGGTCACCGCGTTGACGATCGCGCCGCCCGCGCGGCCAAACTCGGCGTCATACATGCTGGTCACCACTTGGAACTCCTGGATCGCCTCGAGCGGCGTGCGAACCTGGGCACCCGCGCTGGTGCCGAGCGCGTCGTCGGCGTTGTAGCCGCCGTCGACCGACACGTTGTTCCCCTGAGTCGACTGGCCGGCGGAGACGATCGTGTCGTTCCCCATCTGGTTGGAGGCCGAAAACTGAATGCCCGGCAACAGCGCGACCGCGGCGAAGTAGTTGCGGTTCATTGCCGGCAGCTCGCTCAGCTCCGCGGTGCCGATGTTACCGCCCACTCTGACGCTCGTCGTGTCAACCAGCGGCGATTGGCCGGTGACCCGGACCGTCTCTTCGAGTCCCCCGACAGCCAGCGACAAGTTGATCGTGAGGGTCTTCCCCACTTGCAGCAGCAGGCCGCTCTGCTCGGTGGTCCGGAAGCCTTCGAGCCTGGCCGCGATCCGGTACGTCCCCGGCACGAGCTGCGACAGGAAGAATGTTCCGGCCGGGCCACTGGTGGCCTCGCGAAATACCCCGGTGGCTTCGTTGGTGGCGACAATCGCGACGCCCGGTAGCACGGCGCCCTGTTCGTCGGTGATTTTTCCGGCAATTTCCGCCGTGCCCTGTTGGGCCAGCAAAGGGAGCGCCGCCACGCATAAGAACGACGTGACGAGCGAACTGACAAGCAGTCTGCGCATCTACCACCTCCGGTTTGGTCGTTTACGAGTGCGAGAACGAACCGGACGCTATGAATGCCAGCGCGTGGTAAGAATAGAGCCAAGGCCGCCAGCGAAGTAAGGCCCTGACGGCGGAAAATATACCAGAACCGCGCCGCGAATTGCCTGCGGGAACCAAGGAGGCCATCGATTGGCGCCGCTCGCGCGGAAAGCCGGCCCCTTGTGAACACGCCCGAAGACCCCCGCCTCCTCCGCGTTCAGAAACCCGATCTGCGGAATATTGCATCTGCATCAGATGTCGGCGCGCGCGAGCGCGCGCAGGGCTGCCACCAGGGGCACCACCAGCCAGATCACCAGCGACGCCGCGATCAGCACCAAAGCCATCGCCGCCCCGCCGGTAAAACGCAACAGCGCCAGCGACGCCGCGCCAAACGCGGCCGTGCCTTCAATGGCGAGCAGCGAGCCGGTGCGGGCCGCATCCACGGGATTGATTAGCGTCGCGGTGATCAGCAGGCGTGATGCCGAGCCCGAGCGCAGCAGCGACGCAATGCCGAGCACGGCGACGTCGAACATCACCACCGTGATGAACCAGACCACCAGCGCGGCGGCCAGCACGCGCGTGCGGCGGCCGGCGTTGAGGCCGGCCAGCAGCGTGGCGATCGCGAGGAACACGCCGGTAATGACGACGGCGGTCAGCACCAGCGCGCCATAGCGCGTCAGCCCGTCAGGCCCGGCCTGGTATTGCATGAACAGGCCGGCCAGGCCGAAGCCGATGGCCTCGGCCGCGGCCAGCGCCAGCCACACGCCGAGCATTCGCCCCAGGAGGATGGCGCCGCGAGGCACGGGTTGTGAGTACAGCAGCTCCGCGGCGCCGCGTTCAGGCGTCAAGGCCAGCCCGCCAAACACCAGCGCGGCCAGCGGCACCAGCAGCAACACGATCTGGACCAGCGAGACGGCGGTGCGGGAGAAGTCCTGGACGCCGTGGCCGCCCGAGAGGATGTAGCCGGCGCCCGACACGGCCAGCGCCAGGGCCGCGAACACCACGGCGAACAACTGCAGCCAGCGCGATCGCACGGCCAGCACCAGTTCGTACCGCGCACAGATCCAGAGCACCGATCGCAGGGAGGTCATGGGATCACCGTGGCCGGACTGCCGCCCGCCGCCGCCGGGTCGGCGTCTCGAGAACTGGCGTCGGCATGAGCCAGCAGGCCCGACGCCATGGGTGTGGAGACCGTGGTCTTGGTAAACACCGCCGCGCGCGCGTTCACCCACTCGCCCGTGCGATGGTCGGCGACGTAGATGACGGCATCGTCCGGAACCGCACGCCGGGCCAGGTAATCGCGCAGGCAGCCGAGCTCATCGAAGAACACCGGCTCGTCGCCGGCGCGAACGATCTGCGCGGCGGTGGCCCGCGAGACGACCGTCATGCGGCACGACGCGCACGCGTCTTCGCCCGATGCGACCGCGGCCGGGCCCGGCGGGCGGCCGGCACACCCGCTCAGGACGAGCGCCGTGGCCAGCAGCCACTTCGTCATGACGCCCCGCCAATCAGCTCGCGATAGAACGCGTCGAGCCGGCCCTCTTCCGCCGTGAGACCGCGGATCACTCCGCCGGCCTCGCGGATCAGGTCCAGCACCATCGGCCGGGTCGAAGCCGCGCCCGGAACGATTAGCTCATCGCCGAACCAGAGGGCCTTCGGCGCCTGCTCGCGCACCCGCTCGAGCAGCCCCTGGACCCTGGCTTCCAGCCGCACTCGCATCACGCCACGGTCGGCGAGCCGGGCCGCGAGTTCGCGCTCGGTGAACTCGGCCACCAGCCGGCCGGCGACGATGACGGCCACGCGGTCGGCCAGGCGCTCGATGTCGCCGAGCTGGTGGGAGCTGAAGAACACGGTGCCACCCGCCCGCCGCCGGGCTTCGACGAGTCCATAAAAGGCACACAGGCCGTCGGGGTCGAGCGCCGCCGTCGGCTCATCCAGCAGCAACACGTCGGTGGCGCCCAACGTGGCCACCGCCAGCCCGAGGCGCTGTACCATGCCGCCCGAGTAAGTGCGGACCGTCCGCGCCCCGGCGCCGTTGAGCGACGCGAACTTCAAGACCCGGTCGGCGGCGTCGGCCGGTGCCTCGCGCAAGCGGCGATAGAACTCAACCACTTCCCGCCCGGTGAGCGTCTCGGGAAACGAGACGCGTTGCGGGAGGAAGGAGCACGACCGGCGGCCGCGCGGGTCGAGCGCGCTCAGCCGATCGTGGCCCAGCAGCACCTCGCCGGCATCGGACCGAATCAAGCCGGCCGCGGCCTTGATCGACGTGGTCTTGCCCGACCCGTTCGGGCCGAGCAGGGCCACCACCGATCCGGACGGCACCAGCAGCGTCAGGGCATCAACCGCCGTCCGGCCGTCGTAGCGCTTGGTGAAGGCGCGGTACTCGATCATGAAAGGTTGCCTCCACTGGGACGGGGCAAGCCGTTGGGCTTGCCTGTCACCCAGGAATGCCGGCCCGCCGCGAGCAGCGCGCCGCCAAGGAGGAGCAGCAGCAGCGGCGGCGCCGTGCTCGCGAGAGAGCGTGAGGCCTTGGCCGATTCCTGCATGGGCAGCGCGTCGAACACGGGGGGACGCGCCAGCGGATGCTCGTCGACCACCGGGATGGGGTCGAGGATGGGGAACGTCCGTTCCGCCGCGCCCAGCGCCGAGGCGGCCACGCTGCGCGAGAACAGGTCGGCGGCGGTCAGGTTGCCGCGCAGGTGGTCGAACACATTCGACAACCGGTACGGCCGGTCGCTCACGCCGTCGCCGTCGAGATCGGGCACGTCGTGGTCGGACCAGTAGTTGCCGTCGAACACCGTGTCGGTGCGCTTGCCCGACAGCGACAGCGGCGTCAGGTTGCCGACGAAGGCGTTGCCCTCGAAGCGGTTGGCGCCGCTCGAGTCGTAGATCACCAGCGCCATGTCGGACATCGCCACCAGGTTGCGGCGGAATCGGTTCCGGTACGAGCCCTCGACGAAGATTCCGCGCGCGTTGTCGGCGATCACGTTGTCCTCGGCCACCACGTCGTCGCACGCCTTGAGCAGCAGGCCGACCGACGCGAAGCCGCGATTGCGCACGAAGCGGTTGCGGCGGAAGACCATGCGGTTGGAATACATCAGCGCCGCGCCGGCGGCGCCGCGCTCGAACACGTTGTCCTCGAACACGTTGTCGTCGGAGAACATGTAGTGGAGGCCGTAGCGCAGGTCGCTGGCGCGGTTGCCGCGGACCACGCCGTGCGACGACGACTGGATGTAGAACCCGTCGCGGGTGCCGGCAATGGTGTTTCCGATCAGCCGGAACCGCTGGCTGTTCCAGGCGTGGATGCCGCTGCCCATCTCCCCGGGCGATCGGCCCGGGATGCCAACGATGGTGTTGCGCTCCACCACCGCGTCGTCCGCTTCCCGCAAGTAGATGCCGAAGAGGGCGCCGCGAACGCGGCAGTCGCGAATCGTCACGCGCGGCGCGGCGACGTGAATGGCCGCGGTGTCGCGGCCCAGGTCGCCGGTGCCGCGGCCGTCGAGGTCGAAGCCCTCGACGGTGACGCCGGCGGCGCGCACGCGGACGATGCTGCCCGTGCCGGAGCCGCGCAGGGTCGGCCGGCC
>CAYGMD010000199.1:0-8351 GCA_964350785.1 uncultured Acidobacterium sp. | reverse complement strand
TGAGACAAGCCGAACAACGGTTTCGTCAACTGCGGATCTGACAAAGTCGTACTAGGGTCGCACACCCATCGGTTTCGTTCCGTCTGACAACTCTGCCGCCGCTATGTCCCTGTGGCACGTTCCGTGGACAAGCGTCACTCGCGTGCGCTGAAGGCCTCCAGCAGTCTCGGCGCGAGCGCGTGCATCTCGCCGGCCGTGGGGCGTCCGGGCGTCAAGCCTGGGCGAAAGCCGTTCTCCTGCAAGTGACGAAGCAACCCGGGCCGGCTGGCAACAACGTGGACTGGAACATCGCGGGGTGCGTCGCGGCCGCTGACCGCGGCGGGCGGCTGGTGATCGCCGATCACCACCACCACCAGGTTCTCCCCCGCGTGCGCACGAATGTAGCCGGCCAGCGTGTCGTAGCCGTAGGCGATGGCGCGCAGGTAGCTCGGCGCCAGGTCGGTCAGATCCGGCGTCGCGGCACTCGCGACGTCCTGGGGACGGTAGCCGTCCTTCTGCAGCGCACGGGACCACTCGGGCAGGAACGGCGGCACCGGGCCGAACGGCGCGTGCGAGGTGCTGGTGGGAAACACCGCGAACAACGGTGCCCGTGATGCGGCACTGCGCTCGAGCGCATCGAGCCGGGCCAACGCAAACTGGTCGGGAATGCCCCACCAGCCGAACTCGGGTCCCTGGTACGCCAACAGGTCGCGTCCGTAGATGGTGTCGAAGCCATAGAACGCCCCTTCGGGCCATGGCTGCCGCATGCCCGGCATCAGCGCCACGGTGCGGTAGCCGCCGCGCGCAAACGCCTTCACAAGCGTGTCGCGTGACGAGGCCATCACCGACGTGTAGGCGTACTGGTCGGTGACCTTGACGCCGGTCAGCAGGCTGAGGTGCGCCAGCCAGGATGACGCGCCGAAGGTGGGCGACTCGACGTAGGCAGAGATCAGTTCTCGGCCGGCGTCATTCACCGCGGCGGCCAGGTTGCGCCGGCTCGCTGCCAGCGATTCGGCGAACGTCGGGTTGTCGAACGTGACCGCGCCGTACGATTCGAGGAACACCAGCACGACGTCCGCACCGTCGAGGCCGCTGAGGTCGGCGCCGAAATCAGGGCTGTCACCCAGCACCGGAGCCGTGCCGCCCGTGCCCGCCATCGCCACCACGTAACGGGCCTGACGCAGGTAGGCGCCGGCCGCCGGGTCCGCAAACGCCGGCTGCGCGAATGAATAGAGCTGCGGGATTCCGAACAGGGCGACGACGAGGGTGGCCACCGTCCCAAGCACGAAGCGTGGACGACGATGCTGCACGGCCGCGGCAAGATGCCTGAGCGCCAGCCGCGCCAGCAGGTACACCGCGGCAATCGCGATGGCCAGGGCGACGACGGCCGCCGCGATCTGCCACGCGGGCACGGCGCGTGCGAGCATGGCGGCGACGTTGCCCAGGTGGCGGGAGTCCCAATACAGGTTAAAGTCGCGGCCGTACAGGCCGGGGGCGGTCACATCCAGGTAGTGCCCGGCCACCAGCAGTACCCACAGCGTGGGCAGCAGGCGACGGGCGAGGTGTTCCGCCCGTCGGTGCGCGACCGCCAGCAGCAGCACGCACACCGCCAGCTCCACCGACAACGCCGCCTCCCAACGAATTCTGGGCGTCGGCCACACGTTGCCGAACGTGAGCGAGGCGTTCAGCAGGAGGAGCGCGGCAGCGGCGAACACGCTACACCGACGACAGCAGGTGGCCCAGCTTGTCTTTCTTGGTCTTGAGGTAGCGCGCGTTCGAGGCGTTGGCCAGGATCTCGATCGGCAGCCGCTCGCTCACCGACAGGCCCTCGCCGGTGATGCCGGCGAACTTGCGCGGGTTGTTGCTCATCAGCCGCGTCGAGCGCACGCCCAGGTCCTGCAGCATGCGGATGGCGGCCCGGTAGTCGCGCAGGTCGGCCGGGAAGCCAAGGCGGGCGTTGGCCTCCACCGTGTCGCAGCCGGCCTCCTGCAGCGCATAGGCGCGGATCTTGTTCGCCAGGCCGATGCCGCGGCCCTCCTGGTTGAGATAGAGCAGCACGCCGCGGCCCTCGTCCGCGATCCGGCGCAGCGCCGAGTGCAATTGCTCGCCGCAATCACAACGCGAGGAATGAAAAATGTCGCCGGTCAGGCACGACGAATGCACGCGGGCCAGCACGTTCTCGCCGTCGCCAATCTCGCCGCGCACCATGGCCACGTGCGTGCCGCCCAGCCCGTTCTCGAAGACGTGGATGGTGAACTCACCGAACTCGGTCGGCAACTGCGCGGTGGCAACGCGGCGAACGGGAGCCCGATGTCGCAGGGCGTTGAGCAGCGTGCTCACTCGCGCGCGAAACCAGCGGATCATGACGGCGGCCAAACTACACGAGACGGCAAGTCCCCATCGTACGGGCGCGGCGAAGTGCCTGTCAATCGCCCCGGGCCGCGTCGCCGTCGCCGCCACCGGCCAGCAGGTAGAGCACGGCCATGCGCACCGCGACCCCATTGGCCACCTGGTCGAGGATCACGGACGAGGCGCCATCGGCGACTTCCGAGGCGATTTCCACCCCGCGATTAATGGGCCCGGGGTGCATGATGATGACGTCCGGCTTGGCGCGCGCCACCCGCGCCTCGGTCATGCCGAACGTCCTGAAATACTCGCGCTGCGACGGGAAATAGGCGCCCTGCATCCGCTCGAGCTGGATGCGCAGCATCATGATCACATCGGCGCCCGCCACGGCTTCGTCCACGCGCGTGGTCACCGTCACGCCCATCTGCTTGAGGCCCGGCGGAATCAGCGTCGCCGGCGCGCACACCCAGACGTCGGCGCCGAGCTTGGTCAGCAGCAGCACGTTCGAGCGCAGCACCCGGCTGTGCAGCAGGTCGCCGACAATGGCAACCTTCAGGCCGGCCAGCTTCTTCTTGCGTTCGCGAATGGTGAAGGCGTCGAGCAGCGCCTGGGTGGGGTGCTCGTGCATGCCGTCGCCGGCGTTGACGATCGACGCCTTGCAGATGCGCGACAGCAGGTGCCCCGCGCCGGAGGAGGCGTGGCGCAGCACGATCATGCTCGGCGCCATGGCCTCGAGGTTCATCGCCGTGTCGACCAGCGTCTCGCCCTTCACCACGCTGGACGAGGCAATGGCGACGTTGAGCGTGTCGGCGCTCAGGCGCTTCTCGGCAATCTCGAACGAGGTGCGCGTCCGCGTGCTCGGCTCGAAGAACAGGTTGATGACGGTGCGGCCGCGCAGCGTCGGCACCTTCTTGATGGTGCGCTGCCCCACTTCCTTCATCGCCTCGGCGGTGTCGAGAATGAGGACGATCTCTTCGGGACTGAGGTCGGCAATGCCGAGCAGGTGCTTGTGCCTGAGGGCGGTCAGCGGCGGGGCTTGGGCGGCGTCCATGGCTTACTCCTTCCCCTGCAGCAGCACTTCGTCCACGCCGTCGAGCTCGCGCAGGTGGACCTGCACGCTCTCGGTGCGGGAGGTCGGCACGTTCTTGCCGACGTAGTCGGCCTTGATCGGCAGCTCGCGGTGGCCGCGGTCGACGAGCACCACCAGTTGAATCGACTTCGGCCGGCCAAAGTCTGTGAGGGCATCCAGCGCCGCGCGCGTGGTCCGGCCCGTGTAGAGCACGTCGTCCACGAGCACGATGGTGCGGCCGTCGATGGAAAAGGGAATCTCGGTCTTGCGGACCATCGGCGCCAGGCCCACCGACGCACCCATCAGGTCGTCGCGGTAGAGCGTGATGTCGAGGGCGCCGACGGCGACTTCTTCCTTGGTGATTTGGAGGATGTCGTGGGCCAGGCGCTGGGCGATCGGCACGCCACGGCTGCGCACGCCGACGAGGGCGAGGTTGGCCAGACCGCGATTGTGCTCGAGAATTTCGTGGGCGATGCGGGTGAGCGCGCGCGAGATGCGCTCGGCATCCATGACAACCGGCATATTCACCTCTTTGCGAACTCGCAGGTCCGCGTTTAAAGAGTGCGGAGTCGCCTCCGCGGTTGCCGCAAATTATATCACCACGAGCCGGCCTTCACGACCGAGCTGGAGGCGAACCACTGGCGGGTGCCTTACGGGCCAGGTCAGACCCCGGAAGGACGACGCAGGCCGAGGCGCGTCGCCTGCTCGAACGCATACCCCATCCGCAGCACGCCAAGGTCATCACGATGCCGGCCGACGATCTGGATGCCGACGGGCAACCCCTCTGGCGTGAACCCCGCCGGCACCGAGATGGCGGGACGGCAGGTGGTTGAGATCCAGTACGCGGACTTCATCCACGCGACGTAGTTGTCCATCACCACGCCCTCGATGGCTTTCGGCCAGTCGAGCGTGGCGTCGAACGGCGGCACCTGGTTGACCGCACACACCAGGAACTCGTACTTCTCCTGGAACAGCCGCACCCGCTCGAGCAAGGCCCCGTGCCTTGCGATGGCGCTCGACACGTCGGCCCCCGACAGCTTCGCGCCGGCCTCGATGTCCCAAATTGCCTCGGGCTTGATCAGCGCCCGGTGGCGGGCCAGCAGTGGACCATGCGTATGCCAGTTGGCCCACGACCGCAGCGTCAGGAAGATCTCGTCAACGTCCGTCAGATCGGGCGTCGCCTCCTCGACGATGCAGCCGAGGTCCTCGAAAGTGCGGCGCTGCGATTCCAGCACCGCGCGGACACGCCGATCGAGCGGCAGCCCGCCCAGGTCGGGCGACCACGCCATCCGCACGCCCTTCCAGTCGCGATCGAGCGGCTGGGTGAAGACCGACGGATCCGACGGATAGGTCTGCATGTCGCGGCCGTCGGCGCCGGCCATCACGCTCAGCATGAACGCGACATCCGCAACCGAACGTGCCATGGGGCCCTTCACCCCGACTCCGACCATGGGCAACTGCGTCGGCGCGATCGGCACCAGTCCCACCGTGGGCCGCAGGGCCACGATGTTGTTGAAGTTGGCGGGATTGCGGAGCGAGCCGCCCAGGTCGCTGCCGTCGGCGAGGGGCAACATCCCCGAGGCCAGCGCCGCCCCCGCGCCACCGCTCGAACCGCCGGCACTCTTGGTGTGGTCGTAGGGATTGACCGTGGTGCCGAACACCTTGTTGTAGGTGTGCGACCCCATTGCGAATTCCGGGACATTGGTCTTGCCGATCGGAATCGCGCCGGCGCGCCGCAGCCGCTCGACGATCACCGAATCCTCGGTCGCCATCTGGTCCTTGAAGATCGGCGACCCCTTGGTCAGCGGAAAGCCAATCGCCGCCTCGAGATCCTTGAACGCGATGGGCAGGCCGTGCAGCGGACCCACCGGCCGCCCGCTCGCCAGCTCGCGATCCGCGGTCTCGGCAAGGGCCAGGCAGGCCTCATCGTCCAGCTTCGAGACGATGGCGTTGAGGGTGGGGTTGAGGCGATCGATCTGGGCGAGGCTGGCGGCCATCAGTTCGCGGGCCGACACGCGCCGCGCGCGGATCGACTCGGCCAGCTCGCGCGCGCCGGCGAAACAGAGCGCGTCGGCCATTACATCCAACCGGCCTTCTTGAAGCGGAACACCAGGTAGATGTCGATCAGCACCATCGACGCGACCGCGGCGGGATAACCGTACGCCCACTGCAGCTCCGGCATGTTCGCGAAGTTCATGCCGTAGACCCCCGCCACCATCGTCGGCACCGCGACGAGGGCGGCGTAGGCCGCCAGCCGCTTGGTGACTTCGTTCTCCTGCAGCGTGATCAGCGACAGGTTGACGGAGATGGCGGTGGCCACCATGTCGCGCAGGCTGTCGCTCGACTGCTTGAGGCGCAACAGGTGGTCGTAGACGTCGCGGAAGTAGTCGTGCAGGCCGGCGCAGATCGGCGGGACGCGGCCGCCGTGGAGCTTGCCCGCCACTTCGAGCAGCGGCAAGGTGGCGTGCCCCAGGGTCATCAGCTTGCGCTTGAGCGAGTACAGCTCCTCGATCTGCGCGCGGGTCGTCTGGCCGGCGAAGATGCGCTCCTCGATCCCTTCGATCTCTTCGGTCAGGGCATCGAGGACGGGAAAGTACCGATCGACGACCGTGTCCATCAGGGCGTAGAGCACGTAGGCCGGGCCGTGTTGCAACAGTTCCGGTTCCTGCTCGCAGCGGCGGCGCACTTCGGCAAACCCGAGCTGGGCGTCGCGGCGCACCGAGATGATGTATTGCGGCCCGACGAAGATGGCGACCTCACCGGTCTGCACGTCCCCGCCGGCCGGCTCGATCAGGTGCAAGACGACGAACAGCGACGAGCCGTACTCGTCGATCTTCGGGCGCTGGTGGCCCTTCTGCGCGTCCTCGATCGCCAGCTCGTGCAGGCCGAACTCTTCCTGCAGCGCCGCCAGCTCCTCCGGTTGCGGATCCTTCAGCGCCACCCAGACAAAGCAGTCCTGGCGCTCCAGGTGCGAGCGCACTTCGCCGAGCGAGATGTCGGACAGCTTCTGACCGCGATGGTAGGCGACACAGTTGACGAGCATGATTGGCGTTGAGGCCGGCGGCCGCCGCATGATCGCTTGAATCTGCACGCGCGCGCAATCAAGATTCACCCCCCCGAACAGGAGATCAGGAGATCAGGAGCATTTCCTGGCTGGGCTCTTGAACTCCTGCTCTCCTGTTTACCTTCCGTAGGTCGGGATGTAGGTCACGGGTTTGTCGCTGGTGAACGCCGGCGTGAACAGGTCGAGGCGGGCAAAGCCGTCCATGTCGCGTCCGACGGGCAGGCCCAGGAAGTACAGCAGCGTCGGCGCCAGGTCGACGACCGAGGCGCGCGGCGGCCGGCCGGCGGCAATGGATCGGCCGTACGCCAGCACGAAGCCATCGGGGGCACGCTCGTGGGTGCCGCTGATGCGCGGATTGCCGGCGATCATCTCCAGCACGCGCTTGCCGGGGGTCAGCGGTTCCATGCCGAAGGGCGACACCACGAGCAGCAAGCCATCGGGGCCCAGCCGGTCCAGTTCCTGTCCGACCAGCGTGTCCATGAATCCGTAGTACTGGTCGAGCACGCGGCCGAAGCGTTGCCGCTCGTCTTCCGTGACATCGCCAAAGGCCGACGGGTTGGCATAGCGCAGGAAGAAGTGCCCGACGGCGTCGATGCCGGGAAAGCGCGCCGCGAGGAAGCGCGGCGCCGAGGCTTCGAGCCCCGTCAACAACTGGAGATGCACGCGATCGCCGACCACCGGCGTCGGGTCGCGGCGCGCGTCGTAGTCGTTCACCGGTTGGGGCGCGCCCATGTTCGCGACGAGGGCTACGGGATCGGGATCGACCCGGATCTGCAACGCCGTGCGCACCTCGGCCAGCAGGTCGGGCGGCCACACGGCCGACGCGCCCTCGAATGCCATTTCGGTTTCCGACAGACGATGGAACGCCTCGCTCACCACGAACCCGTTGACCTCGGGCACCGGCTGCGTCAGCGGCCAGCCGATCACGCCGACCCGCACGCCGTGATCGCTCAAGATGCCCCAGATGGGCCGCGCCGTCAGGTCGCTCGCGGTCAGCGGTTCGGCCGTCAGGAAGCCGAATCTGACAAGGGCCTGCGCGAAGCAATAGTCGGGCAGCAATTGAATGGGGGGACCGCCGAAGGCTCGGTAGAGCTCGGCCGATCGCACGCCGTTGTACATCGGGTAACGGCCGGTGGCGATCGCGCTCCAGACCGGCTCGGCCTGCGTCGGTCGTAACGTCGCCAGGTGCAGCACGGCGCCCTGGTCGAAAATCCGGCCGATGTTGGGCAGCCGCCCGGCGGCCACGGCCGGCGAAATCATGTCCAGGGTGGCGCCGTCGAACATCAACAGCGTGACGTTGGCCTGCGCCCGCGACGCCTCGGGCTCGGCCACCGCCGTGGTGGGACGGGCCGGCAGCGGAGATTGGCGGGCCGGTCCGCGCGCGGTAATCGGCAGGACCACCGACAGCACCATGGTCACCGACAACAGCGCCGCGCTGGTGCGGCCGCCGCGGCGTCCCAGATGCGCCAGCGCGATCCCCAGGAACACGACGCCGGCCGCCGACACCATTCCCGCGCCAATACTCATCCGGTTGTAGGTTTCGGGATCGAGCACGCCGCCAAAGCTGCGCAAGTTCATCCACATCAGGGCGGCGCCGGTGCCGGCGGCAATGGTGCACAGCCACGACAGCAAGCGCACGCTCAACCAGCCGGGCGAGAGGACTTCGACGGCAAGAATCTGCCGCAGCACGATCAGCGCGTAGAACACCACCGTGAGGTTGGCGCCGTAGGCCACGCCGAGCGCCAAGGCCAGCGGCAACAGCGTGGCGGGATCCAGCGAGACCGACGGATTGAGCTGCAGGACGAGCGCGGTCAGGTAGCCGGAAGCCACGCCGCCGGCAATCACCGAGTTGGACAGCATCCGCAGGTAACGCACGGCTGGATTGTACCTAGC
>CAYGMD010000198.1:831-8387 GCA_964350785.1 uncultured Acidobacterium sp. | reverse complement strand
ACCCGTTCGGCGCGTGCCCGACCTGCCACGGCTTCGGCAACATCATCGAGCTCGACCTCGAGCTGGTGGTGCCGGATTCGGCCAAGTCGATCAACCAGGGCGCGATCGAGCCCTGGACCAAGCCTCACTATCGCTCGCACCTGGCCGAGTTGAAGCGCGCGGCCAAGAACAAGGGCGTGCGGCTCGACGTGCCGTGGGCCGACCTCTCCCCCGACGAGATCACGTTCGTCGTCGACGGTGATGGCGAGGACTACGAGGGCATCCGCGGCTTCTTCCGGTGGCTCGAGAAGAAGAAGTACAAGGTCCACGTCCGCGTGTTCCTGAGCCGCTACCGCGGCTACCTGACCTGTCCCGACTGCAGCGGCACGCGCCTGCGCCGCGAGGCCCGCGACGTGCAGGTGGGCGGGGTCACCATCGACCAGGCCTCGGGCCGGACCGTGCGCGAGGCCGAGAAGTTCTTCAAGCAGCTGCGGCTCACCGAGAAGGAAGCGGCGATTGCCGACAAGGTGCTGAAGGAGATCCAGAAGCGCCTGGGCTTCCTGCGCGATGTCGGCCTCGACTACCTCACGCTCGACCGCCTGTCGTCGACGCTGTCGGGGGGCGAGGCCCAGCGCATCAACCTGGCGACCTCGCTCGGCTCGGCGCTGGTCGGGACGCTGTACGTGCTGGACGAGCCGTCGATTGGCCTGCACACCCGCGACAACCAGCGGCTGATCGACATCCTGCGCCAGCTGCGCGACCAGGGCAACACCGTGATTGTCGTCGAGCACGATGCCGACATGATTGGCGTCGCCGACTTCATTGTCGACATGGGCCTGGGCGCCGGCGAGCACGGCGGCCGGGTCATCTTCACGGGCACGCTCGAGCAGCTGGTGAACGAGCCGCGCTCGTTGACGGCCAAGTACCTGCGCGGCGAGCTCGGCATCCCGGTGCCGCAGACGCGGCGCAAGGGCGGGCCGCAGCGCATCCGCCTGTTCGGCGCGACCGAGCACAACCTCAAGGGCGTCGACATCGAGATCCCGACCAACACGCTGACCTGCGTGACCGGGGTCAGCGGCTCCGGCAAGTCCACGCTCGTGCACGACGTGCTGTACGCGGCGATGAAGCGCGCCAAGGGCGACTGGGACCGGAAGGTCGGCGCCCACACCCGGCTCGAGGGCCACGAATACGTCAGCGATGTCGTGCTGGTGGACCAGACGCCCATCGGCCGCACGCCGCGCTCGAACCCGGTGACCTACCTCAAGGCGTTCGATCCGATCCGCGAGCTGTTCGCGTCGACCAAGGACGCCAAGTCGCGCGGCCTCACGCCCAGCCACTTCTCGTTCAACGTGCCGGGCGGCCGCTGCGAGGCGTGCCAGGGCGAGGGCGAGGTCCGCGTCGAAATGCAGTTCCTGGCCGACGTGTTCGTGCCGTGCGAACAGTGCGACGGCCGCCGTTTCAAGACCCAGGTGCTCGAGGTCAAGTACCGCGGCAAGAACATCACGCAAGTGCTCGACCTGACCGTGCGCGAGGCGCTGACGTTCTTCGCCAACACGCCGAAGGTGCTGCGGCGCATGCAGGTGCTCGACGAGATCGGCCTCGGCTACCTGCGCCTGGGGCAGCCGGCGACGACGCTGTCGGGCGGGGAGGCGCAGCGCATCAAGATTGCCGCGCACCTGTCGTCGCATACCGGCGAGCGGCTGCTCTACATCCTCGACGAGCCGACGACCGGGCTCCACTTCGACGACATCGCCAAGCTGCTCGCGGCCTTCCGCAAGCTGCTGGAGGCGGGCCACACGCTGGTCGTGATCGAGCACAACCTCGACGTGATCAAGGTGGCCGACTGGATCATTGACCTCGGCCCCGAGGGCGGCGAAGGCGGTGGCCGCGTGCTGGCCATGGCGACGCCCGAGCAGGTGGCACACGTCAAGGAATCCCACACCGGCCGCTACATCAAGGAAGTCTTGTCGTCGCACAAAGTGCTACTACACAGATGACGCAGATGACGCAGATGACACAGATCACGGCGGCCGTGCTGTTGGCCCTCGCGCTCGCGCATCGGGCCGAGGCGCAGGCGGCCTTAATCGACGTCATGACCCGTCATGGCGTCGAGCTGCCAGGCAAGAGTTTTGAGGCGGCGTTCGATGCCGGGCTCGTGCCGGCGGTGCCGGTGGCCGCCGGAGCGTTCGCGACCCCGTTGGCGATGCTGGCGGTGGCTACCGGCGGCGAACGCGTGGCGGCCGCCTATGCGTTTGGCATCCTCGCCGGCCGTTCCGCCCCGGCGGCGGCGCCGGCCGAACTGGCCGCGGCGTCGCAGGCGCTGGTGCAGATGATTGGCTCGGGCGACCGGAAATCGCGCATCGCCGGCGCTCGCGTCGCCGGACGGGTGCTGGCGGCTGCGTTTCATCCGGGCGGGGCCCGGCCGCCCGTACCAGCCGGCCTTAGCGACGGCTTGTTCGCCCTGCTGAATCAGCCGAACGAACTCGAGCAGCTGGCGGCGATGGATGCGCTGGGCCTCATCCGCGACGCGCAAGCCGTGGCCGCCCTGACCGAGCGGTACACGTTCTATCGGGCGGCGGGCAAACGCGCGCTTGCCGGAGGCGCCCTCGAGGCGCTGGCGCGCATTGGCGATGCCTCGGCGGTGGAGCTGGTGAAGACCGTGGCCGTCGATCGCTGGGCCGAGGGAAACGATGCGACCGCCCTGGCGGTGGCGTTCGCGCGCGAGCGCCTGTTGAAGGATGGCTCGATCGTGATCATCCAGCAGGCCGTGGACGACAAGCCGCGCCGCGCGCAGGCCCGCGGCTACCTGCAAGAACTCGCCGCGCCGCTTCCGTGATCCTGCCGGTTGCGTTCTACCACCGCCCGACACTCGACGTGGCCCGCGAGCTGCTGGGGAAGGTCCTCGTCTACAAGTCTCCCGACGGCGTGGCGACCGGCATGATCGTCGAGGCCGAGGCCTATATCGGCGAAGACGATCCGGCCTGCCATGCCGCGGCCGGCCGCACCGTCCGCAACGCGCCGCTCTACGGCCCGCCCGGTCTCGCCTACGTCTATCTCAACTACGGACTGCACGACATGGTGAACGCGGTCACCGAGGCCGACGGCCACCCCGCCGCCGTCCTGATTCGCGCGCTGGAACCGCTCGAGGGGCTGCCGCTGATGCGCCGGCGCCGCGCCGAGGCGCCCTGGCGCACGGGCAAGACGCCGGTGCCTGACCACGAGCTCTGCCGGGGCCCCGGCAACCTGACGCGGGCGATGGGCATCACGCTGGCCGACAACCTGCGGCCGCTGACGCGCGAGCCGCTGACCATCCGGGACGAGGGGCTGCCGCGGCCGTTGGTGGTGTGGGACAGCCGCATCGGCATCCGCGTCGGCACCGACCGCGCGTGGCGTGCCAGCATCGCCGGCCACCGCTCGGTGTCGGGCCGCCCGGCGCGCGGATGATTGCGCGGGATGGTTACTCGGTCTTGCGCAGCGTCACTTCGAGCTTTTGGCCGGGCAGCCTGATGCCGCGCGCCTTCAGCTCGCGCTTGATGCGCCGGCGCAGCTCGCGGCCGACCTCGCCCTGCTTGAGGGGCAGCGTCTTGATGCGGAAGCGCAGCGTCACCTGCGTCGCGTTGAAGTCTTCCATCCCGAACACCTCGAGCGGCTCGAGGATGTGCGGTCCAAAGGCGGGATCGTCCTGCAGCCCGGCCGCCGCGGCCTTGGCCACCTCCACCACCTCGTCGGACTCATCGTCGTAGTCGATCGCCAGCGACATCACGTAGTAGGCGTATTCCTTCGACCGGTTCGCGAGGGTGCGGATGTCGCCGTTCGAGATCGTGTAGACCACGCCCTCGACGTTGCGCAGCACGATGGTCCGCAGGTTGATTTCCTCGACCGTGCCCTCCACGCCGTTGATGATGGCCGCGTCGCCGACCCGGATCTGATCCTCGGCAATCACGAAGATGCCCGCGATCATGTCCTTGACCAGCGTTTGCGCGCCGAACCCGACGGCGAGGCCGACGATGCCGGCGCCCGTCAGCACCGGCGTGATGTCGACGTCGAGCTCGCGCAGGATGACCAGCGCCGCCGTGCTCCAGATCAACCCCGACAGGAAGCGGCGGAACGTCGCCCCCAGCGTCTGCGCCCGCTTGCGGCGTTCCAGGCCGTGCGCGTCGCCCGAGGCCATGACCTCGCCCTCGGCCCGCCGAATCACCGACGCGGCAAACCGGTTGGTCGCAAACGCCAGCAGCATCAGCAGCGCCACCCGCATGCCGGTGCGGGCCGTCCAGTCGGCGACGTCGTCGCCGTGGAGGCCGAACCGCAAGTTGACGCCGGCGAGGTCAAGGGCGGGGAACACCAGCATCAGCACCACGATGCCGAAGGTCAGCCGCCGGACGACGCGCACCGTGGTGTTGGCGATCGGCTGCACGTGGAAGCGGTCGCCTTCGATCGACCGCAGCAGCCGGCGCGTCAGGGTCCCGGCCAGCAGCGCCAGGGCGCCGGCGACCAGCAGCGTCAGGGCGATCGCCAGCGTGACTTCGAGCGTATTGGATGGGAGGGAAGCGCTGGACGCGGCGGCCTGCATGGCCTACCGGCGCCTGGGCTGGCGTTCTTGCTGCGCTTCGATCGGAATGCGCAGCGTCGTGCGCTGGCCTTCGCGCAGCACCTCGATGCGGATCGTCGTGCCGATGGCGCTGTCGGCGATCAGCCTGACAAACTGCGACGGGTCGGCAATCGTCTGTCCGTTGACCGAGACGATGATATCGCCGGGCAGGAGGCCGGCCTTGTAGGCGGCCGAGTCCCGCCGCATCTGGTTGACGACGATGCCGTCGGTTTTCGGCGCGCGCAGTTCATCGGCGAGCCGCGACGTGAGCGGCATCACCTCCACGTAGCCAATCGAGCCGCGGCGCACGCGGCCAAACTTCATCAGGTCGCCGGCGACGCGGCGCACCAGGTTGCTGGGCACGGCGAAGCCGATACCCTGGTAGCCGCCGCTCTGCGAAAAGATCGCGGTGTTGATGCCGACCAGCTCCGCGCGGCTGTTGATCAGCGCGCCGCCCGAGTTGCCGGGGTTGATGGCGGCGTCGGTCTGGATGAAGTCCTCGTATTGCGTGATGCCGACGTTGGCGCGGCCGAGGGCGCTCACCACGCCGAGCGTGACCGTCTGGCTGAGCGAAAACGGGCTGCCCACCGCCATCACCCATTCGGCGACCTTCAGCTTCGACGAGTCGCCATACGGGATCACCGGCAGGCCGGTGACATCGATCTTGAGCAGCGCCAGGTCGGTCCACGAGTCGACGCCGACCACCTTCGCCCGGATGTCGCGGTAATCGCCCACGGTGACGGTGACCTCGGTGTCGCCTTCGCCGATCACGTGGTTGTTGGTCACGACATAGCCGTCGGCCGAGATCACCACGCCCGAGCCCAGGCTGGACTGGGCGCGCGGCTGCCCGAACATGTCGCCCTGGTCGCCGAAGAAATACTGGAAGAACGGATCGTTGGCAAACGGCGAGGTCTGGCGGCGTCCGACCTGGATCGACGAAATGTTGGTGACCGCCTTGACTGTCTGCGCGGCGACGCGCGTGAAGTCGGGGCCGCCCACGCCGGTGGCGGGGATGGCCGGCGCCGCGGCCGGCTGCTCGGCGACGGTCGCGGTGCTCGGCAGGGCCAGCACTTCGTCGCGGTCGTCGGTGATGCCCGACAGCACGATGCCGGCGACCAGCCCGGCGGCCAGCAGCAGCGCGACGACGGAGAGGCGCCTGATCATGACACCTCGACGCGCCGTGGTTGGGCCTCGGGGGCCTTGGGCACGGTGATGGTCAGCACGCCGTCGCGCATCTCGGCGGCGATGCGGGCCGTGTCGACGGCCTGGGGCAGCACCACGCTGCGGCAGAACTCGCCGTGTCCGCGTTCGACCTGGTGATATTGCTCGCACGACACGCGGGCTTCGCGCCGCCCCTGCAGGGTCAGCCGGCCGTCGCGAATGTCGATGCGCACTTGTTCGCGGGTGACCCCTGGCAGTTCCGCCGTCAGCAGGTAGGCGTCGGCGGTTTCACACAGGTCCATGGCGGGGGTCCAGCCCTGCGGCCCGGTCGACAGGCGCTCGAGCCGATGCTGGATGGTAAGCAGATCGCGGAACGGGTCCCAGCGTGCAAACGCCACGATGTCTGGCATCGTAACACGGCCGGGTCCGGCTGGCCGGCGCCGCGGAGCTTATGCTAAACTCGCAAGGTTCTACTAACTGATTACAAAGGCTTTATGGCAGACAACCTTCTCGCAACCCAGCTCCGCAAGGGCATGATCGTCAAGATCGACAACAAGCTCTATCGCATTTTCGATCGCCAGCACGTGACGCCCGGCAACCTCCGCGGCTTCGTGCGCGTCAAGATGCGCAACATCCAGACGGGCGCGATGGCCGAAGAGAAGCTGCGCTCGGAAGACATCGTCGAGCGCGTGTCGCTGGAGCAGAAGATGATGCAGTACCTCTATAACGACGCCGAGGGGTACCACTTCATGGACACCGAGACCTACGATCAGGTCCGGCTGCAGGCGGACCTGCTGGGTGACATGGTCGGCTTTCTCAAGCCCGAGATGAGTGTCGAAGTCGAGTTCTACGGCGAGAACCCGATCGGCATCGAGTTGCCGCAGACGGTCGACCTGAAGGTCGTCCAGACCATGCCCGCCATCAAGGGCGCGACCGCCACCAACCAGACCAAGCCGGCCACGCTCGAGACCGGGGTCGTCATCCAGGTGCCGCCGTTCATCGGCGAGGGTGACGTGATTCGCATCAACACCGAGACGGGCGAGTACCAGACCCGAGCGTAGGGCGCGGCCCTTCGGGCCGCGTGGGGCTTGCGCCTGCGGCGCTCGTGGGGCCTTCCCCCACGAGGGCGCCAAGCGCCCGAGCCCTACGAGGGGCGAAGCCCCGAGCCCGACGAAGGCGCGGAGCGCCGAGCCCCACCGCGCCAAAAAGCGCGCGCGGCCCATATAATCAACCCATGGACGTAGTCCGGACCCCCTCCACCGGCTGGATCGAAGTCGTGGTCGGCAGCATGTTCAGCGGCAAGAGCGAAGAGCTCATCCGCCGGCTGCGCCGCGCCGAAATTGCCAAGCAGCGCGTGCAGATCTTCAAGCCCGCGGTCGACACCCGGTACTCCGACGACCACATCGTCTCGCACAGCGAGCTGCGCATTCCGTCCGAGAACGCGCGCACCTCGGCCGAACTGCTGTCGAAGATCAGGCCCGATACGGAAGTCGTCGGCATCGACGAGGGGCAGTTCTTCGACGCCGAGCTGCCCATGGTGTGCAACGCGCTCGCGGACCAGGGGAAGCGCGTGATCGTCGCCGGGCTCGACCAGGACTACCTCGGCAAGCCGTTCGAGCCGATGCCGCAGCTGCTGGCGATTGCCGAGTACATCACCAAGACGCTCGCCATCTGCATGGTCTGCGGCAACCCCGCCAACCATACGCAGCGGCTCGTCGCCAGCGCCGACCGCGTGCTCCTCGGCACGCAGGGCACCTACGAGGCGCGCTGCCGCCGCTGCTTCGACCCGCGCCTGTCCGAGCGCTCGCGCCAGCTCGCGCCCGAGCCG
>CAYGMD010000198.1:0-821 GCA_964350785.1 uncultured Acidobacterium sp. | reverse complement strand
CCTGCCAGGTGAGCAGCGCCTGAAGCCCAACGCCTGAAGACGCCCGAAGCCTGATAATCTGATCTCGTGCCGCAGGATCTGCTGCTGCCGCAGCTCCTCTTCGTCTTCGGCATCGGGTTCTTCGCCGCCAACCTGAAGGTCACGGCGGATCTGGTCCGCTTTCAGATGCGCAAGGCCTCGGCGCTGCTCACCTGGCAGGGGCCCAAGCCGCGCCACTACGGCTTCGCGCTCGCGCTCGCCGCGGTGCTCGGGCTGCTCGTCGTCATCAAGATCTTCGCGCTCGGCCGCGCGCCGCACGAGCTCTTCGGCGAGATCATGATGTTCCTGTATTTCGGCTACGCGGTGCCGCTGAGCAGCCGGATCGCGCGCGGCTTCTACCGCGAGGGCGTCTGGTCCGACAGCGGCTTCATGCCGTGGGGGCAGATCTCCGCGCTGTCGTGGCGCGAGGACGACACCGTCACGCTCATGCTGATCTCGCACGCCCGCAGCATCGCCCGGCGCCTCGAGGTGCCGGGGCACCTCTACGGCCAGGCGCGGCGCGTGCTCCGCGACAAGGTCCAGGCACACGAGATCCAGATGGGCGGCGCCGGCCTGGAGCTCGGCAGTCGCGACGACCGCGACGCGGTCTAACCCCTTCCCGCTTTCCACCGATAATGGGGCATATGGCTGCGCGTCCAACCTGGAAAGGGTTCCTGAAGGTGAGCCTGGTGAACATCCCGGTCAAGGTGTTCCCGGCCACCGAGTCGGCCGCCACGGTGTCGTTCAACCAGCTCCACGCCGAGCGCCAGACGCGCACCCAGCAGAAGCGCTGGTGCCCCACG
>CAYGMD010000197.1:0-8420 GCA_964350785.1 uncultured Acidobacterium sp. | reverse complement strand
AGCAAAGACCCACCCAACATTCCACATCCACGTTGGATTTGAACACGAACACCCCATTGCCTTCAGCTGTCACCCGTTAGAGTTCACCAGTGCCACCAGTCCGATTGTTCGTGTTCAAATCCAACGTGGATGTGGAATGTTGGGTGGGTCTTTGCTTGGGCGGGTAGCTTAGCAAATCTGGCCCAAGGTCACAAGTCCCTCAGTTGATCCTGAATTGCGGCCAAACGCAACTGTAACATTTCCCGATGAGCTGGCCGGCAGGCGGCGACCATTTGGGCCTGGGTTTCGGCCAGCGCCAGCTGCAGCCCGGTCTTCTGCTGCATCCGGGCCCGTTGTTCGGGCGTGAGCTCCGGTTTGCCGGTGGCCCTCCGCCCAGCGTCGTCTTGTTGCGACTCGACCGCCTTGCTCTCCCACCCGCGCGCCATCCCCGGAGCATAGCAGTTCCGCAAACGGACAGATCACGCCCGCGGGCCACGACCTCGAACATTTGTAACTACCCAGAATGTAGAGGTTTAGCGTGATTTGGCCGGGTTGGCAAGCAAGCTGCACTCTCGGGCCGCGCATGGATCGCTTCGCTCAAGACCTCCGTCACGCCCTCCGCATGCTCGTGAAGACCCCGGTCTTCACCACCGTCGTCGTCTTCACGCTGGCTGTCGGCATCGGCGCCAACACCGCCATGTTCAGCATCGTCAACGGCGTGCTGCTGCAGGGGTTGCCGTTTCGCGACGCCGGCCGCATTGTCGACATCAACGAAGTCGAACGCCGCGACCCGACCGGTGGCGGCGCCATTGCGCCCGCCACCTTCCTCGACTGGCAGAAGATGTCGACGACGTTCGAGGCGATGAGTGCGTATATACCGCGCACATTCAACGTCGCGCCGTCGGCAGGGGAGCCCGAACGGATGCGTGGCGCGGTCACCTCGACCTCGTTTTTCGACGTGCTGGGGGTGTCGCCGCTACTGGGCCGCCAGTTCATCCGCAACGACGCGGAGCCGGGGCAGGGGCAGAACGTGGTGTTGAGCCACGCACTCTGGCAGCGTTATTTCAAGGCCTCCCCCGACGTGATCAATCAAACCGTGCGCTTGAATGGGCAGCCGTACACGGTGGTCGGGGTCATGCCGGCGACGCTCAACTTTCCGCAGAACGCGCAATTCTGGATTCCGGCTTCGTACGACGTCCCGGGCTGTGGCGGTCCCGGCGACCCGCGCGCCCAGCGCGGCATGCATTGCCTGCGCGGCATCGGCCGGTTCAAGGCCGGGCGCTCACTGCAGCAGGCCAACGCCGAGTTGAAGACGATCTCGGATCAACTGGCCAAGCAGTATCCCGACGAGGCCTCCAACTTCATTGGACTCGCGACGCCGCTGCAGGACCAGCTGGTCGGCTCGGCGCGCACGCCGCTGCTGGTGCTGCTCGGCGCGGTGGCGTGCGTGTTGTTGATCGTGGTGGCCAACGTGGCGAACCTGCTGATGGCGCGCGCGACGGTGCGGGCGCGCGAGCTGGCGATCCGGGCGGCCATCGGCGCCGATCGCTCGACGCTGATGCGGCAACTGCTGACCGAAAGCGTGGTGATCGCGTTGGTGGGCGGCTTGCTGGGCGTGCTGCTCGCGTTCTGGAGCGTGGATCTGATCCTGGCGCTCGACCCCGGCGAGGTGCCGCGCGTGGCGCCGATTGGCGTGGATGGGCGCGCGCTGGGGTTTGCGTTTGGGCTGTCGATGGTGACGGGCATCCTGTTTGGCGTGGTGCCGGCGTGGCAGGCGTCGAAGCCGCAGTTGCAGTGCACGCTCAAAGACAACACACGCGGCGCGACCGGCGATGGCCACCAGCACATGGCGCGCGCCGGACTGGTGCTGGCCGAGGTGTCGATCTCGCTGGTGCTGCTGGTCGGCGCCGGCCTGCTGTTCCGCAGCCTCATGACGCTGATGGACATGCCGCTGGGGTTCACGACGTCGCGGATGCTGACCATGGCGGTGGCGCCGACCGGCGAGAACTACCGATCGCCGGGCCAGTTCCTGGGCTACTGGCAGCAGGTGCTCGAGCGCGTGCGGGCGGTGCCCGGCGTCGAGCAGGTGGCGCTCAGCAGCATGCTGCCGCTGGGCGGCGGCATCAGCGTGCTGTCCTACCAGCCCGAGGGCAAGCCCGAGATGCCGCCCAACCAGCAACCGTTGACCAACTACGTGGACGCGAGTCCGGGGTACTTCAGCACCCTGGGCATTCCCGTGCTGCGCGGCCGCGAGTTCGGCGACCAGGACGCGGTCGAGAACCCGCGCACCATCCTGATCAACGACGCGATGGCCCGGCGCGAGTTTGGCGACAGCGACCCGATTGGCCGGCGTTTCTCGTTTGGTCCCGGTCCGGACGGCAAGCCGGAGTGGGTTGAGATCGTCGGCGTGGTCGGCAACGTCCGCCAGTACCGCGCGGACCAGGATCCGGTGCCCATGACCTATGCGCCGTACACGTCGGCGCCGGGCCGGGCGCAGAATCTGATGATTCGCACCACGGGCGATCCGCTGGCCGCGGCCGGCGCCGTTCGCGCGGCGCTGCAGGCGCTCGACCCCTCGCTGCCGATCTCGCCGCCGCGCACGCTTGATGCGGTGGTCGGCGCGTCGCTGACGCAGCGCCGGTTCAACATGACGCTGCTGATGGTGTTTGCCGGCATCGCGCTGGTGCTGGCCATGGCCGGCATCTACGGGACGGTGGCGTATTCGGTCGCGCAGCGCACCCAGGAGATCGGCATTCGCGTCGCGCTCGGCGCCACCAGCCGCGAGATCCTAAGGCTGGTGTTGTTTGGCGCGCTGAAGCCGGTGGCCGCCGGGCTGGCCGTCGGCGTCGTGGCCGCGCTGGCGCTGACCCGCGCGCTCGAGCGGCTGGTCTACGGCATCAGCACGACCGATCCCATGACCTTCATCTCGCTGCCGCTGCTGCTGGCGGTGGTGGCGTTCATGGCCGGCTTGTTGCCCGCCATGCGCGCCACCCGCATCGATCCGCTGGAGGCGCTGCGGGTCGATTAGTCGAGTGGAAAGTGGAAAGTGGAAAGTTTCAGTTCCAGTTGGAAGTTTCAGTTTCGGTACCGAACTGGCAAACTTAGAACTGAAAACTGAAAACTGAAACTGCCCACTTTCAACTTTCAACTTTCAACTAAAGTGGCGCCATGCCCCTGCTGACGGCGCTCGTGGCCCTGCAACTGGCGGCGGCACCGGTGGCGACGTGCCTGCAGCCCGGCCGCACCGGTGAGACCCGATCCGAGTGGATGGTGTCGGCCGGCGCCGCGCGCAGCGTCGCGCTGTTTCAGTCGGAGGGCAATCGCGCCTACGGCGTGCAGACGGTGTCGTGGGGTCGGTCGTTGACCCGGCCCCATGGCCCCGGCTGGCTGCGAGGCTGTTTCGCGTGGGCCGTGGAAGGCACGCCGGTGCTGATTCAGGTCGAGCCGTCACGGCTCTACGGCGTGGGTCTCGCGCCGGTCGTGTGGCGCTGGAATTTCCTGCCGCTGCGCACGTGGTCGCTGTTCGCGGAGCTGGCGATGGGCGGGTTATGGACGACCGACCCGATTCCCGAAGGGACCGAGTCGTTGAACTTCACCGCGCACTGGGGCGGCGGCGTCCGCTGGCATACCTCGCCGCGCGACAGCCTGGTCGTCTCCTACCGCTTCCAGCATTTCTCGAACGGCAACCAGCTCGCGACCAATCCCGGCGTCAACAGCCACGTGCTGCTCGCCGGCTGGTCGCGCCGTTCAGCCCGTTGAGGAAATTCGCCACAGAGGACACCGAGCACACAGAGCTAATTCTTCACAATGCGTGTCAGCTCGTTCGACGCCTGATCGCATTTAGAGAGTTTGACTCGGTGTCCTCGGTGTCCTCTGTGGCCAATCTACCTCTCGTAGCTCTCTCGCTTCGCTGACGCCGACAACTTCACCAGGTAGCGCAGGGGATCGGCGCGGAACATCTGCCGCAGCTCGTCCAGGCTCCGCGCGCCGCCGTAGCTGATCGACGAGCACAGGTGCTTGAGGATGTCGTGCACGATGGGACGCACCGAGCCGCGCGCCGGCACGCTGACCTCGGTCCCCTCGGCGCCCAGCGCCTCCAGGTCCACCACCTCATCGTCTTCGACGTCGAGCCGATCGCGAATCGCCTGGATGGAGGCCATGCCGCGCAGCACCTTGAACGGCACTTTCACCGATCGTTGCTGATCGGGTAACACGACCGACTTCTGCACCACGTCGCCGGGCGTCTCTTCGGTGCCGGCAAACATGCTGCCCAGCATCACCGTGTCGCCGCCGAACAGCAGCGCCTCGAGAATCGCGCCGTGGCGCTTGATGCCGCCGTCAGCGATCAGCGGCACGCCGTGCTCGCCGGCGCCGGCGCGGCACTCGACCAGCGCCTGCAGCTGCGGCACGCCGAAACTGGTGGTCAGCCGCGTCGTGCAGCCGCCGCCGGGGCCGATTCCGACCTTGATGGCATTGACGCCCCGCTCGGCCAGGAACCGGACGCCCTCGGCCGTGGCCACGTTGCCCGCGACCAGCTCGACGTCGGCAAAGCTCTTGCGGAAGGCATCGATCGCCCGGGCCATGACCGTGGAGTGGCCGTGCGCGATGTCGATGACAATCACGTCGACGTGCGCCTTCACCAACTCGGCGGCGCGTTCCAGGTAGTCGCCGGTCGCGCCAATGGCGGCGCCCACGCGCAAGCGGCCCTGCGCGTCGCGGGTGGCAAAGGGCAGCCGCTCCTGGCGGTCGATGTCCTTGGCGGTGATGAGCCCAATCAGCACGCCGCCCTCGTCCACGAGCGGCAGCTTCTTGACCTTGCGCTCGACCATCACGCGTTCGGCGGCGGCCAGTGTCAGCTCGCCGCGGCCCACCACCAGGGCCTCGATCGGGGTCATGCGCGAGGCCACGGCGCCCTGCCTGGTATCGACGAACCGCACGTCCCGTTCGGTCAGCAGCCCCTGCAGCCGTCGCTGCTCGTCGATCACCACCAGGGTGCCGGCCCGCGACCGCTTCATCAGCGCGGCCGCCGAGGCGAGGGAGGTGGCGGGCGTCACGGCATAGGGGTCGCGAATGATGATGTGCTGCATCCGCTTGACCTTCTCGACCTCGCGCACCTGCGGCTCGATGTCGCCGCTGCGGAACCCGCGGTCGATGATGCCGAGGCCGCCTTCCTCGGCCTGCACGATCGCCATCGGCGCGCGGGTGACGGTGTCCATGTTGGCCGACACCAGCGGCCGCTTGAGCGTGATGTGCGTCGAGAAGCGGCACGACAGGTCGATCGTGGCCGGGTCGCGGCGCTCGATCACGCTGTACTGCGGCCGTAACAGGAAGTCGTCGAACGTGGCGCCGCGCACCAGGTCGGCGAGGACGTCGAAGGTGGAAGCCATGCCGATACTTTACCTGTCCCGCCGTAGCTTTAGCGAAGGCGGACTGTTACTCTTAGGGCGTCTCATGCAGTTGGACTTGCCATTTCGCGTGGCTCCCACCGTGTTCGTGCGCCATCGGTGGGCCCGGCGCTACATCCTCCGCGTCCTGGACGATGGGACGTTGCGGGTGACGCTGCCGCGCTGGGGATCGAAGCGCGAGGCCCTGGCGTTTGCGGAACAGAGCCAGGCGTGGGTCGAAGGGCAGCGGGCCTCGCGCCGGGCGCGGCCCGCCGTGGTGCACCCCGAGGAAGCGCGCTTGCGCCGGCGCGCGCTGCGCGAGTTGCCGCCGGCCCTGCGGGCCCTGGCCGATGGGCACGGCATCACCGTCACCCGGATTTCCGTTCGCAACCAGCGGTCGCGGTGGGGCGCGTGTTCGGCGGCCGGCGGCATTACCCTGAACTGGCGGTTGATCCTGGTACCGGACTTCGTCCGCGAGTACGTGATGTTGCACGAGTTGATGCACCGGCGCGAGCTGAACCACTCGCCCCGTTTCTGGCGGCACGTGCGCGCGGTGTGCCCGCGGCACCAGGATGCGCGCCAGTGGTTGGTGACCGAGGGGCAGCGGCTGTTCACGGGCGCGCCGGCCGGCGGCGGATGCGAGGAGATGTGATGACGAGGATGTTGGGAGTCGGCGTCGTGGCCCTGGTGTTGGCAGGCGCGACCAGCGCCAGTGCGCAGTCCAGCATGGACGCGTTCCATGGCTACCTCACCGGCCAGGCCGGTTGGGCCGCCGGCGGCGACGTGACCAGCTCGGTGTTCACCCCGGGGGTGGCCGTCTCGGTGCAGGAATACAACGGCTGGGGCGCGGAGTTCGACTTCGGCTACGCGGCCGATGCCGGCGCCGGCGTGCAGGAACTCGACATTGCCACCTACATGTTCAACGCCAGCTTCGTTCAGCCGCGCGGCCGCCTGCGGCCGTTCGTGTCGACCGGCGTGGGCATCATGCAGATCGACGGCTGCAACGCTCCCTGTACCCGGGCCGCCAAGACCTATGACCTGGGCGTCAATGCCGGTGGCGGCGTCTTCTACACGATGAATGACATGGTCGCCTTCCGAGGCGACGCGCGGTACTTCAAGTCGTTCGCCGAGCATCCTGACCTGCAGCGGCCCGACGGCTTTGGCTTCTTCCGGCTGTCGGTCGGCGTGACGTTCTTATGGGCCATCGTTCCTTGAGGAAGGTGCCTAAGGTGTCCGCCTCCGCGGCCGAAGGCCGCTACGGCGAGACCTCGCCGAAGCTCGCGCAGAAATCGAGCGCGAGCGTAGGCGGGCCAAGGGTGTGGGCTGTGTTGGCGGCCCTGCTGATGGTCGTGGCCGCCGCCGTCACGGCGCAGCCATCGGCGGGCTGGGAGCTCGTCGTGTTGGGCACGGCGCAGGACGGTGGTATCCCGCAACTCGGATGCGAGCGGCCCATTTGCCAGGAGATCCGCGCCGGCCGCCGCGCGGCGGAGAAAGTCTCGAGCCTGGGGCTGATCAACCGGGCCACGGGCGCGGCCTACGTGTTCGACGCGACCCCTGACTTTCCCGCGCAGCTGCAGCGGCTGACCGGTGGCAGGCTGCCGGCCGGCATCTTCCTGACGCATGCGCACATGGGCCACTACACGGGGCTGATGTTCCTGGGCCGCGAATCCGTGAACGCGGCCGCCGTGCCGGTGTATGCCACCGAGCGGATGGGCGCGTACCTGCGGGCCAACGGGCCGTGGAGCCAGCTCGTGTCGATCCCGAACATCGCGTTGCGTGCGGTGGCGTACGACCAGCCGGTGACGCTCGACGGCGGCGTCAGCGTCACCGCGTTCAAGGTGCCGCACCGCGACGAGTTTTCCGACACCGTCGGTTTCCGCATCACCGGCCCGAATCGCTCGGCGCTGTTCATTCCCGACATCGATCGCTGGGAGAAATGGGATCGCAGAATCCGGGCGCTGGCCGATACCGTCGACTACGCGTTTCTCGACGGCACCTTTGCCTCGGCGACCGAGCTGAACCGGCCGATCGAGGAAGTGCCGCATCCACTGATGAGCCGCACCCGCGAGTTGCTCCAGGGCGCGAAAGCGAAGCTGTGGTTCATCCACATCAACAACAGCAACGCCGAGATCGATCGTCCCGACGTCGTCAAAGAAGGCATGACCTTCCCGATGTAGCGCTGTCGAAAGACGGCTGAGCTGTCCTGTTCGCGGCACATTCGCGCGGCCATTCCCTCACGCGCGTCCCGTATTCGTCCTCACTTCAAGTCGTTTCTCCGCGGCAATTGATGGCACGTGCCTTGTAATGCATCAGGGCAGGAGACACACATCATGTTGAGAACAATCCTCGGCTCGGCGATCGGTGGACTTACGGCTGGCGCAGTCGCACTGGGCGTTTCGGCGTTCGCGCGCCCGGCAGCCGGGCCGGTGACCGGTGTGGACCCAAACAACCCGTACGCCATGACCGTGGCCTACACCGGCGCGCCGGTCCAGGGCGCGCCGGCCATGGGTCAGCCGGTCTACTACGCGCCGCAGCCCGCGTACTACCCGCCGCGGCCCGTGGCCTCGGAGGTCGTGTCGATGCCGGTGCGGCGCACGCGCACCGTCGCGCGCCCGGCCGCCACGCGCGAGCGCGTCGTGTATCGCGAAGACGACCGGCGCGAAGGCCGTTCGTGGGGCAAGACGGCCATGATCATCGGCGGCGGCGCCGGTGGCGGGGCCGGCATCGGCGGCCTCATCGGTGGCAAGAAGGGCGCCCTGATTGGCGCCGCCATCGGGGGCGGCGCGGCGACGATTTACGAATCGACCAAGCGCTAGCTGGGGCCGATTTCGTCCGGGTGACGCAGGGGCGTATGTCCCCTGCGTCATCTGGTGTCGCCTGCGGTCGGTCCCCTCACCGAGGTCCGACTCGGCCGGATGCCCCCCAAGGCGGTAAGATACTGGCTCGATGGTCGCTGCCGGTCCCACACCGCCAACGGCGGAAACGCCGTTTCCGAACGTTCCGTTGATCCACCGTCCTGGCGAGGCCGCTGCCGCGGCCACCGATGCCGATGTTGCC
>CAYGMD010000196.1:0-8420 GCA_964350785.1 uncultured Acidobacterium sp. | reverse complement strand
CGAAGCCGTCCATCTCGACCAGCAGCTGGTTGAGCGTCTGCTCGCGCTCGTCGTGACCGCCGCCGAGGCCGGCGCCGCGATGACGGCCGACCGCGTCGATCTCGTCGATGAAGATGATGCAGGGCGCGTTCTTCTTGCCCTGTTCGAACAGGTCGCGCACGCGCGAGGCGCCGACGCCGACGAACATCTCGACGAAGTCGGAACCGCTGATCGAGAAGAACGGGACGTTGGCCTCGCCGGCGACGGCCCGGGCGAGCAGGGTCTTGCCGGTGCCCGGCGGGCCCATCAGCAGCACGCCCTTGGGGATGCGGCCGCCCAGCTTCTGGAACTTCTGCGGCTCCTTGAGGAACTCGATGATCTCCTGCAGCTCGCTCTTCGCCTCTTCGGCGCCGGCGACGTCACGGAACGTGACCTTCTTCTGCGCGGACGACGACAGCTTGGCCTTGCTCTTGCCGAACGACAGCGCCTTGTTGCCGCCGCTCTGCACCTGGCGCATGAAGAAGATCCAGAAGCCGATCAGCAGCAGGATCGGCGCCCACGACAGCAGCAGCGCGGCCCACGGCGAGGCCGTCGGCTCCTTCGCTTCGACAATGACCTTCTTCTCGATCAGCCGGTTGACGAGGCCTTCGTACTGGAACGGGATGTAGGTGCGGAAGCTTTCCTTGGCCTGCGTCAAGCCGGTCAGCTCGTTGCCCGTGATCTTGACGCGCGCCACCTGGCCCGAATCGACCAACGAGACGAACTCGCTGAAGCTGAAATCCGACTCGGGGCGCTGGAGGCGCGACGAGAAGTTCCAGACCAGGGCGACCAGCACGATCATCGCCACCCAGAAAACGACGCTCTTTACTGTCGTGTTCAACACTACCTCCAGGCGCTACTGGCGCCTCAGGGTCAAGACTACCACGGTCGTCGTGAGCGGGGTCACCCGGAAGGGCGCGGCCAAAACCTGCCCCGCCACCCACACAATCCGGCCCATTTCATCGGTCACAATGGGCTCCCGGTCACGCTCGTCCCGCGGGATTTTCCGGTCCACGAACACGTCCTGCACCTTCTTGCGCCCGGGGGCCCCTAGAGGGTGCAGACGATCGCCCGGCCGACGCGGCCGGACGATGAGGCTGCGGCTCAAGGTGCCGGCATCCACCATTACCTGTCCCGCTGCAATCGCCGCCTCGTGCCGCGGAACGGGACCACTGGCACTGAGCGTCCAGCGCCCGTGCGGCGCGTCAACGGCCCCGGGGATGTCGAGCTGGAGTTCGAAGGCTTCGGCTCGCGGCGTGGTCCGGCTAACCACCTCCGCCGAGGCTACGGTGGTCAAGAAGCCGGACTCCACATCGGGCACCCCTGGCGCCCTTGGCACCTTTGGCACCTGCCTATTAACTAAGACAACCGCGGCGCCAAAACGTTCCATGTCGAGGCCTGCGAGGCTGGCGCCGGCACCGCCGGCAGCCACCTCACAGAGCAATTCGGCCTCTTCTAAGCCATACGCGCGCGAGGGGTTGGCAGTTTCGAGCGCCCGCAACGCCACCCGCCGCGCCAGCGCCAGCGGCAACTGCGCCAGCCCGGGCGCATCAATCGTCACTCGTTCGGCACCTTTGGCACCTTTGGCATCCGCCTCCGCTCGCGAACCGTCAAGCAAGCTACGGCGAGACCTCGCCGAAGCCGCCTCCGGCCGCGAAGGCGGGCCTTCGTAAATTCTGACGAGCCGGACGGCCGCTTCGTTGGCAAGACCATCGAGGAACGCGGCGTCGGTCCGCAGCAGGCCGGCCGCTCGCGCGAGGGCGGCATCGGCCTGCGCGTTCAGCTCCCGCAATTGCGGCAGCACGTTGTGGCGAATGCGGTTGCGCGGAATGCCGCAGTCGGCGTTGGTGAGGTCCTCGCGCCACCGTTCGCCGATCGCCTCGAGATACTCACGCAGCTCGGCCCGCGACACCTCGAGCAACGGGCGCACCAGGTGATCACGGCGCGGCGCCATGCCCGACAGGCCCGCGGCGCCCGCGCCGCGCGCCAGGCGTAGCAGCACGGTCTCGGCCTGGTCGTCGCGCGTGTGCGCGACCGCGACGCACCCGGCGCCGAGCGTCGTCATCGCCTCGGCGTAGAACTGCTGACGCGCGTCGCGGCCCGCGACTTCGAGCGATACGCCCGCGCGGCGCGCGAGCGCGGGCACCTCGGCGTCGCCGACGACGCACGGGAGGCCCAGCCGCCCGGCGAGGGCACGGCAAAACACGGCGTCGGCATCGGCCTCGGCTCCGCGAATGTGATGGTGCAGGTGCGCAAGGCCGGCGAGGTGGCATGCCCCGTTCGCGGCCAGTTGCCGCAGCAGGAACACCAGCGCGACCGAATCGGAGCCGCCGGACACCGCGGCAACCACGCGGGCCTCGGCCGGCCACAGCGAGTGCTGCACGGCATAGCGCCGGACCCGGTCAGCCAGAGGGGACATCAGGTTCCTGAACCGTCCTTGATCATATGCATACGATGCGCATCCCGGCTCGGCCCTGGCTGTGACGCCACGTTCGGGGACGGAACGCGTAGCTGACGGGAACCCTGATCGGATTCCCGCGGATGCCTGGAAGGGGTGGTGCCGGAGGGCAGACTCGAACTGCCGACCCCGCGCTTATGAGACGCGTGCTCTAACCGGCTGAGCTACTCCGGCACGAATCTTTGATGGTACTTCAGGCCCGCCAGACCCGGCAAGATCTTGATGCGAACCCGCCTCCTAAGCGCCCTCAATCAGGGCCGCCGCCAGCAGCGGCAGCATGATTTCGTGGTGCCCGGTCAGCGAATACCCCTTGCCGGTGCCGGCCGTCGGCCGTGACACCACGTTGGTAAGCGGCCGGTAATGCCGCAGGAAGTCGAGATTCACCGTCGTCAGGCCCGCCAGCGAGCGGCCGTCGTTGCGGGCCACCGCGACCGCCTTCAGAAACACTTCCGGCAGGATGACCGCCGACCCGCAGTTCAGGAACGCGCCGCCTTCGAGCCGGGCCACCGAGGAGGTGAAGTACTTGAAGTCGCGGAGGCTGCCCTCGCCAATCGCCGCGCCCGAAGCGCGCGGGTGCATGTGGATGATGTCGGTGCCGACCGCCACGTGCGCGGTCAGGGGAATGCCCAGGCGATGGGCGGCGGCGGCAATGCTGATCTGGGCGAAAGGCACCCGGCGATCCGCCAGGTAGCGGCCCACCGATTGCCCCAGGCCGAGTCCGGCGGCGACGCCGTCGATGATGGCCTGGTTCAGCTGCGTGCCCGTCTCTTCGGCCATCCCGAAGGTGCCGGGCCCGAGGGTCGCATCCACGTCCTCGGAGGTGGCGCCCGACAACGCGATCTCGAAGTCGTGGATCAGGCCGGCGCCGTTGGTGGCCACCGCCGATACGAACCCGCGCTCCATCAGGTCGACGATCACGGGCGACAGCCCGGTCTTGAGGACGTGCGCGCCGAGGCCCCAGATGATGGCGCGGCCGCCCTGCCGCGCGGCGAGCAACGCCTGCACCACCGCCTTGAAATCGGCCGAGGCCAGCAGCGACGGCAGCGTCTTCAGCAGGCCGTCCACGCCGCCGCCCTTCTGGTAGGGCGTCGCAAACTGCGCCAGCGTCACCTTGCTCTCGCGCGAGCGCAGCGGATACGTCTTCACGCCCGAGAGATCGAATTCTTCGTATGGCAGTTTCATAGGATCAGCATCGCGTCCCCGTAACTATAGAACCGATACCGTTTCCTGACCGCGGTCCGGTAGGCGGCCAGCACCGCCTCGCGCCCGGCGAGCGCCGAGACCAGCATGATCAGCGAGGACCGCGGCAGGTGGAAGTTGGTCACCATGCCCGACACCAGGCGGAACTGGTAGCCGGGATGAATAAAGAGCGCGGTTTCGCCGCGCCCGGGCTGGACCACGCCGTCAGCGTCGATGGCCAGCGACTCGACCGTGCGCGTGGACGTCGTGCCAACAGTGATGATGCGGCGGCCCTCGCGCCGCGCCGCCGTGAGCGCCGCGGCCGTGCCGGCCGAGACCTCGTAATGCTCCGCCTCCATCTGGTGATCTTCGACGCGCTCGACGCGGACCGGCTGGAAGGTGCCGTAGCCCACGTGCAGCGTGACGGCGACGCGCTCGACGCCGCGCCCGGCCAGTGCGTCCAGCAACGCCGGCGTGAAGTGCAAGCCGGCGGTCGGCGCGGCGATGGAGCCGCGGTCGCGGGCGAAGACGGTCTGGTAGCGATCGCGATCGGCCGGCGCATCGTCGCGCTTGATGTAGGGCGGCAGCGGGATGTGGCCGATGGCATCAATCGCCTCGCGCACGCTCGAGCCATCGTCGGTCCAGAGCCGCACCGTGCGCCGGCCGTGGAAGTGCATGCTCACGACCTCGGCGTTCAAGCGGCGTTCGCCGGCGGCGAAGACCATCCGGGAGCCTTCGCGCAGCCGCTGGCCGGGATGGACCAGGGCCACCCACTCGTCACCGGCGCCCGTCGGCCGCACCAGGAAGCACTCGGCGGCGCCGCCGCCGGGCAGGCGATGGCCGATCAGGCGGGCGGGAAACACCTTGGTGTCGTTGACCACGAGCAGGTCGCCGGCGCGCAGCAGCGACGGCAGGTCGGCGAACCGGTGATGCGAGACCCGGCCGCTGGCGCGGTCGAGCACCAGCAGCCGCGAGGCGCCGCGCTCGGCCGGCGGGTCCTGCGCAATCAGCTCGTCGGGAAGGTCGAAGTCGAAATCAGCAACGTTCACGGTATCTCTTCGCGCCCTCGACAGAACCACGCTTGGTGGCCTTCGTGTACAAAAAAACGGCCCGCACACCCCCTGGAGGCGTCCGGGCCTTAACGTACTTACGAGCGTCGCGTCTTAGTGAAGGATCACCGGCTGGAGGTCCAGGCGCTGCAAGCGCCAGTCCTCGGCGAGGATCGACCACAGCACCTGGTCGTGATACTGGCCGTTGCGCAGGAACGAGCGGCGGAGCACGCCTTCCTGCACCGCGCCAATCTTGCGAAGGGCGCCGTTGCCACGGCCGTTGGCGACGGCCGCGCGCGCCTCGAGGCGCTGCGTGCCGACGAGGTCGACCGCGAAATTCACCACCAGGCGCGCGCCTTCGGCGAACAGGCCCGTGCCCCAGAACGGCGAGCCCATGGCAAAGCCCCATTCGCACGAGGCAAAGCCCGGCTCGAGCGAGCGCAACTGGAACAGGCCGATGGCGTGGTCCATGCCCTGCGGGACGATGCCAAAGCAGATGTAGTTGCCGGTCAGCCGCTCGCGATGAGTCCACGCGATGAAGCGTTCGAAACCTTCGACCGTGGTCGGCGGCGGCGAGATAAAGCGCGCCACTTCCTCGGTCGTCAGCATCGCCAGCAGCGACGGCGCGTCGTCGATGCGCAGTTCGCGAAGGGTAAAGTTCGAGCCGGCCAGCACAGGCAGGCCCGAACGCCAGTCGCTGGTGGTGGCCGTGGTGACTGCCGATGTCGCGTCCATCGCGCGATCGAGGGCCGGCTGGTAAGGCATCTTCTCCATTTACTTGCCTCCCTTTCCGGACGTCAGCACGACATTGCCCCAAACGATATTGTCATCGGAGTTGCCCCAGACGATATTGTCATCGAAGAGGTTGCCCCAGACGATGTTGGCGCCATCGAAATTACCCCAAACGATATTCTCTTGGCCGAAGTTGCCCCACACGATGTTGTCGTCGCCGGCAGCCTTGACGCCGAGAAGGTTGTCACCCCAGACGATGTTCGTCGCCCAGACGAGCCGGTTGCCCCAGACGATGTTGTTGCCCCAGACAATGTTGTTGCCCCAGACAATGTTGTTGCCCCAGACGATGTTGTGGCCAATCGTCAGGCCATTGCCCCAGACGATGTTGTCGCCCCACACGATGTTGTCGCCCCACACGATGTTGAGACCCCAAATCGGCAGGTTGTAGAAGACCGTGTCGCCCCATACGATGTTATTGCCCCAGACGATGTTGCTGGCCCAGGCGTAGGTGCGGCCGCCGATTTGGGTCGTCTGAATCAGCGACGACCGCCTGTTCGGGCCCCACCATGTTGCCGAGGCATTCGCGTCGAGCGGATCCAGCGTGGGAACGTTTGACTTGATGGCGCCAGCCAGGGAGAGCGCGCCGGCGGCGTTCACTTCGCCGGTTCCCTGACGGAGCAGGCTGTAGAACCCACCGCGGTCGTTTCTGAGCGGGATGGCGGTGTACTGGAGCAGACCCTTGGCGAGGTTGGGCGTGAGATCCTGACGCTTTTCTTTGAGCAGCGCCACCACACCCGTGGTGACCGCGGTTGACATGCTGGTGCCCGACAGGTGCATGAACTGCTTGGTCTCGGACGGCGCCGTGACGAGCCACTCGGGATGCTGGTCGGCGACCATGGTGGCGAGCGTGCTGCCTGCCGCCACTTCCGAGGCCAGGTAATGCCCCGGCGCCACCACATCGGGCTTGGCGAAGCCGTCGTACCACGTCGGGCCACTCGAGCTGTAGTCGGTGACGCGGTTGTCGTCGAGCGTCAGGGTTCCCTTATGGTCCACAGCGCCGACCGTGATCGCCGAGGGCGCATTGCCCGGCGAGGTGATACCGGCGTAACCAAGCTTGCCCGTGGGATCGGCGCCAAAGTTGCCGGCGGAGACCACCACGATGATCCCGGCCCTCGAGGCCTCCTCAACCGCCTGGACAAGGAGATCCTCGGCGGCGGGAGCGTAAATGGGGTGGCCCAGCGACAGGTTGATGATGTCGATGCCCAGGCCGCCCTTGTTCTCGATGGCGAAGGCGATCGCCTCAATGACATCCGTCGTGAAGCCCTTACCTTCGTGATCGAGCACTCTGAGCGCAACGAAGTCCACACCTGGTGCGACGCCCTGATACTCGGCATCCGCCGGCTTCTGGTTGCCACCGATGAGGCCGGCCAGGTGTGTGCCGTGACCGTAGTCGTCGGGTTTGACGGCGCCCGTGGTGAAGTCGCGGAATTCCTTGATGCGGCCCGCGAACACCGTGGGGTCAATGCCGGAGTCGATGAGCGCCACCGTGACACCATCTCCGCCCGTGGTTCCCGAGCCCGCGCCGGCGTACGGCAGGCCGAGCGTGCCAAGCATGGTGCTTGTCGCTAACGTGGATGGCGCCGGCTCCTGATCTCCCCTCGCACGGCTGTGTCTGAAGTCGCCATTGTCAAGCGAAGTGACTTCGCCGTCGATGGAACAGGAACGCACCACCGGACTCTGTTCGCACACGGCGACGAGATCGGCGGACGACAGCGTGACCGTCATCGCGCCGACGATGGGAAGCTCGGCCTCGATCCGGGTACGACGGGCCGCCAGAAGCTGGCGCAGACGAGCGTCGGCACCAGGCGTGGCCTTGATGATGACGCGCTGCGTGTGACCCAATGCCTTGCCGTCGCGAAGCGCAAGATCGAGCTTGTCCCGTGGAGCCGACGCGGCCCCCGCGGTGCTCAGCCACGCCGCCAGGGCGGTCATCACGACGAAGCGATGTCGCATTCTGAACTTCATGGTTGCTCGGCAACGAAATTGTCCAGCCCAACATTGGCCGAACGATCCACCGCAGTCTCGGAGAGTCTAACACTCCAGGCGACACAGAGAACAAGTATGTTTGGTGTCATGCGCGCCATCGCGACAGTGTGCCGTAATAGGTCATTTCACGTCTAGTTGTCGGTCTGCAGCCTGTAAATTGCTATTGCATCGACACTTGGACAACGTTGTCTTGTCTTGAGACATCACTGTGCTTTGCCAAAACGGAACAGTCGGTAGAAACCCATATTGCACTTGTACTTACGGCCCAGTTCGAGAGAATCACCCGCCAAACTGCTCTGTTTCGGCCCAAAAACAGGCTTCATGAATTCTTGACCGGAGCTTCGAGACCCCACCTGACCAGCAGCGAACCCACCGTAAACCCGGCCCCTACCGACGTCAGCATGATGAGGTGGCCCTTCTTCAGCCGGCCGCTTTCGACCGCGTCGTTCAGGGCCAGGGGAATGGTGGCGGCGGTGGTGTTGCCGAAGCGGTCGATGTTGATCACCACCTTCTCTTCCGGCATGCCGATGCGCTCGGCGGCCGACATGATGATGCGCTTGTTGGCCTGGTGCGAGACGAACAGGTCGAGATCCTCGCCCGTGAGGTTGTTGCGCTTCAGCAGCCGCTCGCAGATCTCGCCGGTGTTGCGAACGGCGAACTTGAACACGGTCTGGCCGTCCTGCTTCACGTAATGCAGGCGTTGATCGACCGTCTCGTGCGACGCCGGCATGTGGCTGCCGCCCGCGGGCATGCACAACGCGGCGCCGCCGCTGCCGTCGATCATGTGCTCGAAATCCAGGATGCCGACGTTGGGATCGGCCGACGGCCCGAGCACCACGGCGCCGGCGCCGTCGCCGAACAGCACGCACGTGGCGCGATCGGTGTAGTCGATGATGCTCGACATCACGTCGGCGCCGATCACCAGCGCGTTCTTGACG
>CAYGMD010000195.1:0-8439 GCA_964350785.1 uncultured Acidobacterium sp. | reverse complement strand
GAATCGGTGTTCACGTTGAAACGGAATGAGTGTTCACGATGGGCCGGAATACGCACATAGGCGGAGGGGTTTGAAATGGGCACGGTCGCCAAGGTGCTTCCCAGTGAAACCAATCCCCCAAGGCTGATCCCCAAAAAGCCAATATGAATCGACGCTGACGAGGAAAGAACCGCATCGAGCTCGCCGGAGGAAATCTGAATCATCTTCAGTTTGCTCGGAACCCATTCAATTTCAAGGGCCTGGGCTCCTGGTGCCCCGGCCGGCAGTATGTTTCCTTGCACTTGGGTGCCCACCGCACTGGTTTGATTAGGAACATCAGCCACGATGGTCCACCTTCTCTGAGCCCTTCTTCGGTGCGCCGACTTCAGGTGTAACCAATCCCATCCGAATCGCACTGTGGAACCGCGCAAATCCGCAACGAACGCAAACGACTACCGCCAGCGGTATACCTGGGCCGAGGTTGACGCCACCATTCCAGAATTGGGGCGCTATTACGAGCATGTCGGAGATCGACCAATTCGGGTTATGGCACGAGGGGCAGGGTGAATTCGCACCCTGCTCCTGCAGCCACCGGATGGCCTTTTGCTGTTCCTCTGGCGTTAAAAGCCCTGTCGATGTCGGCATGGGGCGAAAGCTTACCTCGATTGGGTTCGGTTGATCGACTCGGATTAGGTTTGACGGGCGAGGGGGTTCCTGCGATTATGAGTCTCTCTTCCATCGACTGTCCGAGGAGTGTCGCTGGCAATTTCGCCACCTGCACAAATCGGAACCGCCGGTGGGCCATCCTGCCCTAAGGTCGTCACTGGGACCGCTGAGGGGCAACTGGAGATAGTCCATGCCTGCCACTTCGGCTGAGAATACCCTTCCGCTTCAAGTCCACGATGTCGGTTTCCTCCTGGATCGTCTCGGCGAGGACTGCCATCCCCTTCAGTTTCTCCGCGAGCTCACTCAAAACGCTATCGAGGCGATCTTACAGACGCCCGACAAGACCGGGCAGATCGTTTGGGACGTTGATTGGCTGTCGCTGGAACTGGGTGATCACCCTACCTTTAAGCTGAGTATCACGGACACCGGCTGCGGCATGAGCGGCGAGGACATGCGCCAATACATCAACCAACTTTCCTCTTCGAGTTCAATTCAGTCGAGTGATGGGAATTATGGTGTTGGTGCGAAGGTAGCTGCAGCCACTCGCAACCACGCAGGTTTGATCTACCTGTCCTGGAAAGAGGGACGGGGCAACATGATTCACCTTTGGCGTAATCCGGAAACCAAGCAATACGGTTTGCGCCAGATTCAGCATGATGACGGCACGTTCGGCCATTGGGCAGAGCTCGAGGACCTCGTAAAGCCAGAGATCATCGGTGAACATGGGACGAAAATCATTCTGTTCGGCAATTCTCCCGATCAGGACACGATGAAAGCTCCCCCAGAGGCGGCATCGCCCTCTACGTGGATTGCGAAATATATCAACAGTCGATACTTCAAAATTCCCGAGGGTATTGTCATCAAGGCGCGGCAAGGATGGGAACAGCCACGCTCGAATTCTGATGTCAACGTGCTACGGACCCTGATCGGGCAGGCCGCCTACCTGGAGCAACACAAGCAGTCCAGCGGCATTGTGGAGCTCTCTGGAGCACGGGTCCGCTGGTGGATCCTAAAGGATGAACCAGCCCTGGGTAGCAATTCTGGATTTATCGAATCTGCGGGTCATATTGCGGCGTTGTATCGAGATGAACTGTATGAACTCGTCAGCGGCCGTTCTGGGCAGAGTCGGTTACAGCAGTTCGGGATCATTTTCGGTTATCGGCAAGTGGTCATCTATGTTGAGCCATATGCGCGGGAAGACGCTCGCCTGACCACGAATACGGCGCGAACCGAATTGCTGCTGAATAGTCAGAGATTGCCCTGGTCAGACTGGGCCGCAGAATTTCGGGAAGCGATGCCTGCAGAAATCTCCGCCCATATGGAGGAGTTTGCTTCACGCGTTGCCGAGACGGATCATTCAAAATCCATTCGAGAACGCCTTAAGGTGATGCTGGATCTGTTTAAGATCAGTCGCTACAAACCGGCGCGTATTGGGCCTTTACAAATTGGTGAGCCGACACCAAACGCCGGTGGTCGACTCGGCAAGGACGACGCTCGCGTAGGTAAAGATGGAGGCGGTGGCGGTAACGCCGGCAGTGGTGGTGCAGTTGGTGGCATCTACGCGACCTTCCTAAAGGCCGACGGTCAACCCGGCCGTGAGGCCCGGCCCGATATGTTCCCGAAGGCGCTCTGGGTGAGCGTTAAGAATGGCACCAGGGAGCAGGGAGAGATTGAAGACAAGGCGGCTCGATACCTCGAGGAGCAGCACCTTCTGAAAATCAACGCCGACTTTCGTGTGTTCACAGACATGGTGAACCACTGGGTCGAAATTTACACGAAAGAGCAAGGGGCAGTTCCGGGATTGCGTGACATCGTTACCGATGCTGTCCACAACTGGTATGAGCAGGCACTTACCGAAACGATCATTGGCCTGCAAGCTTTAAAAGGCAGCAAGGAGTGGCCGACGAATCTCCTCCAGGATGCATGGTCTGAGGGGGCTCTATCGGCGGTCGTAATGCAGCGGTACCATCCATTCAACTCCATCAAACGGGAACTGGGCACGAAGATCGCACCGCTGAAGAAATAGCACCGGCCAGAGCTCAACTGCCTGGGTGAGTCGAACCGGCTCACCCAGTTTCGTTTGCGTTCGGCTTGCTTGTTCCAGTGAGGATTGTTTTTAGATCCTTGACTAAGGCCGTGTCTCCTTCAAGAGCATCCTCAACTGCAATTGTTGCGTCTTCCATTTGTTCAAAGAACCTGTAAGCAGCTTTCGCTGTGAGGACCAACTTAGTGGCTCGATCGGCTGAAATCGCCGTTTGAGGGGTCATGATTCTTCCGGAGCTCAAGCCCAAATCATGTAAAGGCGGATCGAACAAGGGCGGGGATGCTCGCCGCGTTACATCGGGGCCGGTGGGTCCACGTTGCGCCCCTTGGGTATTTGAGTGGCAGCAGGAACGGCCCGAGCCTGGTTATTGATCCGACTCGTGCGCCGATGCTCCGCAGGGCGTTCGCGCAGGTCGCCGCGCACGTCCCAATCCCCGACGTGCTGTCCGAGATTCATGCGCTCGGGCTCCGGACCAAGTCCAACAAAAGGCTTTCACTTCAGACGGCTCATTCGATTCTCCGGAATCCAATCTACGCTGGCAGGCTCGAGCTCAAGGCTTGGAATGTAAGCCAGAGTGGGGATTTCGAAGCGTTGGTAACGCCGGAACTGTTTCAGTCAGCGCAGGTTGCCCTATCAAGCCGCAAGGGTGCTCGGGTGAGACATCATTGGGAGAATCCGGATTTTCCGCTGCGTCGGTTCGTTCGCTGTTCATCTTGTGAGGCCCCATTGACTGGCAGTTGGTCAAGCCTCGGCGGACACCCAAATCCCGCAATTAATCGACACTTCAAATCCCGCAATTAACTGACGGCCGCCGAGACGTTGACTCGGGTGATGGACGTGATGTCCTTCGCCTGCATGAGCTACGTTTTGGAGCAGACCAAACAGCAGCAAGTCCTCGCCCTGGCGCAGCTGGGATGGACGGTCAGTCGTATTGCCGCCGCCGTGCGCGTGGATCGCGCCACCGTCACGCGGTACATGCGCGCGGCCGGCCTGCCGGTGCGTGGCCGTGGCCGTCCCAGCGAAGGGACGGCAAATGCCGCAATTTCGCCGGAGGTGTCCACCGACTCCGGGGCAAATCCCGCAATTGTTCCATCGGAGGTGTCCACCGACTCGCGGCCCGCGCGGGCACCCAGCGCCAGTGCCTGTGAACCCTATCGCGAGCTGATCGTGGCGGCCCTGGGTCGCGGTCGCAACGCGGTCGCGATCTACCAAGACCTGGTCGACGATCACGGCTTCACCGCGAAGTACGCGAGCGTGCGCCGCTTCGTCGGGAAGCTGCGCGGCACGACGCCGGCCGAGGCGCGCGTCGTCATCACGACCGCACCCGGCGAGGAAGGTCAAGTCGATTACGGCGGTGACGGGCCGATGGTGCGTGATCCGAGCACCGGTAAGTACAAGCGGGCGCGCCTCTTTGTACTGACGCTCGGCTACTCCCGGAAGTGCGCGCGCCTCCTGACCTGGCGCTCGAGCGCGCAGATCTGGGCGGAACTCCACGAGCGCGCCTTTCGACGTTTGGGTGGCACGGTCAAGGTGATCGTCCCCGACAATCTGAAAGAGGGCGTGCTGACGCCCGACATCTACGATCCGGCACTCAATCCGCTCTATCGCGACGTCCTCGCGCACTATGGCGTCGTCGTGCTGCCGTGTCGCGTCGGCGATCCCGATCGCAAGGGCAAAGTCGAGGCCGGTGTCGGCCACGCGCAGAAGACGCCACTCAAAGGCCTCCGCTTCGAGACGCTGGAGGCGGCGCAGGCGTACCTCGATCGCTGGGAAACGAACTGGGCCGACACGCGGATCCACGGCACCACGAAACGCCAGGTCGCCGAGATGTTTGCCGAGGAACGCGCCGCCCTCGGGCCGCTGCCCCTCGAACCGTTTCGGTACTACCGCTTTGGCGCGCGCACGGTGCATCTCGATGGCTGCGTTGAAGTCGAGGCCGCGTACTACGGCGCACCACCCGGCTGGATCGGGCAGCGCGTGCAGGTGCAGTGGAACGATCTCCACGTGCGGCTCCTCGCGCCGCAGACCGGGCAACTCCTGCGCGAGCATCTCCGCGCGCCGCGGGGCTGGCATCGGATCCACGATTCAGACCGGACGGCGCGCACGCCGGCCTCGACCGTCGCCTTGCTCGGCCGCGCCGCCACCGCCGGCCCCCATGTCAGCACGGTCTGTCAGCATATCCACGCACAGGGTCATGCGCACAGCATCCGGCAGATCCTCGGCGTCCTCGCGCTCGCCCGGAAACACGGCTCGGCGGTCGTCGACGACGCGGCGAAAGCCGCGATCGAGATCGGCGTCCTCAGCTATCGCTTTCTCCGCAAGTACGTCGAGCGTCGCCCGCCCGTACCGCTGACGTTACGCCAAGTCGATCCGCTCATCCGCCAGCTCACCCTCTACCGCGATCTGATCGATCGCACCACCGGAGATCCGACATGAATGTGACCGAACTCGATCGCGCCTTGCGTCAACTCCGCCTCTCGGGCATGGCCGACGTCCTGGAGGCGCGCCTGCGGCACGCCCAGACTGAGCGGCTGTCGCCGCTCGATCTCGTCGCCACGCTGGTGAGTGACGAACTGCAGCGGCGGCAAGACCGCCTGTTTGACCGGCGCCACAAACAGGCGCGCTTCCGTGATCCGGACCGCTCGCTCGACCGCTTCGATTTCGACTTTAACAAGAAGATGAATCGGGCCCTGCTCCACGAGCTGGCGACCGCCCGCTTCGTCGGCCAGCGCGAAGACGCGCTCTTCCTCGGCCCGCCCGGCACGGGCAAAAGCCACCTCGCCCAAGCGATCGGCCGGGCGGCGATTCAACAGGGCTATCGCGTCGCCTATCGCGAAGCGCATACGTTGCTCGAGGAACTGGCCGACGCGTCGCTGGACGGCACCCGCAAGGCCGTCCTCGCCGACCTGGCGACCGTGCCACTCCTGATCATCGACGACCTGGGCATGCGGAAACTGCCGCACACCGCCGCCGAAGATCTCCTGGAGCTGATCATGCGCCGCTACGAACGGGCGTCCACGCTGCTGACCTCGAATCGGCCCGTCGACGACTGGGGCAAGCTGCTCGGCGACACCGCCGCCGTTACGGCGCTGCTCGATCGCCTGTTACATCACGCGCATGTGCTCAAGTGCGGACCACGCAGCTGGCGCACCAAAGTCCACACCGACTTGCGTCCCGAGGACGGGACGAAGTAAAACACACCTGTCTCGGCTGCCCGACGAAATTGCTGGTTTTGCCCGTCGATTAATTGCTGCTTTTGAACTGTCCACCGAGGGTCAAGAGGTCGTTCCGGCCGGTATGCCTACTACCACTGCGTGGGGTGTGGTTCGGTGCGTATCCAGGGCCCCAAGCTGCAGGAGAGGTTTCTGAACCTTCTCGGCCAGCTAAGCCCCTCTCCGGCGGTCCTGGGGTTGTTCAACGAAATAGTGAGGGCTCTTTGGGTAGAGCGCGAGAAGGTTGCTCTTCAAGGTCTGGCCGCCGCTGAGTTCCGTATTTCCGAACTTCAACGCCGACTCGACGTGCTCGAGGAAACGTTTGTCTTTAGCAAGTCTATCGACCATCAAAGTTACATTTCGCTGAGAGACAAACTCCGCGACGAGATTATCGAGGCGGAATTAACGCTCGAGCAGTCGCGGTGCGCGGACCTCGATATTGAAATTGCCCTGGCCGGCTCAGATCGCGTCTTGCGAGATAGCGCGGGGCTATGGCGCAGTGGCAATCTGGATCAGCGGCGTAGGCTCCAAACTGCGGTCTTCCCAGAAGGCGTGAGTTTTGACGGTGAAGAATTTGGAACCGCCGTAACCTCCCCGATCTTCAAGGGGTTAGCGGAACTTTCAGTTGCTTCGAGTAGTGTGGCGTCCCCGACGGGATTCGAACCCGTGTTTTAGCCTTGAAAGGGCCACGTCCTAGGCCTCTGGACGACGGGGACGCAGAGGTGAGAAACATCGAATTATAGCACAGCCCTATTCTTCCCCTGGGGCTACTCGGACGCGTTCACCAACTGAATCCGATGCCTCAGACCTGGAGCGCGGGCGAGCCGGCCGTCGCAGGTCAGCACGACCGTGTCCAACACCTCAGCCAACGCGACATACACCGCGTCATAGGCACTCAGGTTCTGCCGGAGCGACCAGACCCGTTCCAGGAGAGGCTCGTGGGCATGTCGCTGCAGATCCAGCGCCTGAAGGCCGTCAAGTGCCTCGGCAGCCTCATCCGCGTCGAGTTCGCCCCTGCTTGCGTAGCGGCGCAGCACTTGCGCGACTTCCACGTCCGCCAGATGCGGCACATGAACGCTCATCGCCGGATCGGCGATGCGATTGGCGACGGTCGCGCCGGCAGCCGTGTTCAGCAGCAATTCGACCAGCGCGGACGCGTCGAGCACGATCACCGGGTGTCCCGCTCGAGACGAATAATCTCGGCGGCGCTCTGCTTCATCTTCCGGGTTCCACGCGCGCGCAAGCGCTCCAACACCTCGCCGCGAGTGGGCCGATCGAGCGCCTTGCCCAGCTCGCGCAAGATGTAATCCGACATCGACATCCCCTCCATCGCCGCCCTGGCCTTCAGACGCCGGTGGAAATCGGTGGGCACGTTGCGAATCTGCACCATCGTGCTGGACATGCTATTAGTATGGTTTCATCGCTATATCATGTCAACCGCGTGGGTCTCATCGCGCCGTATCGCCTGGTGCGCACACCGGGCCAAAGCGGTGGATACTTCGATTGAAGGCAAACCCATGACGAAATCCCTTGGCGCGGTCGCACCGATTCTCGCCGCACTCCTGCTCTTTCCTGCTGCCTCGGCCGTCCCCCAGCAGGCCGCCCCAACCGAACCGCTCGGTCCCATCGCGGCGCTGATCGGCAAATGGACCGGCACGAGCGAAGGCCAGCCGGGCTCGGGCACGGTGGAACGCGAATACGAACGCGCGTTGCGGTCGCGGTTCATTCGCGTGCGCAACCGCAGCACCTACCCGCCGCAGGAGAAGAATCCGAAGGGCGAACAGCACGAGGACGAGGGGGTCTTCAGCTTCGATCGCGCGCGCCAGCGCATCGTGCTGCGCCAGTTTCACGTCGAGGGGTTCGTCAATACCTACGCGCAGGACCTCGACGCGGCCGCCGGCACCATCGTGTTCACGACCGAAGGCATCGAGAACATTCCCGCGGGGTACCGGGCGCGCGAAACATACCTGCTGCGCGGCCCCGACGAAGTCGAAGAAGTATTCGAACTCGCGGAGCCCGGCCAGGCGTTCGCGGTGTATTCCCGCGCCAAGCTCAAGCGCGTCCGCTAGCTGGGCGTGCCCTGCACGAACTTGGTGTCGATGCCCGCCCGCTTCAGCAGGCCCTCGAACGCCGCCTTGTCGACGGCCTTGAGGTAGGCCTCCTGCGGCTCGACCAGCTTCTTCGTCACCATGTCCATCAGCGCGTCGTTGAGCGCCACCATGCCCTGGGCCCGCCCCACCTGCATCATCGACGGGATCTGGAAGGTCTTGCCCTCGCGGATCAGGTTGCTGATGGCGCTGTTGATCAGCAGCACCTCGAGTGCCGCGATCCGGCCGCCGCCGATCTTGCGGCACAGGTTCTGGGCGATCACGCCCTTCAGCGACTCCGACAGCATGATGCGAATCTGCGCCTGCTGCTCCTGCGGGAACTGGTCGATCACGCGATCGACGGTCGAGGCCGCGGTCGTGGTGTGCAGCGTCCCGAACACCAGGTGCCCGGTCTCGGCGGTCTCGATGGCAATCGCCACCGTCTCGAGGT
>CAYGMD010000194.1:0-8482 GCA_964350785.1 uncultured Acidobacterium sp. | reverse complement strand
ATGCAGGAGCGCGAGTTCATGCGCCTGGGCGGCATGGAAACGATCAAGGTCGACGTCCGCATCGTCGCCGCGACCAACGTCGACCTGAAGCACGAGATGGAAGAAGGCCGCTTCCGCGAGGACCTCTACTATCGCCTGCACGTGATCAGCATCCACCTGCCGTCGCTGCGCGAGCGCCGCGACGACATCCCGCTGCTGGTGCACCACTTCCTCGAGAAGTACGGCGAAGAGAACGGCCGCAAGAACATCGAGGTGGCGCCCGAGGCGCTCGACCTGCTGATGGAGTACGACTGGCCCGGCAACGTCCGCGAGCTCGAGAACGTGATCGAGCGCGCGGTGGTGCTGGCGACCGGCCAGCGCATCGGCACCGAGCTGATCCCCGACCAGGTGCGCAAGAGCCCGTCATTCCAGGTCCCGCACGTGGTGATGCCGGCCGAGGGCGTCTCGCTGAAGGAAGTGACGGTCGCCTACGAGCGGCAGTGGATCGAGTCGGCGCTCGAGGCCGCCGGCGGCGTCCAGAAGCGCGCCGCCGAGCTGCTGCGCATCAAGCCGACGACGCTCAACGAGATGATCAAGCGGTACGACATCCGGCCGCGGCGCAAGAAGGCCTCGGCCGCGGGCACCGAACCGGAGCCGGGCCCCACCGAGAACGGCGACGAGCTCGAAATCGTCGGCGAACCCGAGTAAGCGATTTACAGGAGATCAAGAGATCAGAAGTAAATTAGACCCTGCTCTGATCTCCTGAACTCCTGTTACTTGATCGTCAGTGAGCCTGCCTTGGCGAGAGCCTCGAGGTACCGCGCAACGGCCGGCAATGGTACCGGCCCGAACTCGGCCATTACCGCATCTCGAATGTCGCTGATGGTGCGCTTGCCGTCGATGAAGTTGACGATCTCATAGGCGACGTCGGCGTGGTTGGCGAGCTTGAGCCCGGCGGAATCGGCCGTGCCGGTCGCCCCCGCCACGGGCGTGGGCACGCGACGGTCGTCGCCGCCGCGGCCGCGGATGCGTTCGGCCGGCGGCACAAACGGCGAGCTGGTGATGCCGAGGCTGGTCCACACCGACGCCACGCCTTTCTCCATGTCGGCGAGGCGGCTGGCCAGCGTCGGGTCGAGCGGCGAGGGCATGAACCGCGCGAGCGAGCGGATGCGGCGCTGTTCGCGATCGATCGCCTGGCCCATCAGGATCAGCACGTCGGCGCTCGCCCGCTGCGAGGGGCCCATTTGTGCCACCGCCCGGCGTCCGTCTTCGGCCACCCGCGCGTGCGCGCCCACCATCAGGTGCGATAGCAACGCTTCGGCGCCGTCGTTGGGCAGCGTGGCCAGGAAGTAGGCGGCCGCGGCCGCGGTGGCCGCCGCATGATCGCGCGAGGTCCAGGCGTTGGTCACGATCGTCGTCGTCGGGATGCCAAGCCGATCGAGCGGCAACTGGCCCAGGCTCTCGAACGGCCGCGTCTCGACGGCGAAACCACCGTGGCGGGCGAAGACGTCGACGATCTCGTCGCCGATCGACGCGGTTGACCAGGGACCCCGAACCACCTGGAACGGCCGGTCCGTGGATTCGGCCACGTGAATGGCCGCCGTGATCGCGGTGGCCTTCAACTCCTTGATTGCCGAGACCACCCGAATCGATCGGGATGGTGGTGGAATCTTCTTTGCGGCCACCAGCGCGTTCAGCTTGCGCGCGGCCCGCGACGCGGTGCCACACTCGCCCTCGCGGCACGTCAGCAGGATCCAGCCGGCGTTGCCGTCAGTCCCCGCCGTTTGCGCCGCCGACTCCGCCGTCAGCGGCTGCTCGGCGATCGCGCGCAGGATGGCCGGCTCGAGCAATGTCTCGGCCGGCGTGAGCGGCGCCCGTTGACCGGACTGCAGCGCCAGGGCGATGGCAAGCAGCAGGGCGATCATCGGCGCAGCGACCCGATCAGGCGGTCATACTTCGACAGGATCACGTCCCAGCGGTAGTTCCGCTTGATGTATTCCTTGCCGTTGCGCCCCATGCGCTCGCGCATCTTGTCGTCGGCCAGCAGCAGCTTGGTGCACTCCAGGAACTCTTCCCGGTTGGCGTAGAACAAGCCGGCGTTGCTCTTCACGCAGTGGTCCACCAACACTTCCGAGCGGGCGTTGCACAGGATCGGCGTGCCGACCGCCATGGCCTCGAGCGCCAGCAGTGACAGGCTCTCGAACGGCGAGGGCACGACGACGATGGTGGCGGCTTCGAGGGCCTGGAGGCGTTCGCGTTCGGACAGCAGACCGGCGAAGCGGACCCACGGCACCTCGGGCAGCTGCATCAGCTTCACGCCCATCAGCGTGAGCGCGGCCTCGCCGCCCTGCTCCTTGTAGCTGGTGAAGTACTCGATCAGCTCCTCGCAGCCCTTGCCGGCGTCGATGCGGCCACCGTAGAGCAGGAACTGGCCCTGCAGGCGGTGCCGGCGGCGGAACTGGGCGCCCCGGGCCCGCAGATGCTGCGGCAGGCGCTTGTGGATCTCGTCCTCGTCCTCGGGCTCGGGCTCGTCCGGCTGCGCCTGGTCCTGCAGCAGGTCAACGCCGCAACCGACGGTTTCCTCGGCGGCCGCGCGGAACTCGAAGGTCGTCTTCAGAAAGTTCTTTTCGACCTCGGTGTTGAAGGCCACCGCCGACGGCTTGGCGAACATCTCGCGGTAGATGCCCAGGTGGATGGCCGGCTCGTCGTGCGCGGTCGGCACCAGGATGCTGCGCGCCGGGTCGATCTCCAGCCCCAGCACCGTCGGCGCATACAGGTAGGTGAAGAAGATCAGCGCGTCGTACTGCCGGTGGTGCCTGTTCAGGTACTCGATCAGCTGCGGACACCACGGCCCCTGCTGCTCGAGCCACGACATCTCGTCCTCCCGCGAGTGCGGGTGGTGAAAGATCCAGTCGGAGTACTGGTTGAAGGCGTTGATGTCGCGGGTCTTGGCGTTCTTGAAGCGCCGCACCGTGACGCCGCGGATGCGGTCGCTGCCCTCCGGGTATTCGTTCTCCCAGGTGATGTAGTCGCGGGCGCAGGTGGTCAGCACCTCGACCTCGTGCTTGGCGGCCAGGCGCTCGGCAATCAGCCGGCAGTGGTATTCGGAGCCGCCGAGGATCTCGGCGCCGTAGCGTTGAACGATGAATGCAATCTTCACGATGTCAGCCTTTCGAGCTCGCGGCGGATCCGGGCGTCGCCAAAATGGTCGAGGCGGGCGCGCTGTCCGGCTATCACCTGGGCCCTGAGCGTGTCGTTGTAGGCGAGCTCCCCCAGGAGCTCGGCGGCGTATTCGAGGTCTTTCGGCGTGAATTGCACACCCGCCCCGCCCAGCGTATCGGGTACGGCGGTGGACGCGTAGGCGAGCACCGGCACGTCCGCCGACATCGCCTCGAGCAGCGGCACACAGAAGCCTTCGTGCTCGGAGAGCGAAATGTAGACGTGCGCCATGCGGTAGTAGGTGGCCAGGTCTTCGTCGGGTACCGGGCCGGTGAACAGGAAGCGGCCTGGCGGCATGCGGTACTTGGCCAGCAGCGCCTGGATGGTGTCGAAATAGCGCGGCACGGCGTCGGTGCGGCCGACGAAGATGAAGCGATACGACTCGTCAACGTAGCGCTTGTAGTGTTCCGCCAGCTTGATGTGATCCTCGATCTTCTTGTTGGGCGCGATGCGGCCCACGAACAGGAAGTTGAGGAACCCGTCGGTCCGCAGCACCGCCTCCAGGGCCGGCCGTCGCGGCGCCGCCGTGATGCGCCCGGTGTCGACCGCAATCGGGAACACGCCGGTGTTGGTAAAACCGTAGCTGTCGAGTTCGCGGCGGTTGTACTCGGAGTCGCCCAGCGCGGCATCGGTATGCCCGACCAGCGTCTTCAGGTCTTCGCGGCTGAGCGCGGTCAGTCGGAAGAGGTTGGCGTCGTACGCCGCAAAGAAGTGCGACGGCGTGACGTTGTGGTACTGCAGGACGCGGCCGCCCGGCAACCGGGCGAACTCCGCGGTCAGAGGCGACACCATGGCAAAGTGAAAAATCGTGAGGTCGCCGCGCTTCGCCGCCGGATCGGCAAACTCGCGGACGTCACCGCGCAGCTCGTCATCGATCGTCAGGGCATAGATCTCCGACTCGTGGCCGAGCTCGCGCAGCAGGGTGCGGACCCGGCGGGCCGAGTCGCCAATCGCATCGCCCTTGTGCGCCGCGGGCACCCACTGGTTCACGATCATCGCCGTTCCACGATCGCCACACTCATGGTGCGGGCGGCAGCGCCAGGAAGGCCGACGGCCGGTAGGCCTTGATCGCCTCGAGCTCCTCCGCCGACTGGACTTGGTCCCAGAAATCGAACGCCACCGGCGGGTGCGGCCGGCGCGGGGTCGCGAGCAACTGGTCGACAAACGACAGCAGCGTGCCATCGAAGTCCCTCGCCTCCAGGCGATCGAGCGCGGCATCCTGGCCCGCGACGATGCGCTGGCACAGAGCGCGATCGTCCACCACCGCGTTGATGAGCGCCGCCACCGCCATGGGGTCCTTGTCGGTGTACAGGACGCCGGCGCCATCCATGGTGGCCGGGACCGCGGTTGCCGCGTAGGCGAGCACCGGCACGCCCATGTGGAACGACTCGACCAGCGGCACGCAGAAGCCCTCGTGCTCGCTGGCGCACAGGAACACGTCGGCGATCTCGTAATAGGCGGTGAGCTCTTCGTTGGCGACGTGGCCGAGGAAGTGCACGTCCTCGGCGCCGATGTCGGCAATGAACTGCTGCACCATCGAGAGGTACTTCTCGAACCCGCCGTACGAGCCCACCAGCAGCAGGCGCGAGCGCGGGTTGAACCACTGCTTGTAGGCATGGAAGCTGCGGATCACGTCCTCGATCCGCTTGTTCGGGATCACCCGGCCCACGAACAGGACGTTGACCCAGCCATCGTCGTACTGGGCCGCCTGCATGTAGTTGGCGGGGCCGCCGAGGTGCGAGAAATCGGGGACGACAGGCAGCACGCCGGTGACGGGGAAGCCGATGGCTTGAAGCTCCTGGCGGTTGTATTCGGAATCGCCGAGGGCCAGGTCGCAGCGATCCTTGTAGAACCCCAGCTCGCGGCGCCCCAGGTAGCACAGCTTGACGAGCATCTTGTGCACGTCGACGAAGTACTCCGGCGGCGTGATGTTGTGGTACACCAGCGCCATCCGATCGGGCAGCGCATAGGCGACGCGCGAGGCCCGCGATCCGATCGAGAAGTGATGGATCAGGATGTTGTCGGGATGGCTGGCGTCGGCCAGATCGCGGTAGTCGAGCGTCAGGTCTTCAAGCCGGGGATCGGCGGTCTGGACGAAGATCTCGGAGTCGTACCCGGCCCCGCGCAGGACCTTCTGGATGCCCAGCACTTCGTTGCCGATGGCATCGCCGTAGCCCAGCGTGGCGAGCACCTGGTGAATGGCAATCGCCACTACTTCGCTCCTTGCCCGCCACCACCGCCGTTGCCGCCACCAGGCCGGCGGCGGCGCTGCGGACGGCCGCCACGCCGGTTATCGCGGCCGCGGTTGCCGCCTTCGGGACGGGCACCCTGCGGTTTGCCCTGGTCGAGCGGCGGACGCCCGCCCTCAGGACGCGGACCCTGCGGCCTGCCCTGAGCGGAGTCGACGGGGGGCTTTGGCGAGTCTTGCCTTTGCCGACTCTCCGGCCGTGGACCGCGCTGATCGCGACGTTGATCGCGGCGCGGCTCGCGCGGCTGGAACTGCGGGCGTTGGGCCTGCGGCCGGCCCGGCGCCGGTGCCTGGCTCGCGGCCGCCGGCCGCTCACTTCCCGTACTTCTAACTTCTGACTTCTGACTTCTCACCTCCCGGTAAGGCCCGATCGGCAGCTGCCTGACGATGCTGTCGGCGGCCGGCAGCGAGCGCCGCCGCCGCGCAAACCATCCGGGCATCGGCTCCATCGTCCGCGACGGGGTCTCCTTCGACAGCTGCTCCAGCATGTCGACGTACTTCTTCTCGATCACCGGCCACGAGTAGTTACGTTCGAAGAAGGTCCGCCCGTTGCGGCCGAGCGCCGCCTGCAGGTTCGGCCCGGAATCGATCGCCCGCATGGTCTCGGCGAACTCGTGGAAGTTGTCGTAGAACAACCCGGCGTTGCTGCGGATGCACTGCCCCTGCAGCACGTCGCACTTGGCGTTGGCGAGCACGGGCTTGCCCATCGCCCACGCCTCGAGCGCCACCATCGACAGGCTCTCGAGATACGACGGCATGATCAGCAGTTCGGCGGCCGCCATCGCGTCGTACTTGTCCTGGTCGTCGAGGAAGCCGAGGTGGTGAATGCGCGGATGTTTCGGAATGGGCACGTGCGGCGTGCCGACCAGCACCAGGTGCATGCCGTCGACCAGCGCCGCGCTGTAGTGCTCGAAGAAGTCGAACAGCTCGACGCAGCCCTTGTTCTCGTCGATGCGGCCGACGTAGATCGCAAAGCGATCCCGCATGTTGAACTTCTGGCGGAACCGGCCGCCGTTCGAGCGCTCGGGGATCTCGGAGCCGATGCCGACCACCACGCCCGGGACGGACTGGTTGTTCGAGACGCCGTGAATCAGGGCGCGCTCCTCGAACGAGTTGTACATGAGCGCGCGAATGCCGCGGAACACCGGCGGAAACAGGCCGAGGCCGAGCGCGCCGTCGCGTTCCGCGGTCGGCACCAGGATCGCCTTGGCCGCCACCGCGCGGCAGCCGTGGAACGAGTGGTGGTAGCGGAAGCTGAAGAAGATGAAGAAGTCGTAGTCGGCTTGGTGCGCCGTGATGTGGTTGATCAGCGCCGGGCTGGTCGGGCCTTCAGCGTCGAGCCACGCCAGCTCGTCGCGCAGCGAATGGCGCTCGGTGAAGACAGTGGTCGACCACTTCCCGAATTCAATCGGGTCGCGCTCGACGGCGACCGGAAACCGGTACACGGCGATCCCGTTCACCGAGTCCTTGCCTTCGGGCAACTCGTTTTTCCACGAAATGTAATCGCGATGCGCGCACGTGGTGAGCACCTCGACCTGGACGTGCTTGCCCAGGTGCTCTGCCACGTAGCGGGCATGCTGCTCGGCGCCGCCGTTGATGTCGGCGCCGTACCGCTGGACGACGACCGCGACCTTCACTGTTCGCCGTTGTCGTCGGAAGTGGGAAGGTCTCGCCGCGACTCGCCCGGGTCCTGGCGATCGGAGGCGGACTCGCCGCGGGTGTCCGGGGCCTGGGCGGCCGCAGCGGTCTCGCCGCCGCCCGCCTCTTCAGGGCCGCCCACGTCGCCGCCATCGTCGAAGCCCTCGCCGTCATCCGCCCCGTCCGACTCGCCGGCCTCGAAGGCCTCGCCGTCCTGTGGACCGGCCTGCTCCCCGGCCATGGCCGGACCGCCGCCGATTCCAGGTGCGCCGGGCACACCGGTGCCGCCGCGGCGGCCGCGCCGGCGCCGGCGGCGCTTGCGGGTGCCGTCGCCCTGTCCCTGACCCGGCTGGCCCTGGGCCGGCTGGCCGGCGGGGACGAAGCCCTCGAACGACCCGGCCGGCGCCGGGGCGGCGGCCGGGTCGTCGGCTTCGTGTTCGCGCCGCACCGGCGCGTGGATGACCTCGGGCCGGTACTGGACCACGCCCTCGAGCGCGCGCACCCGCCGCTCGCTGAAGTCGAGGCGGCTCGACAGCGACTCGACGCGCATGCGCAGGTTCTGGGCCTCGATGCCCATGCGGGTGGTTTCGAGCACCAGGTTGTGGAGCACCTCGTAGTAGAGCGCGTTCCATTCCGCCCGCGAGCGATCGAACTCGATCTTGCGGCGCGACTCGCGCTTGAGCAGGTCGACGTTGAACTGCGCCTGGGTGTGGAGGATCTGGTTGAGCACGTTCGGGTTGAAGAACAGCTTCAGGATCGGCATCAGCAGCTTGCGCATGAAGCGCAGCGGCGCGCGATGCGACGCAAACAGCGTCTGGTCGTCGAAGGCGTAGGGCGCCTCGATCGTGGGCGGCTCGGTGATGACGGCCGGCCGGCTCTTGCGGAACTGCTCGAGCAGGTCGGAGCGCAGGTTGCGCGGCTCCAGGAACTTCTCGAGCCGCACGCTGGCCAGCTCGCGGATCTGGTCTTCGGTGTAGTCGGCGCCGCGCTTCTCGAGGATGCGGGCGCGGATCTGCTTCATGATCTGCTCGACGTCGACCGACTCGGAACGAATGGTGAACTCGCTCATCGACTTATGAACCTCAGGACTCGGATTTCGCCTGCTGGCGGCGCTTCCGGCTGGCAAACTCGGGCGCCTCCGCGATGCAGGTGCCGAGAATGCCGATTGATTGCTTGAATGCGTGCATGCCGGCACGCGTGATCGTGGCGGGCGACTCGCCCACCTGCGGATAGCCATTGGCGTCGGGCGTCAGCTGTTCCCAGTTCTCGAACAGCCGGCCCCAGGGGCTGGCCAGCGCCTGGCGCATGTGTCCCGCGCCGTGGACGGGATACCAGAAGCTGTCGTGGTAAATCACGCTCGCGATGTAGGCCCACGGCGCGAGCACGGTCTTCAGGGAC
>CAYGMD010000193.1:0-8569 GCA_964350785.1 uncultured Acidobacterium sp. | reverse complement strand
CTTCTTCATGTATGCGATCGGCTTCACCATCAACATGATGACGCTGATGGCACTGTCGCTGGTGATCGGCATCCTGATCGACGACGCGGTGGTGGTGCGCGAGAGCATTTACCGGCACATGGAGCACGGCGAAGATCCGATGACGGCCGCCCGGAACGGCACTTCGGAGATCGGTCTCGCCGTGATGGCGACCACCTTCACGATCCTGGCGGTGTTCCTGCCGGTCGGCTTCATGACCGGCCTGGTCGGCCAGTTCTTCAAGTCGTTCGCGCTGACCATTGCCTTCGCGGTCAGCATCTCGCTGCTGGTGGCGTTTACCCTCGACCCGATGCTGTCGTCCCGTTTCGTGCGGTTCATCCCGCTCGAAGAGCGGACGCGGACGCGGTTCGGGCGCTTCCTCGAAGGCGTGGGCGGCTATTACGACCGCCTCGACCGGCAGTATCACCGGCTGCTCGGCTGGGCGATCGAGCACCCGTGGAAGATCGTCGCCACCGCGACGGTCGTGTTCTTCGCCAGCATGTCGACGCTCGCCGTCATCGGCACCGAGTTCGTGCCGATGGAAGACCGCGGCGAGTTCGTGGTCAACGTCGAGGTGCCGCCGGGTACGTCGTTCGAGCAGACGGTGGCTTACGTCGCCGAGGTCGAGGCGACGGTCAAGGCCATGCCCGAGGTGCGCCAGATTTTCTCGACGGTCGGCGTCGAGGGCAACCCCATGAAGGCGGCCCTGCGCATCAAGGCCGGCAAGAAGCACGAGCGCGAGCGCGGCCTGCTGGCCCTCAAGGACGACATGCGGACGCGGCTCAAGGCCATTCCGCTGCTCAAGATGACCGTGGCCGATCCCGAGTTCATGCAGGGCGCGCCCAGCGAGGCGCCGCTCAACGTCTTCGTGCGCGGCGACGACCTGCCGGAGCTGCAGCGACTGAACGAGGAGATCGTGGCCAAGGTCAAGGCCGTCCCGGGCGCCATCGACGTCGACAGCTCGCTCGAGACCGGCCAGCCCGAGATGGCGGCGCGCGTCAACCGCGAGCTGGCGGCCGACCTCGGCTTCGATGTCGGCACGGTCGCCATGCAACTGCGCGGCATGGTCGAGGGCATTGTCCCGACGCGCCTGCGCGAGGACGACAAGGAGTACGACATCCGCGTGCGGCTGGCGCCGGAGTTCCGCAACGACTTCGAGGCAATCGCGCGGACGCCGCTCTACTCGCCGACCGGCGCCGTGGTCCGCGCCCGCGACATCGTCCGCCTGGAGCCGGAGGTGGGCCCGGCCAGCATCGACCGCGAACAGCGCGTGCGGCAGGCCAAGATCAGCATCGAGCTCACCGACCGGCCGCTCGGCGACGTCACCGCCGACGTGTCGAAGGTGATGGAAAGCATCACCTTGCCGCCGGGCTTCCAGTGGGGCTTTGCCGGCGACGTCGAGATGATGCAGGAATCGGCGGCGGCGATGGGGCTGGCCCTGCTGCTGGCGATCGCCTTCATCTACATCGTGCTGGCGTCGCAGTTCGAGTCGTTCCTCGAGCCGTTCCTGATCATGATCTCGCTGCCGCTGGCGCTGGTCGGGGCCCTGCTCGCCATCCTGCTCACCGGCAAGAACCTCGGCATGCCGGCGATGATCGGCGTGGTGATGCTGATGGGCCTGGTGACGAAGAACGCCATCCTGCTCGTGGACCTGACCAACCAGTACGTGCGCGAGGGCCTGAGCGTGAAGGACGCCATTCTCAAGGCCGGCCCGATTCGCCTGCGGCCGATCCTGATGACGACCATTGCCATGATCCTCGGCATGCTGCCGTCGGCCATGGGCCGCGGCGAGGGCAGCGACTTCCGCGCGCCGATTTCCATTGCCACCATCGGCGGCCTGATCACCTCGACGCTGCTGACCCTGGTGGTGGTGCCGGTTGCTTACCTGCTGCTCGCCCGCATCGTCGAGCGCGTCAAGGCGTGGCGCACCGAGCCCAACGCCCGGGTGCCGCAGGCCGTGCAGGTCGCCGGCGTGGTGCTGCTGGTGGCCATGGTCGGCTGGCTGCTGTCGGCGACGAGCGCGTTCGCCCAGGGGACGAACCTTCAGGTTCGTCCATCCGAGACGATCACGCTGACCTTCAACCAGGCGCTGGAACGCGCGCTGTCGGCCAACGAAGGCCTGAAGGTGGCGCAGGAGAGAGTCGTCGAGACCCAGGCCCGCGTGCAGGAGGCCAAGACCAACTTCCTGCCGCAGATCAACCTGGGCTACAACTACCTGCCGTCGCAGCGGTTCCCCGTGATCCGCATTCCGGCCGGCGTGTTTGGGCCCAACGAGCAGACGTTCCAGGCGGCGTTCAGCCGCGAGAACAGCCTGCAACTGTTCATCAGCCAGCCCCTCTACACCGGCGGCCGGCTGAACAACGCCTACGGCATCAGCACCTCGTCGCTGGACGCGTCGAAGCTGGACCTGGATCGGACCCGCCAGGAGATTGAGTATCGGGTCGTCGAGACCTTCTACGCGGCGCTGATGAACGAACGCGGGGTCGCGGTGGCCGACGAGCAGGTGCAACTGGGCATGAAGCAGCTCGAGCTGGCGAAGGCCCGGTTCGAAGCGGGCACGGTGGCCCGCCTCGACGTGCTGCAAGCCGAGGTGGAACTGGCGAATGCCAGGGCCCGCCGCATCCAGGCCAAGGCGCTGGTTGACGGGGCGTTGCAGCAGCTGCGCGGCGTGCTGTCGATTCCGCAGACGCAGCCGCTCAAGCTCGAAGGCTCGCTCGACGAGCCGGTGGTGGGGCAGGCGCGCGAAGTGCTCGACGCCGAACTGCCGAAGCGGCCCGACCTCCAGGCGTTTGCCGCCCGCCGGCAGGCCGCCGAGTACTCGTCGCACCTCGCCCAGGGCGAGTGGAAGCCGAGCCTGGCCTTCACCGGCAACATGCAATACCAGCAGGACTCGCTGAACAACTTCCTGTCGCGCGACAACCAGAGTTACACGTTCGGCATTGCCCTGAACGTGCCGCTGTTTGCCGCCCCGGGCGCGGCGGCCCGCCGCAGCCAGGCGCAGTCGCAGATGCGCCAGGCCGAGCACGGCCTGCGCTACGCCACCGACAACGCGCGGGTCGAACTCGAGTCGGCCTGGACCGCGCTCGAAGCGTCGGCGGAAGTGGTCGCGACCCAGGAAAAGGCGCTGGAGATGGCTCGCGAGAGCGTGACGATCGCGCAAGTCTCTTACGAGAACGGCGTCATCACATCGGCGGAACTAAACGACGCGCAGGTCCGGCTGCTGCAGACGGAGTACCTGCTGCTGCAAGCGAAGTACGCGCGCATCACGGCCGCCGCCCGCGCCCGGGTCGCGGCGGGCGTTTCGTCATGAGCCGGTAACGGAACTCCCGTCTGACACCCGTCGGGTGGGTGCCCTCACGCGAATTACGGTCGCATCGCGACCGATACACTACGGATCCTTCGCCGCAGCAGCCGCCCGGTATCATGGTGCGGGCCTTGCAGGGGCGACCGCGATATGCCGATCGGCCTTAGTGAGACGGTTCTCGCGATTTGGACTGAACACATGGACTTGCTGATCCAATACCTGCTTTGGGTCCTGGTTTTTGCGCTCGTCGGCGCTGCGATCGGACAGAAGCGCGGGCGGGTCTTCGCCGGGTTCCTTCTTGGTGGACTGATCGGTCCCTTGGGCTGGCTCGTGATCCTGCTCGGTCCGGACTATTCGGGGCAGTTTCGAGCGTGCCCATATTGTGCGGAGTCAGTGAGGGCCGGAGCAATAGTCTGCAAGCATTGCGGCAAGAGTCTCGGCTCGGCGGGTTCCGTGGTCTCTGCCGTTGGTTCATCGACATCTCGCGTCATCAGGTCATCCGATGACGATTTCGAGCAGTGGCAGCGAGATCAAAAGGCCAAGACTCGTAAACCAACCGTCTAACCGGGCGTTGGAGCCGACGCACCGCGCTCAGTGTATTCTGCCTCGCGCGGCGCGGCTCAACGTCGGGCCGTTGGGCTGACGAGAACGTTCCCGAGTGCCCCCGTGCTATCCTCCGGCCATGGGCCCTATCGATGCACTCTATGAGAACGGCCTCCTTCGGCCGGTGTCGCCCCTACCCCTGCGCGCGGGCGAGCGCGTGGCCGTCATCGTCGTTCGACGGCCCGATGCAACTCGCTGGAATCTTGCCCGGCTCGCGGCCCATGGCGACGACGACCTCGCCCTGGCGGAGGCAGGGCTGGACGAGTGGGCGGCCGCCCTGGACCGCGAGGACTTGGCTTGAGGCGGGGCGAAATCTGGTGGGCCGACCTCGGGCCGTACCGGACGCAGGAACAGACCGGTCGTCGCCCGGTCATCGTGTGGCAGAGCGACACTCTGACGCGGTTGCTACAGTCCGTCCTGGTGGTACCCCTCACGACGAATCTCGATCGCGAGAAGTTGGCGGGCACCGCCCTCATCGCGGCGTCCGACGGTGGCCTGTCCGCCGATTCCGTGGCCCTCGCGTTTCAGATGCGCGCGGTTCCAAAGAAGTGCCTCAAGACTCCGATCCGCGCACTGACGACCGAAGAACTTGCAGAACTCGATTTGGCCACCGACGAAGCCGTTGGTCGGGTCGAACCGGTGACCGCACCGGAATAGTTGAAGGGCAGCCCAACACCGGCCCAAGCCCCAAGTCCCAAGCCCCAGGCCCGCGCGGTCACTTCTTCGGCTTTTCGACCTTGATGTTCGCCATCGCGCCGGGATTGCCGGCCAGCTCGATGTCGCCGGTCGGATACTCGTTCAGCTGCAGGAAATACGCGATGATGTCGCCGTACTCCTGAGGCTTCAGGCTGCCGGGATTGTCCTCCGGCATCGTGCCGCTGGCGATGTCCCACACTTCCTTCAGCACCTTGCCATCCCACGAATCCAGGAAGTTGGCGCCGGCAAAGCGCGCCGGCTCGTGGCACGTGGTGCACTTCTCGCCGAACACCTGCTTGCCGCGCTCGGCCTGCGCCGCGGTGTAGACCGCGCCGTTGGTGGTCTTTTGCGGCGTCTGCCCGTGAAGTGCGGCGGCACTCAGGGCCAGGGCCAGGGTCGTGCTGGTGGCGATGAAAACGGTACGGATCATGGTGTTATGCCTGCAGGGGTCCAAAGTGCTGTTCGTAGCGCTCCACAAACTCTTTCCAAGTATACGCATGAGAGGTGCCGCCGAGGTGCTCGAGCGCGTAGGTGGCGGCCACGCTGCCGAGCTGGGCGCACACCGCGAACGGCACGCCCATCGCCAGCCCCTTCATGAACCCGCCCCGGAAGGCGTCGCCCACCCCGGTGGGATCCTCAATCCGCGTCGGCGGCACGGCCGCCACGTCGGTAATCCCGTCGCGGGTGTAGATCGAGCAGCCCTTCTCGCCCTTGGTGATCACGAGCAGCGGCACGTGAACCAGAACCTCGGCCTCGCTCATCCCGGTCTTCTGGCGGATCAGCTCGAACTCGTAATCGTTGCAGATCACCATGAACGCGCCCTTGATGCCGTCGGTGAGCTGGTCGCCCTCCATGCGCGCGCACTGCTGGCCGGGATCCCAGATGTACTGCAGGCCGATCGCCGCGCACTCTTCCGCGTACTGCACCATCGCCCCCGGGTCGTTGGGCGAGATGATCACCAGGCCGTTCTCCAGGCCCGGCACGGCGCGGAACGACAGCTCCCCGGCATTGGCCATGGCGCCGGTATAGAACGAGGCAATCTGGTTGGCCGACTGGTCGGTGCTGCAGAAGAACGAGGCGCAGAACTTGCCCTCGATCACCTTCAACAACGAGGTATCGATGTTGGCCGCCTCCATCCACGCCTTGTAGTCGCCCACGTCCTGGCCGGCGGTCGCCATCAGGTACGGCCGCTCGCCCAGCAGCGCCAGGGTGTAGGCGATGTTCGGCGCGCAGCCGCCGCGGCGCTTGTCCATGGAGTCAACCAGGAAGCTGAGCGACACCCGGTGCATGTGCTCGGGCAGGAAGTGCTCGGTGAACTTGCCGGGAAACGACATCAGGTAATCGAACGCGACCGAACCGGTGACGATGAGCTTCATTTGATGTACTTGCCGATGATGGGCGCAAGATCGCGCCGGGTCTTCTCAGGAATGGCGTCGGGACGGGTGATGATGGCGGTGGCCAGCGCGCTGTGCGCCGGGTCCCGCCGCTCGACGTCGAGCTGCTCCACCACCTTCGCGATCACCTGCTGCGCGGTCTTCGCATTGTGGGTCAGGTTGCTGATGATCATCTCGACCGTGACCGAGTCGTGGTCTTCGTGCCAGCAATCGTAGTCGGTGACCAGGGCCATCGTCGAATAGGCGATTTCGGCCTCGCGCGCCAGCTTGGCTTCCTGCAGGTTGGTCATGCCGATGATGTCGGCGCCCCACGTCCGGTACAGCTTCGACTCGGCGAGCGTCGAAAACTGCGGGCCTTCCATGCACACGTATGTGCCGCCGCGATGCACGCGCGCCCCGACTTCGACGGCGGCGTCGGCGGCCAGCACCGACAGGTGGTGGCTGAACGGATGCGCGAAGCCGACGTGGGCCACCACGCCGCTGCCGAAGAACGTGCTGACGCGGCCCCGCGTCCGATCGATGAACTGATCGGGGAACACGAGATCCATCGGACGATACTGCTCCTGCAGGCTGCCGACCGCGCTCGCCGAGATAATCCATTCCACGCCCAGCATCTTCATGCCGAAAATATTGGCGCGGTAGTTCAGCTCGCCGGGCGTGAGGCGGTGGCCCGCGCCGTGCCGGGCCAGGAAGGCCACCCGCTTGCCGCGCAACGTCGCCAGCACGTAGGGGCCGGACGGCTCGCCAAACGGCGTCGTCAGCACCCGCTCCTCGCGATCGGTCAGCTCGGCCATGTCGTACAGGCCGCTGCCGCCGATGATTCCAATCCGCACGGACATCTCGGTCTCCTTCAGATAACTCGCTCGACGGATCGCTTGCCGTCTTTCTCGCGCAGGTAGCCCGCCGCCAGCGACGGTTCGTGCTCGAAGAACAGCAGGTATTCCTTCTCCACCGCCTCTTTGGCAAAGGCGCGCTTGAAGGACAGGGTGTCCATGGGATGCAGGTCGTAGCCCATGATCCACGGATCGGGAATGTGAACCGTGGTCGGATACATGTCGGCGGTGAACACGGCAGTCCGGCCGGCCGACTCGATCATCACGACCTGGTGATGGGGCGTATGGCCGCCGGAGTGGCGGAACCGCACGCCCGGCATGATCTCGGCGCCGTCGTCCACCAGCGTCAGCACGCCCGCGTCCTGCAGCGGAACGAAGTTCTCCTGCAGGTAGCTGGCCCGGTTGCGCTCGTGCGGATGCGTGGCGTCGTGCCACTCGCCGCGATGCGCCACGTAGCGGGCCTTGGGAAACCGCGGCACGATCGCGCCGTCGTTCGCAAACATGGTGAACCCGCCAACATGATCGAAGTGCAGGTGGCTGGCCAGGACGATGTCGATGTCGTCAACGGTCAGGCCGGCTTCGGCCAGCGAGTGATCCAGGTGGTAGCTGCGATCCAGGCCGTAGATCGCCGCATTCTTCGCGTCCATCTTGTCGCCGCAGCCGGCATCGATCAGCAGCGTCTGCTCGCCTCTCACGATCAAAGGCCGCATCCCGAGCGGGATGCGGTTGGCATCGTCAGGCGGCAGCCGCTTCTGCCACAGCGTGCGCGGCACCGTGCCGAACATGGCGCCGCCGTCGAGGCGGATGAACCCGTCCGACAGCGTGACCAGCTCCAGGTCGCCCAGCGCGTGGCGGCCGACGGTGCGGAACAGCGGCACCGCCGGGGCCGGCTGCTTCAGCTCCACGAGCACGCCGTGCGCGGCCGAGGGGTGAATGAACGCAACCAGCGCGCCCTCGGCGCCGGGACGCGGACGCTCGTCGATCAGGCGCACGCCGCGCGCCTTCAAGTGCGCCAGGGCCGCGGCGATGTCGTCCACGCGCAAGGCGACATGGTGGATGCCGGGGCCGCGCTTCTCGAGATACCGGGCAATGGGCGAATCGGGGGCCGTGGCCTCGAGCAGCTCGAGCGACGACTGGCCGGTCGAGAGAAAATGCGCGCGCACCTTCTGCGAGGCGATCTCCTCGCTGGTTTCCAGGTGCAGGCCCAGCGTGTCGCGGAAGAACGCGAGCGACGCCGGCAGATCGCTCACGGCGATCCCAAGGTGATCGAGGACGGCTTTCATGACGACTTCGGCCTCAGCGCCCGGGCCAGGATATCCGAGGCGGCCGTGTAGGGATCGACGTCCCGGGCGGCAATGCGCGCCACCAGGGCGTCGAACTCGCCCGGCCCCAGCAGCTCGTGCTCCACCAGTTCCATGAAGCGATGGGTCAGCAGGTCGCGCAGGCGAAACTCGTTGCGGGCCTTGAGCCGGCGGACGTGAGCGCCGGCCGAATGGGCGCGGAACTGCTGGATGGTCGCCCACAGTTCGGCCACGCCGCGGCCGGTGGTCGCCTCGGTCTTGACAATCGGCGGCCGCCACTCGCCTTCCCCATAGGCCTGCAGTGCCAGGTTCGACTCGATCGACGTCACCATGCGCTCGGCGCCGTCGCGGTCGCACTTGTTCACCACGAAGATGTCGGCGATCTCCATGATGCCGGCCTTGAGCGCCTGCACCTCGTCG
>CAYGMD010000192.1:0-8615 GCA_964350785.1 uncultured Acidobacterium sp. | reverse complement strand
CGCAAAGAACATCCCGTACGGCTGCGTGCCCTCGGCGTTCAAGACCTGCACGACCTTGCCGCTGGTGCCGGGATCGGCCAGCCGGAAAAGGTACTGGCCGGCTGGCAGCGTGACCCCGGGCAAGGTCACTGGACTGCTGAAGGTGAACACTGTGCGCTTGTCGACAGGCTGCGCAACGACCGGCGCCGCCATGAGGCTGGCAAACACGGCGACCGCGCAACCCAAGCAAACTCGCTTGCTCAGCATGATTGGTCCTCCTTGTTTTTGTGTTGGTGGTACGGCTACCGCTTTCGCGTTCGCGTCCGCACAGAGTGCGTTACTTCGCCCCCACCAGTTGCTTTTGTTCCTCGCGCTCGGTCGCGATCGGAATCCGGCGCGGCCGGACGCTGTCCTTGAGCGGGAGCGTCAGCCGGAGCATGCCGTGACGATGCACGGCGCTCAGCTTTTCGAGATCGAGGAACTGCGGAATCGAGAACGTCTGTTCGTAGCGCCCGGCGTTTGTGTCGCCGCCCTCGCGAGGGACCTCGGCGCGAATGGTCAGGGTGTTGCCCGCAGCCTCGAGGGCGACGTCTTTGGGGTCGATGCCCGGCATGGGCACGTCGATTCTCCAGCCATCGTCGGTCGTGGTCACCTGGAACGAGGGCGACGAGCTGGCGGCGGTGCGGCTGGGCAGATCGGTCCAGAATTGATTGAAGAGTCGATCCACCTCGCGCTGGAAATTGAACACATCGTCAAATGGGCTCAAACGGGTCATACCAAACATGGCCTTACCTCCTTACTAAAAGCCTCCTTCCGCCTATATACGATATGCCTTTTTAGTTGTCAACTATGGTGAGTGTAGTATTGTCATATTTATCGCTCGTCGGCAGTTCCGACGAGGAAGGGCGCCTGCTCTCTCCGTCGCTCGCGTGACGAGCTACCCGGACTTGCCGTCGCGGTGCGTCAGCCACGCCGGCATCTCGAGGTGCCGGTGAATGGCGAGCGCGCGCGCGCCGAAAATGGTCGCGAACGCCACCGCGGCCGCATACGGGGCGGCCGACGGCGCGGACCGCAGCAGCACGAAGACGATGCAGCCCAGGAGAATCGGCGTGGCGTAAATCTCGCGCGACATCAACAGCGTCGGCCGGCCGGCGAGGATGTCCGAAACACCGAGCCCACCCAGCATCTCAAGGTAATAGAAGCGCACGATCGACAGATCATAACGAATGCGGAGAGTTGGGACTCGCCGCCGCGAGGCCGGACGCGTCAGCGGCCTGGTGTCGAAGCCGGGGGTGCCTGGCCGCCAAACAGCTGGCCGAAGAAATCGCCCGGGTTCCACGCCGGCCGCGCCGTCTCCTGCGCCACGAGCCAGCCGGTCAGGAAGTTGAGGCGCGCGTGCGACGCGCCAGCCTCGAAATCGAACGCCTGGTTCATGTCGTCGTTGGGCTTGTGATACACGTCGCGGCGATACGCCGCGTTGATCTGCCCGCCATCCCGCGCCGGGTCGCCGGTCTTGAATCCGCTCTTGATGAACAGCGACGGAATGCCCTGGCGCACGAAGCTGAAGTGATCGCTGCGGATGAACAGCACCTGCTCGGGAATGGGATCCTCCGCGAGGCCAATGCCCAGGTGTTGCGCCGCCTTGGTGACCGGCGCCAGCAGCGACGAGTGCTGCGCGCCGTAGGGGACGATGTCGAGCAGGGGGTGGAAGAGGAACGGCATGTCGAGCGTCATGTCGGCCACCAGTGACTCGCGCGGCACCGTCGGGTAGCGCGCGAAGTAGTCGGAGCCCAGCAGGCCGCGCTCCTCGGCGGTCACGAACAGGAACAGGGCCGAGCGCCGGCTCCTGGCCGGCAGGGCCGTCGCGGCATGCGCGATCTCCAGCACGATCGCCACGCCGGAGGCGTTGTCGTGGGCGCCGTTGTAGATGTCGTCGCCCTTCATGGCCACGCCGCGGCCGAAGTGATCGACGTGGGCGATGTAGACCACGTGCTCGGCCTGCAACTGCGGATCGCTGCCCTTGACGCGCCCAACCAGGTTCGCGCTGTCGATGTCTTTGCGCGTGCTGCTGGTGGTCACCGAGACGCGCGTCGCAAGGTCGAACGCCTGGGGCTGGCTGGCCGCCGCGGCGGCAAAGACCTCCGCCAGCGGCGCGGGCGCGCCGGCAAAGAGAGCGGCGGCGCCCGAATGGTTCAGTGACGCGGAGCCGCGCAGCGCCGCATCACCGCGGCTGGGCTGCCCCTGCGCATCGACCCACGCGAAGCTGCCCTGCTTGCTGGTGGCCACGCTCACGTCCCAGCGGAAGCGCGGGTCGTCCGGCGACGTGAAGCTGATGGTGCCGATGGCGCCGCGCTTCACCGCCTCGGCGTCCTTCACCGCGCCTGACGAGTAGTACGCGCGTTCGTTGCTCGGCAACTTGGCCGGCGCACCGCTCAGGTAGACCACGACCTTGCCGGCCAGGCTGCCGGCCGCCGCGTAGTCGTCGTAGCCGAGCGCCGGCGCGCTCACGCCGTAGCCGACAAACGCCACCGGCGCGTCATCGATCGACACCTGCTCGCGCAAGTGATCGGGCGCGAGCAGGTAGTCGACGCCGTAGGCGAGCGTCTTGGTGCCGGCCTTCGAGGTCACTTTCAGGAAGCTCGCGTCCTCGACCACGGCGCTGTTGCGGAGCGGCACGCGCTGCCGGAATCCGCCGTTCTCGCCGGCGGGCTCGACGCCGTAGGCCTTCAGCGTCGTTTCGACGTAGTCCAGGGCCTTGTCGTATCCCGCGGATCCCAACCCGCGGCCCTCGAGCGCATCGTCGGCCAGCGTGCTCATGTGCTGGCGGATCAGGTCGCCTTTGATCGCCGCGAGCGCGGTCTTGACGCCGGGGTCATCGAGATTGGTGGAGGCAGCCCCGTTTCTTGATTGCCCAGGCGCCGAGCCCGACCCCTGGCAGCCAGTGACCAGCGCCAGCACGGCGACGCCCAGAACAATCCGCGATGTGAGCAGCGTGAACATCCGGTGAGCTTGGTCTGAACGAGGACCGCGGTCAACCTTATTTCGGGGCGAACCGTGGTTCCGTGAAACCCGCCGCCGGCGGCGGCATCAGAGGCAACATGAGAAGACGAGGCATTAGCATCCTGGCCGCGCTGGCCCTGTCGGTGATCGGCATCGCCGGTCAGGCGCCGGTGGCGCCCGACACGGCGAAGATCGGCCCACAGGTCGGCGCGACCGTCCCGGCGTTCAGGGGCACGGACCAGTTCGGCACGCCCCGCACGCTGGGCTCGGCCTATGGCCCGAAGGGGGCCATGCTCGTCTTCTTCCGTTCCGCCGACTGGTGACCGTACTGCAAGACGCAGCTCGTGGAGCTGCAAAGCCGCTACGCCGACATCACCAGGCAGGGCCTGGGCCTGATTGCCGTCAGTTACGACTCGCCCGACACGCTGAAGAAGTTTGCGGACTCGCGCGGGATCACGTTTCCCATGATCGCCGATCCCGGGTCGGCCATCATCAAGCGGTATGGGCTGCTGAATGAAACGGTCGATCCCAAGTCGCGCACGTACGGCATTCCCCATCCCGGCACCTTCATCGTCGATCGCCGCGGCGTGGTGCAGTCGCGCTACTTCGAGGATGCCTACCAGGAACGCTACACGGCCGCGACGATCCTCAGTTCACTGGGCGCGAGCGGTGCGGTCAGCATGTCGGCCGAGACGCCGCACCTGTCGATGACGGCGTCGATCAGCGACCCGGCCGCGGCTCCCGGGGAACGGCTCGCGATCGTGATCAACGTGACGCCGAAGCCGGGGATGCACCTGTACGCACCCGGCAAGCACACGTATCAGGTCGTGCAGCTCACCATTGACCCGCAGCCGTGGCTCCGGCCGCAGGCGCCGGTCTATCCGGCGTCGGAGATTTATCATTTCAAGCCGCTCGATGAGCGGGTCGAAGTGTTCATGAAACCTTTCCGGCTGCGCCGCGACGTCACGCTGCTGGCCACGCCGGAGGCGCAACAGCTGCTCGGGGCGTTGACCACGGCGACGATCACCGGCGCCCTCGAGTATCAGGCCTGCGACGACAAGGTCTGCTACAACCCCGGGCGCATCCCGATCAGCTTCGCGGTGTCGCTCAAGGGCCTGGATCGCAGGCCGCCCGGACCATGACTGGTCCGGTCAAGCCCAACCTTGTGGAGTTAGCCCGCGGCCCGAGTCTTGCTTGGTAGGTTGCAGGTTCGGTCGCTATACCGGCGACAAGGACCATTAGTTCCCTTTTCAGGAGTTGCGATGCCGAACAAAGACGAGATCAAGGGCAAGTTCGATCAGGTCAAGGGCAAAGTGAAACAGGGCATCGGCGAAGCGACCGGCGACGTCGCGCTGCAGGATGAAGGCGCGGCCGACCAGGCGTCGGGCGAAGTGCAGGAAGGGTTTGGCACGGTCAAGCGCAAGGTGGGCGAAGCGGTAAAGGACCTCGGCGACAAGATCAAGAAATAGCGGCGGTCGCTCCACTAGAATTGCCGGACACCGGCAACTGTTGCCACGCTCGCGTCGGCGGTGCCCCTGGAGGCGCAGGCCCCACCGGCGCGAAGCAGTTCGACTACGAAATCGAGCTGGTCATCGTGTTCGGCCGCGAATGCCGCAACGTGTCGGAAGCCGACGCGCTCGGCTACGTGGCCGGGTACTGCACCGGTAACGACTTTTCGACGCGCGACATGCAGTACCTCACGTCGCAGTTCATGATCGGCAAGACCTTCGACGGGTTCGCGCCGCTCGGGCCGCACCTGGTGACCAGCGACCTGGTCGGCGACCCCAACAACCTGCGGCTCGAGTGCCGCGTCAACGGCGAGCAGCGGCAGGACTGGAACACCAACGACATGATCTTCAACTGCCGGCAGTTGATCAGCTTCGCCTCGCGGATGATGACCATCAAGCCGGGCGACATCCTCTTCACCGGCACGCCGCACGGCGTCGTCTTTGGCAAGCCCAAGGGCGAGCAGGTGTGGCTCAAGCCGGGCGACCGCGTGGCCTGCAGCGTGGAGAAATTGGGCGAGTTGGCGTTCACTCTCGCCTGAGACTTGGGGCCTGGGGCTCGAGAGGGCGCGGAGCGGTCAACGACGTCTGCATGTCCGTCGTGACGAGGGCCGAACTGATGTACGGAGTGGAAGTCTCACCTCGACGCGCGCAGGACGCGGAGATCCGCCCGTCCTCGAGCGCCGGGGCGCGACGACTCCGGCGCCACGCCGAGAGCGACCACAATCTTCTTGGGCCGCCTCGCTCGAATCGCCCGGATGGCGGCCACCATGGATGAGCCGGTGCCTCCATGCCGCTGGGCCATGAATCAGCCCTTGACGCGCGGTGAACACGCTGTTCATCAGCTGTGCAATGGCGCCGGCTCTTGGTATCCGCTTTGCAACAGCGGACTGGTCGAGCACGCGCTGAAGGTGGGCGATGACCGGCCCCACGTCCCCAACCGTCGCTGTCGTTGACGACCAGGTCCTGGATGTCGTCGCCGGCCTGGTCCGCGAACTGGCTGGCGGCGCCGGCCCGCGGCCGGGCCTGGACGACTCGCTCGACCGCGACCTGGGCATCAGCAGCCTCGAACGCGTGGAGCTGCTGCTTCGGCTCGAGCAGGTGTTCGGCGTCCGCCTCGCCGATTCGGTGATGGCCGAGGCGGCCACGCCCAGGGACCTGGTGACCGCCATTCGCGTGGCCGCGCCGGCCGCTGCGGCCACCGCGCCGGTCGCGCGCCAGGCGGCGGTGGTGCCGGGCACGCCGTCGCCCACGTCGGTTCCGGCGGGCGCTCGCTCGCTGATCGAGGCGTTGCGCTGGCATGCCGGCCGCGCCCCCGACCGCATTCACATCTACCTGCGCAACGACGACGACACGGAGACCGCCATCAGTTATGGCGAGCTGCTCGCGGCGGCCACCAGTGCCATCGCCGGCACGCGCCGGGTGTTCCCGGACGGCGCCTGGCTGCTTCGCCGCAGGCCCATTACCGTCACGTTCGGCGCCCCGCTCGTCCCGAGCGCGGAAGGGTGGCCCGAGATGGTGCGCCTTCGCGAAGCGGCCGTCGAGGTGATCAGGCGCGGATGCGGCGAGTCGGCGCTGACGGGCGAGCCGACCGAAGAGGTGCCGCCATGACCCGTGGGACGTGTCAGTGGCGATACGTCAGTGACAGCACCGCATAGGCCGTGGCGGCGTCGGACATGAACTTGCCGGTGTCCGATTCAGGATCGCGCTGCTTGTTGGGCGAGACGGCCGTCCACCGGCCACTCACGCGGTCCTGATTGCGGCGCAACCAGTCGAGGCCCTTGCCGACGCGCGCGTCGGAGACCGGCACGCCCGCGGCCTGCAGCCCGAGCGTGGCCACGGCCGTGGCGTAGCCGTCGGTGCGCGTGTCGCTGGCGCTGTTGTCGATTCGTTTATAGCCGCCGAGCGCCACCGTGCTCCATCCGCCATCCGACTGCTGGAGGGCAAGTGCCGCATCGACGGTGGCGCGACGCTGCTCGTCGGTGAGCAGGCCGGGCGCGCGGCTTGCGGCCCACAGCCCGTGAAGCTGGTTGAGCAGCGACACCGTGGGGTGCTGGCGCTGGAAGTATCCGCGAAGCGCCTTCAGGCGCTCGGCGACCTCTGGTGACGCCACGTAGCCATCGGGCGCCGAACCGATCGCCAACGCCGCCATCGAGGCGCCGAAGTACGGCGACTTCGGCGACTCCCACGGGTCCATGCCGAAGTTCAGCCACGTCCACGCACCGGACTCGGGACCGGTCTTCATCTGCAGCGCCCACATGACGTCAAGCGCGGTCTTCGCGTCGGCGCTGAGCGTGCCGGCCACGGCATCACGCCGGCTCAGCACCAGCGCGTTCATCACCGATTCGATCGCCCGCGACTCGCTGGTCTTCGGAATGCCCCGCGTCTGATCCGGATACCAGGGCTCCACGTCGTGCCACTGCCGGGCGCGCATCAGCAGATTGCCGACGATCTTGTCTTCGGTCGCCGACGGGGCCGGCTCGTTCAGCAAGGCGCGCAGTTCGGGACGTGCAAGAGCGTACGGGAGCGTCGTGTGGCACGACATGCAGTAGGTGCCCCGGTCGCGTGCGGCGTTGGGCCAGGTCGTCCACCAGGTGGCCCGTCCGTCAAGGTAAGCGGCCGCCGCCTTCGGATCCCAGCCCGATGCGTCCGCGCCGCTGCGCGCGCTGGGCGCGCTTTCGATCGCGAGCACCGTGAGCAACACCGCCGCCGGGGGCAGGAGCAGCCGCAGCGAAGACGTCCACACATTCATCGAGTCACCCTCACCCACCGGATTCTGCCCTTGAACTGGCCCGATGTATAGAGCCAGTTTGGAGACACTCCAACAGACCAGAATTCATGGCCCGGCACTCCGCTTCGTCACCTCATCACTCTCCGCTGTTATAGTGGCGCCCGTATGCTCAAATCTGTGTCGCTTGCTGCGTTACTCGTCCTCCTGGCTGTCCCCTCGGTCGTCCACGCCCAGGCCAACTCGCTGTTCATCGAGGATCTGACCTGGGAAGAAGTGGCGGCGGCGTTGAAGGCCGGCAAGACCACCGCGCTGATCTATACCGGCGGTGGCGAGCAGAACGGCCCCCATTTGGCGTTTGGCAAACATAACGCCGTGGCGCGCCATGTCGTGGAACGCATTGCGAAGGAACTGGGCAATGCGCTGATCTATCCGGTCCTGCCGTATTCGCCCAGTGGCGACCCGTCGAAAAAAGAAGGCCAGATGGCCTTCCCCGGATCCAGCAGCCTCACCAATGAAACCTACGGCATGGTGCTCCGCGATCTCGCACTGGGCGCCGCGACCGCCCGTTTCCGGGACATCATCCTGATCGGGGACCATGGCGGCGGGCAGGATGTGCTGAAGCAGACGGCGGCGACGCTCGACGCCAGGCTGAAACCCTCCGGCGCCCGGGTGTTCTACTGCGAGGATCTGTACTTCAAGTCCCGAGACGAGTTTTCCGCGTATCTGCGCGACCACAAGGTGACCGGCGAGGGCCATGCGGGCGTGGAGGACACCTCGGCGATCCTGTACGTGAAGCCCGAATGGGTCCGCAAGGACAAGATTGCGGGTAAGGATCCGGCCAAGGGTGTGGAGGGCGACCCGCGGTCCGGCAGGGCGGAGCTCGGCAAGGTGCAACTGGATCTGAAGGTAAAGGTTGCCGTGGCCCAAATCCGGGCGCAAGTAGCCAGCCACAACGGGCAATAGCAAAACGCCTCGCGTCGAGGCTGCCGTGGAGGGTGGTCTACCGCGCGCGGCGAGACTTCGCCAGTCGCCGCCGGACTCGATGCGACGGTAGCGATTCGGGGGGACCGATGACCTTCGCCGACAGGCGGCCCTGCGGGAAGTCACGCGGCTGGCCCTGTTCGGCTCGGTCCTTCGTGATGACTTTCGCCCCGACAGCGACGTGGACGTGCTGGTCGAATTTCAGGCGGGCCATGTTCCGGGCTTCAACTTCGTCAGCATCGAGCGCGAGTTCTCGGGTCTCCTGCACGGCCGGCGCGTCGACATGGTGACGCCCAAGTTTCTCAACCCGCGCATTCGCGAGCAGGTCCTGAGCAGCGCCGAGCCGCTGTATGCCGCCGCGTGATCTAGACAATATGGAATGACCGGCCCGCTATCGTAACGTCGTAGTGCCGTTGCAC
>CAYGMD010000191.1:0-8619 GCA_964350785.1 uncultured Acidobacterium sp. | reverse complement strand
GTTTGCCTTCATGATGTAGTCGTGCGCGCCGGTGCGCATGGCGGCGACGGCCGTGTCCTCGCCAATGGTGCCCGACACGAAGATGAACGGCACGTCCGCATGCCGCTCGCGGACGATGGTGAGCGCGGTCGTGCCCATGAACCCGGGCATGGTGAAGTCGGAGATGACCAGGTCCCAATCGGCGGTGGAAAGCTCGTGGCGCAGATCGGCCGCGGTATCGACGCGCCGCGCGTACACGTCGTAACCCGCCCGTGTCAGCGCGCGGTACACCAGGGTGGCGTCGTCTTCGCTGTCATCGACTTGCAAAAGGCGTAGGGGCGTCATGGCCGCCGACAAATCCTGTTACGCTCCCGCAAGAAATGTACCTCGGGCGCCCCCGCGGCCGAACTAGCGGCATCGCAGACAGTTAGCGATGCGAAAGGATGAGCTTCGGCGTGAACGCGCTGTTCCATCGCAGCACAGTGCGCCCCAGAACCGTGCTTACAAGATTGTGCGTCCGGCGCGGGGAGGGCTACCTCTTCCGTGGGAGACGCTCCGTCGTGTTCGCCGCGGTCCACGCAAACACCGCGGCCACCGCGCCCTGTTGGATCACATCGTCCTTTTGCACGTGATCGAACGTGTCCATGTTCGAGTGGTGCGTGCGCGAGTTGTATTCGAGCCGCTCCTGGATGAACTGGAAGCCGGGGATGCCCGCGTCCTCGAACGAGCCGTGATCGGTCTGGCTCACCGAGCGCGGGCTCACGTTCTTCCAGCCGATGTCCTTCAGCGGCTTGCCCCACTCCTCGAACATCTTCATGGCGCCGGCGTTGCCCTGGCCCCAGATGCCGACGATCCGGCCGGTGCCGTTGTCGAGGTTGAAGTACGCCTGCACGTTCTCGTGGCCCGGCCGCGGGGCCTTGGTCCTGGCGTCGTAGTAATGGCGCGCCACGTACTCGCGCGACCCGAGCAGGCCTTGTTCCTCGGCCGCCCACAGCGCGACCCGGATCGTTCGCCGCGGCTTGAGCCCCAGTGCCTGGATCACGCGCACGGCCTCGATCATCGCCGACGAGCCGGTCGTGTTGTCGGTGGCGCCGGTCGCGTAGGGGTAGGTGTCGAAGTGCGCGCCCATGATCACCACCTCGTGGGCGAGGTCACTGCCGGGAATCTCCGCGATGATGTTGAACGCGTTGCCGGCCGGATCCGTTTCCGGATGGAACCTGGTCTGGATGTTCACTTCCATGCGCACGGCCTGGCCGCGCGCCAGCAGCCGGACGATGCGGTTGTAGTGTTCGACGGCGATGGTCGCCGAGGGCACCTGGGCGGGCGCCTTCGGGTCGCGGCTGCCGCCGTTGCCCGGGAAAATGGTGCCGCCGTCGATCACCTGCGTCTGCCACGACAGGTTGCTGCCGCCGCCGGGCGAGTCGTTGTCGGATCCCCGATCGAGGTACACCGCCGCGCCTTCGGCAACGAGGAAGCGCTGCAACGCAGCCGGGGTCAGGGGCACCGGCGCGCCAGCCGCGGGCGTCGCGGGCCTGGCAGGGGCAGCGGCCGGCGCTGGCGCCGGCTCTTTCATGGCTTCGGCCCAGTCGGCGTCGTTCATACGCAGCACGATGCGGCCATCGAGCATGCGGACGGTGCGGACGCCCTGGGTCACGACGATCTTGCCTTGCAGCTGGCCTTTGTACTTCGCAAGGTCGGCCTCGGTCGCGGCCTGCACGTGGACGACGTCGGCGGCCACCGGGCCGTTGGTCGATGGTGAATTCCACCGCGGCTGGCCGACGAGGGCGGCGGTTTGCGGCGCCGTCATGTGGATCGAGAAGCGTTCAATCGTCCAGCCCTGGCCGAACGGGAAGCGCTCGATGTGGATGTTCTGCAGGCCCCACTCGCCAAACTTCCTCATCACCCAATCAGCGCCCTGCTGGTACGCGGGCGTGCCGGTCGCGCGCGGGCCGTAGACCTCCGACAGCCACCAGTGCGTTTCCATGGCCTGCGAGCGCGTGATGGCCTCGCCGCGGATGCGGCTGACGGTGGCTTGGTCGACGCCGGCCACGGGCGCCTGCGCGCCCAGCGACACGGTGATGGCGAGCATGGAGAGTGTCGAACAAATCTCGCGTTTCATGTGGGTCCTCGCCCGAATTCTAGTCTCAGTGGCCGGTCTGATACAGTTTCCTGAAACGGTAGCGGATCTATGTCGAGCCCTGATTTGACCGACTTTGGCGCCCTGCGCAACCACCGCTTTCCGACCGACGCCATGGTCGAGGCGATGGGCCAGGCCCTGCCGGCCGTGATGCAGCGCCATGGAGCCGCGCGCAAAGCGCTCAACCAGACGCTGGCGCGCTACCTGTCGTGCGATCCCGATCACGTGCAGGTGCTGCACGGCGCCTCGCAGATCTACCCGATCCTGAAGCGATTGGTGGGCAGCCGCCCGCTGTTGCGGCCGCAGCCGGCACCAGACGACTACGAGCGGATGTTCTCGCCCGCCCGCACGTACGCCGATGCCGCGGGCGTCGACCTGGCGGCCATCGACGGGGCCATTCCCGGTGATGGCGTCGTCCTGATCGCGTCGCCGAACACCGTGACGGGCACCGTGGTGTCAACCGAGTGGATCGAGGCCTGCGTTCGCCGGCACCCGCACACGCTGTTCGTCGTGGACGAATCGGCCATCGACTACTGCGACGAGACGCCGATGGTGGAACGGCTGAAGGCCGATCCCGTCTCGAGCGTGATCGTCATCAAGAGCCTGAGCAATTCGTTCGGTGTGCCGGGGCTGGGGCTGGGTTTCGTCTACTGCGCGAATCCCGAAGTGATTCGTGTCCTGGACGACGAACTGCCGATCCGGAACCTGAGCGGCCCGGCGGCGTTCTTCCTCGAGTTGATGTTGACGCATCACGCCGAGTTCGAACGCTCGCTCGCCGACACGAAGGCGGATCGCGCAGCGTTCGCCCGCATCCTCGCCGAGGTGCCGGTCGTGGCACGAGTGCATCCCAGTGGCGGCAACTTCCTGCTGGCCACTCTCAGGGGTGACGACCCGACCATGGCCGGGCGCATCAGGACCGAGTTGCTGCAGCAGTGCCACATCGACGTCGAGGACGTGTCGGGCCGCCTGCGTCCAGCACGGCCGCGCCTGCGCGTGGCTGTGCGGTTGCCCGATGAGAACGAGCGGTTCTGCCGCGCCCTCGATAGTGTGACGATCGCGGTCCCGTCATGACCGAGTCTGGTATTCTCCCGCCCTGGAGCCATCGATGACACCGACGAGTCTTGTCCGCATGACCTTTCTCTCTCTGGCCGCCGTCTGCGTTTCGGCCGCCGTGGCCGCCGCGCAGACGCCCGCACCAGCGGCGCCGCCGCGTCCGGCGATGACCCTCACGAGTCCGGCGTTCCCCGACGGCGACCCCATCCCCGTGAAGTACACGCAGGCCGGCGAGCAGGTCTCGCCCAAGCTGGATTGGACGAATGCGCCGCCGGGCACGCAGAGCTTCCTGCTGCACATGCACGATCCCGACGTGGCGCGCAACAAGACCACCGACACCCAGGTGCACTGGCTGGTGTGGAACATCCCGGCCACGGCTACGGGTCTGCCGGAGGGCGTGCCCAAGGGCGCGGACCTGCCCGACGGCAGTCACCAGACCAGCGCGAGCGGGCCGGTCTATCGCGGCCCCGGCGCGCCGGCGGGCGGGCCGCCGCATCACTACACGTTCGAGGTCTACGCGCTCGACACGAAGCTCGACATCACGCCCGGCGCCGATGCCTTCGAGACGCGCGCGGCCGTGATGAAGGCCGTGCAGGGCCACATCCTGGGCAAGGCGGTGTACGTCGGGCTGTTCAGGCGCCCGCAGTAGCGTGGGCAGGTCAGCGGGTCGAGCGCCGCTGAACGTCGAGGTCAGTGCCGATTCGCAAGCGCTCGAGATAGGCGTGGTACGAGTACGAGCGATCGCGTTTCTTGCCGGTGGTCTCGATCAGGACGCCGGCCCCTGCGAGCGTGTCGATGGCGCGAGCGGCCGTGGGTTTGGTCGTCTGGAGGAGCCGCACGACCGAGGCGATGCTCACCACGGGATGGCGAGGAAGCAGTTCGAACAGTCGAACGGCGGCGACCGAGGTCGTGTCTTGCGCGAGCACGCGCGCGCGATCGGCGGTGACCACGGCGAACAGCTCCTGCGCCGAAGCCACGCCTTCGTCGGCAATGGTCGCCACGCCGTCGAGGAAGAAATCGATCCACCCCTCCCAGTCCCCATCCACGCGGACGGCGCCCAAGCGGCGGTAGTAGTCGTCGCGGTGTCGCTTGAAGAAGAGGCTCAGGTAAAGAAGCGGCTTCGAGAGGAGCTGCCATTGCTCCAGGAGCAGCGTCACCAGTAGGCGCCCGATGCGGCCGTTGCCGTCGAGGTACGGGTGAATTGTTTCGAATTGGACGTGCAGCAACCCGGCCCGCACGAGCGGGGGCAGGGTGTTGTCGGTGGCGTTCAGGTAATTTTCGAAACCGGCAAGCACTTCGGCGAGCAGATGCGGGGGCGGCGGGACAGAGGTTGCATTACCCGGCCGCGTCCCGCCGATCCAGTTCTGGCTGCGCCGCACCTCGCCGGGCAGCTTGTCGGCGCCACGCACGCCGCGCATCAGTCGCTGATGGGTTTCGTTCAGCAGGCGCATCGACAGTGGCAGCCCGTCGGGATCCCTGATCTGACCGCGCGCGAATGCGAGAGCATCAAGGTAATTGCAGACTTCCTCGATGTCTGCGTTCGGTGCCGCGCCTTCCCCGGCTTCGAAGGTCAGCAGGTCGACCAGGGTCGCCTGGGTGCCCTCGATCTGCGAGGACAGCACCGCCTCCTTGCGGACGAACGCGTAGATGAACCAGTCGAGCGACGGCACCATGGCGCCCGCGAGCTCAAGTCGGGCCAAAGCTTGCTCGGCTGCCAGGAGTCGCTCGGCGAGCGCGGCATCGAGCGCCAACGGGGGGTTGGCCGGCGGCAGGGGGAATGGCACGAAGGCCGCGACTTCCTCGCCGGCCAGGGTCGTTCGCTCGTATCGGCCCGTGACTCGAGAGATCATCGGTTAGGTCCTTGGTGGCAACGAAGTATTTACTAACGTTGCGGTTTAGTCAAGAAATCGTTACTAACAAGCCGACTGAGCTCAGCGGGTAACGCGAAGCGGGTATCCTTGGCGGACCAACAAAGGACCTCCATGCCTACCGCCAACGACGCCACGGCTTTCACTGCGCTGGCGCATGTCACGACCGCCACGCTTACCACCATCCTGCTGAAGAAGGGCCTTCGCAACGTCTGGATCCGCGGCGCGTTCCCGCTCGCCAGCGGCCAGCCGCGCATTGTCGGCCGGGCGTTCACCGTCCGCTTCGTGCCCGCGCGCGAGGACCTCGCCACCCCGGCGTCCTGGAGCTCGCCCAAGTCCACACGTGCCGCGATCGAACAGATGCCAGCCGGCTGCATCGCGGTGGTCGACGCCAACGGCGTCAAGGATGCGGGCTTCTGGGGCGACATCCTGTGCGCCCGCATGGCCGTGCGAGGCGTGGCCGGGCTCGTGAGTGACGGCGCAGTGCGGGATCTCGCCGGCGTGTTGTCGACCGGGTTGCCGGTGTGGGCGAGCGGCACGGCCGCGCCGCCGTCGGTGGCCGGACTGACCTTTGTTGACTGGCAGCAGCCGATCGGCTGTGGCGGCGTGGCGATCTTTCCTGATGACGTGATCGTCGCTGATGGCGATGGCGCCGTCGTCATTCCGGCCGCGCTGTTCGAGGAAGTCGTGGCCCTGGCGGTCGAGCAGGAACGCCTCGAGGGCTGGATCATGGACGAGGTCAAGGGCGGCGCCGCGCTGCCCGGGTTGTATCCAGCCAACGCCGAGAACCAGGCGAGGTACGAGGCGTCGAAACGGAAGTAAGACGCGACTGCCACCGAGGCCGGCGTGGACCTGGTCTTCGGTCATGGCACGCACACCGTCCAGGGCGTGGAGATGTACGCGGGTAAGCCGATCCTGTACGCGATCGGTCACTCGAATTTCGACCAGCCCGGCTACGAGAGGTCGGTCGACGGTCTCGTCGCCCGCGTGGTCATCCAGGGCAAGAGCATCGTGCGCGTGTCGTTCGTGCCGGTGTCGCGCGACGCCGGCAACGACGTCTTCATGCTCGACCGGGGCGAGGGAGAAGGCGCGAAGCTGGTGCAGGCGGTGAAAGATCGATCGCCGGCGCCGCCGGCGCTGCGGATCGACGGGCACGAGGTCGTCTTGATGGACAAGGCCGCCCGCACGTCACACAGCCAATAGCACCGCGGAACTATTTCGAAAATAGCCGTTCGAGCTGGAGCTCCCAACCTGGCAGCAGAGGCGTGGTCAGCGTCTCTGCGTTCTTTGCCTCAAGCGTTCTCGCCAGCGGAAACGATCCATCTTCGACGCGTCGATGCAGCGCCACGGTGTCGCGCTCGGGATCAACAATCCAATACTCGCGCACACCTTCGCGATCGAACAGCTGACGTTTGATCGTCAGGTCGCGCTTGCGCGTCCCCTGCGACAGGATCTCGGCTACTATTCCCGGTGCGCCGTGGATGTGCTTGTCGGTCAGCACCTCGAGCTGGTCGCCCAAGACCACGAGCACATCCGGCTCGACGACATCGTGCTTGGTCATCACGACGTCGAGGGGCGCGGCAAACACTTGCCCCTGTTCAGGATGCGCCTCGAGGTGATTGCCGAGGCTCAACGTCAGCCGTTGGACGAGCCGTTGATGCGGAATGAAGGGCGAAAGCGTCACGAACAGCTCTCCATCGATGAGCTCGCGCCGCACGCCGTCCTCGTCCGGGAACATCGCGACCAGGTCGCCGTAGGTGAGCCTGGCCGTGGAACGAACCGCGTCCGCCATCGCGTCCCTCCCTTCCATTCGGGCATCCTACCATCGTCATTGGGCATGCCCGAACCCCTTTCCATGCGTGCCCGCGTGAATCATGTCGAGGGGGCTGCGGGCGGGCGTACGCAATTCCTTCACGACGTGCGTGTAGATCATCGTTGTCTCGACGCTGGCGTGCCCGAGGTACTCCTGGATCTGGCGGATGTCGACGCCGTTCAGCAGCAGGTGCGTGGCGAAGCTGTGGCGGAGCGTGTGTACGGACACGGGCTTGTGAATACGCGCCGTCCGGGCTGCCGACCGAACCGCCTTCTGAACGACCGAGTCGCTGATGTGGTGCCGGCGCACGACGCCGGCTCGTGGGTCGGTTGACAGCGTGTGGCTCGGAAACACCCAGAACCAGCCGAGTTCGCGTCCGGCGTTCGGGTACTTGCGATCCAGCGCGTCTGGCAGCCACACACCCGCGAGTCCCGCGCGGCGGTCGGCCTGATGCCGGGCCTCGGACTTCTTCAGCTGCGCCCGCAGATCGTCGCGCCATAGTTCGGCGAGCAAGGTGGTCCGATCCTTGTCGCCCTTGCCGCGGCGGACGACGACCAACCCCTGATCGAAGTCGATGTCTTTGATCCGGAGTTCGCAGCACTCGGAGACGCGGAGTCCGCCGCCATAGATGAGCGCGGCCATCAGTCGAGGCGTTCCCGACATTGCGTCCAGCAACGCGAGCGTCTCGGGAATGCTCAAGACCGTGGGCAGGTGTGCTCCGCGTTTGGCTTTCACCGCTGTCGAGACATTCTCGACGTTGACGCCCAGCACCTCGCGGCACAGGAACAGAATTGCGCAGAATGCCTGGTTCTGAGTGCTCGCCGAGACCCGCTGGTGGACCGCAAGATGGGTCAGGTAATCCCGTACCACCGCCGATGCCACGCGGGGGTGCGGCACCCCCTGCTGCAGGGCGGCATAGTCAAGAAATCGGCGCACCCAGTCCACGTAGGTGCACTCCGTGCGATAGGAGTAGTGGCGGGTTCGGATGCGCAAGCGCAGTTGCGTTGTCGCGGCCAGCGGGCTGGTGTGGCCGTGTTCATCGACGACGGTGTTCGCCGGCTTTCGGTGCCAGTCCGTTCGCTTGAGGAAGTTGACGAAGTAGATGCGAAGGGCCTGTTCGGCTTGGCGCACCTGCCAGTCCGCGATTCCGTCGTGGTGTTCCAGCTCTTCGCAGAATCCCCGCACTTGATCGGTCAGCGGCTCGTCGGATGCGGGGCGGGCCAGGAACCGTCGTACCCAGCGCACGAAGTAGGGAGCAGCGGACGGTCGTGCCAATTGGGCTTTCAGTAAGAACTCGCCGAACTCCTGGAGCGACGATTCGAGTTCACGCACGTGCCACCTCGCTGCCGTGACGGGCAAGGCGGATGCCAGGTCGCCGTTCCTTTTCTACTCGTGCTGGGGCAAGGGGTTACTCAGTTTGCGCGCACGTGGGCGATCGCGTGAAATGCCAACCGCAGTTGTCGGTTTGGCAACTGGGGTTGCCGCCCATCCGTGGATTGGCGCCCGCCGCCTAACCACTGGATTTCCTGAGTTATCGCGCTCGCGGCAATTCGCGCGTTCAAATGCGGTCCGGACGGACGATTTGGTGTCCACAGAACCAGTTGCGGCCGGTTCGAAAGGCGAGGATAATTCCCGCCTCTGGGTGGCTCTGGAAGCCCGATGCCTTGTGCAGCGGAGTGACTGACCGGCAAATGGCGCCGGACACCCATATGAAGTTAGCGGGAAGCCAAAGACCAGAAGACCAACACGGAAAAGCAACCGGCCTGGGC
>CAYGMD010000190.1:0-8703 GCA_964350785.1 uncultured Acidobacterium sp. | reverse complement strand
CGCCAGTACATCGTGGTTGGCGTCAGCGGCGGCAACTACACGGGCGAGTACATCTCGCTCGCGCTGCCCGTGACCGGCCGCTAGACAGCTCGGCTGGACGACAACCAAAGGGCGGGGGCCATGGGCTCCCGCCCTTTTTCATTTCCGCTTCCGCTAGAATCAAACGGAGTGAGACGTTACGCCGTCGCTACCGCAGCTATTGGCGCCGCCGTCCTCGTCCGGCTCGGCCTGACGCCGATCATCCAGGATGCCTTTCCCCTCGCCACCATGTTTTCGGCCACGGCGTTCGTGGTCTGGTACGGCGGGTGGGCTCCGGCCTTGTTCACCGCGGTCGCGGGTTTCCTGACCGTCGACGCCCTGTTCATCCCCGGCAATGCGCTGACGCGCCCGCTGGGGCCCGAGCTGATCTCGGCCGGCATCTACCTGGTCTCGTGCGGGTCGATCATCCTGCTGGGCGAGGCCATGCGCACCGCGCAGCGCCGGCTCGAAGCCGGCCAGCGCGAACTGGCGGCGGCCAACCTCGAGCTCCAGTCCCGAATCGAGGCGCAATCGCTGCTGGCGGCGATCGTCGCGTCCTCCGAAGACGCCATCGTCAGCAAGACCCTCGAGGGCCGCATCACGTCCTGGAACAAGGGCGCCGAGCGGTTGTTCGGCTACACCGCCGCCGAGGCGATCGGCCAGTCGATCATGATGCTGGTGCCGCCGGATCAGCACGACCAGGAACTCGCGGTGCTCGAGCGGATTCGGCGCGGCGAGCGCGTGGATCACCTGGAGGTCGTGCGCGTGACGAAGTCGGGCGAGCGGCGCGACATTGCCCTGACCGTGTCGCCCGTGCACGACCGCCATGGTCACACCATCGGCGCGTCGAAGACCGCGCGCGACGTGACCGAACGCAAGGCCGCCGAGGCGCGGCTGCAGCGCAGCGAAGAAGAGAACGCGCGCGCCGCGGCGCAGCTGCGCGAGAGCCACGACGTGCTGGCGCTGGCCATGCGGGCCGGACAAATGGGGGCCTGGTCGCGCGATCTCGCGCACGACACGACATGGTGGAGCCCGGAGCTGGCCGCGCTCTTCGGCCTGCCCGCCGACGGCCAGGATTTCCACCGGCTGCAGCTGTTCGACCTCATCGCTCCCGAGGACCGCGACCGGTTACGGGCGGCGATCGAGGAGGCGGTCGCCGAGCGGCGGGACTACACGGTGCAGTTCAGGTTCCGCCACGCCGCCACCGGCGAGTGGCGTTCGATGGAGGCGCGCGGCAAGGCCACGTACGACGCCGACGGCCGCCCGTTGATGCTCTACGGCCTGGGCATCGACATCACCGACCAGACGCGGGCGGTCGAAGCGCTGCGGGAGGCCGACCGACGCAAGGACGACTTCCTCGCCACGCTCGCGCACGAGTTGCGCAATCCGCTGGCGCCGATCACGTCGGGATTGCAAATCCTGCGGGCCGCCGGTGAGGATCGGGCGGCGGCGGCGCAGGCGCGGGAGATCATGGAACGCCAGGTGGCGCAGATGATCCGGCTGGTCGACGACCTGCTCGACGTCGCGCGCATCAGCACCGGCAAGGTCGAGTTGCGCCAGGAACCGATCGACCTGGCCGCCGCCATCAGCGACGCGGTTGAGGCCGCCACTCCGCTCATCGCGGCAGGCGGCCAGGTACTGCAGGTCCTCCCGCCGGCCGAGCCGATCTATGTCAACGCCGATCGCACGCGGCTGGCGCAGGTGTTTGCCAACCTGCTCAACAACAGCGCGCGCTACAGCGAGCGCGGGCGGCCGATCAGCCTGACGGTGGCCCGCGACGGCGACACCGCCGTGGTCCGCGTGCGCGACGCGGGCGTCGGCATTCATCCCGACATGCTGCCGCGGGTGTTCGAGATGTTCCGCCAGGCCGACGGCACCGGCGGCCGCTCGCGCGGCGGCCTCGGCATTGGTCTGTTCCTCGTCCGGCGGATCGTCGAGATGCACGGCGGCACGGTCGAGGCGACCAGCCTGGGACTGGGCCAGGGCGCCGAGTTCATCGTGCGCATTCCGGCCCTCGCGCACGAGGCGCCGCGCGCCGCCGTGGCCGACACCGGCGTGGCGCCCGGCGACACCGCGCGCCGCCGCATCCTGATCGTCGACGACAACGTCGATGCCGCCGAGTCACTCGGCGTCCTGCTGGCGATGGGCGGTCACGACACGCGGCTGGCGCACGACGGTGAAGCCGCCCTGGCGGCGGCCGCCGACTTCCGTCCCGACGTCGTCTTCCTCGACATCGGCATGCCGAACCTGGACGGCCACGAAACAGCGCGCCGGCTGCGGGCCCAGCCCTGGGGCCAATCGCTCGTACTCGTGGCGCTGACCGGATGGGGACAGGCCGAAGACCGGCGGCGATCGCAGCAGGCCGGCTTCGACCATCACCTGGTGAAGCCGGCCGATCCCGTGGTCGTGAACCAACTGATTACGTCGCTCTAGTCGCCGGGACGACGGCTGATCGAGCCGGACCCGGGTTCAAGCAACGCTTCCAGTTCGCCAAACGGATCGGCGGGTTCGGGCCTGGCCAGGCGCGCCGCCCGCACACCCGACGGCGGCCGCACGCCCAACTGGGTCCGGGGCCGGGCCAGGGCGCGCTGCCGCGCGTAGTCCTGCTCCCAGGTCCGCGCGCGCATGTGCCACAGCAGCAACAGGAGCCCCACGGCCATCCACCCGCCCCAGGCGGCGGCGAGTTGCGGCGGGACATCACGCATCATGTCGAGGATTTCGCTCATGGTCAGGGCACCCACGTGAAGGACTTGCCAGAGCCCAGGGAGTACTTGGACAACAACGCCTCGAAGATCGGGGCGCGCACGCTCTCGCCGGCCATTGCCGCGCGCAGCGCCTGGTCGATGTCGGCGCCCTCGTCTTGTTCGAGCACCAGGATGATCACGACGCGGCGCTGATCCGACGTGTCGTCGCTGCCCTCGGGCGAGTGATGGCCGACGTTCAGCTTGCGGACCGGAATCGGGCGCTTCAACACTTGGCGCACCCACACGGCAATCTTCTCGGCCCGCAACGCGGCGCGCCGCTCCTCGAGCCGCCGGCCGGCCGCAAACGACGCGCCGGAGGGAATCTCTTCGGAACTGGCGCCCACGCAGATGATCTCGCGGGCGCTGTTGAGCACCGCCTTCATCTCGTCGGTGAACCGAGGACGCTCGGCACCGTGCTCCACCGAGTCGTAGGAGTTCATGCGCCACCGGAACTCATCGCTGAACAGCAGGATGCGGAACGAGGTGCGACGGCCCTCATCGTCGGTGGCGTTGCGCACCGTGAAGTCCTGCGCCACCTCAGGCGGCGTCGGCAGCACCATCCACAGCGCGCGCACCTCACTGGCCGTGGCGCCGACCATCCACCCGCCGGCGACGATCCACGCGGCAATCGCGCCATAGCGGGCAAACCTGCCGACCGTAATTACCATGTCTTGGGCGAGTCTTGCAGGTTTGCTGCCAAGGCCTTTGCGCCGGGTCCGGGCCGCGCGGGGCACCGGCAAGGGGCCGGGGGGCGACAGAATCGTCAGCGCACTTGCAGGATTCGCCCGGGGTTTGCCACGGCTGGGACCGGTGTTAAGGTTTCCCCCACATGCCCTCACCGCACCGGCCCGCCGCCGCCGGGCCCGACCAGCCCGGCGCCGTGGGCCGGGCCGCGCTCGCCCTGACCGCCTGGACCGAGCGGTGGATTCCCGACGCCTTCATCTTCGCGCTGGTGGCGACGGTGATCGTCGTGCTGGCGGCCCTGACCTGGACCCCCGCGACCCTGCCGCAGGTCGTCGACGCCTGGGGCGGCGGCTTCTGGGGCCTGCTCCCCTTCACCATGCAAATGTCGTTGGTGATTATCACGGGCCATGTGCTGGCGACGTCGGCGCCCATGCGCAACGTGATCCGCGCCATTGCCGGCTGGCCGCAGACGCCGAGGGGCGCGGTGGCGCTGGTGGCGTTCTTCGCCATGGCCAGTTCGTGGTTCAACTGGGGCTTCTCGCTCATCTTCAGCGCCGTGCTCGCGCGCGAGGTGGCGCGCCGGATGCCGCGCGTCGACTATCGCGCGCTGGCGGCCGCCACCTTCCTCGGCCTGGGCAGCATCTGGGCCCAGGGCTTGAGTGGTTCCGCCGCCCTGCAGATGGCCACGCCCGGCGCCCTGCAACCCCAAATCCGCGAGATTGTGTCGGGCGGCCTGGTGCCGGGTGGGCTCATCCCGTTCACCCACACCATCTTCCTGTGGCAAAGCCTGGTGGCGGTGATCGTCGAGATCGCGGTGGTGACGCTGCTCATGTGGCTCGCCACGCCGCCGGCAGGGCGGGCGCGAACCGCCGCGGACCTCGGCGTGGACCTCAACGACCCCGAGGCGCCCGTCATCGATCGCCGGCATGCGCCACCAGGCGCCTGGCTCGAACACTCGCCGCTGCTGCCGATCGTGATCGTCGCGCTCGGCGGCGCCTATCTCGTTCGCTACTTCATGCGCGCGCCGGATGCGATCAACGCCATCACCGTCGACACCGTGAACCTGTCATTCCTGCTGCTCGGCATCCTGCTGCACCGCACGCCGGCCAGGCTGATGCACGCGGTCCAGGCCGCGACGCCCGCCGTCTGGGGCGTGGTCCTGCAATTCCCCTTCTACGCCGGCATCGCCGGGGTCATCACCGGCACCCACTTGAGCCAGCAGCTGGCCGCGGTGTTTGTCGGCGTGTCCAACGCCACCACGTTCCCGGCCGTGGTCGCGATGTATTCGGCCGTGCTGGGCGTATTCGTGCCGTCCGGCGGCTCGAAGTGGATTATCGAGGCGCCATACGTGATGGCCGCGGCCCACGAGCTGAAAGTCCACCTCGGATGGGTGGTGGTCGCCTACGACCTGGGTGAGGCGCTGGCGAACCTGTTGCAGCCGTTCTGGATGCTCCCCGTCCTCGGGATGCTCGGGCTGCGGGCGCGGGACGTGATGGGCTATACCTTTATCGTGTTCCTGGCCCTGACGCCCGTGGTGTTGATCCTGGTCACGCTGCTCGGCCTGACGCTGGGGTACCCGCTTTAGACAGTTGAAAGTTGAAAGTTGGCAGTTTCAGTTGACAGTTACAGTTCAGTTGAAAGTTTTCGTGCCTTGCTGAGCTGAAACTGCGACGGAAACACTGAAAACTGAACACTGAAACTTTCAACTGCCAACTTTCAACTTTCAACTTACAGTTACCAGTAATGACCCAGCCAACCTACCCAGCCGCCCATGCCGTGGCGGCGGCGGTCAATGCGCACTTCATGCGGCACATCGCGGCCGCCAGTGCGCGCGAAGGCGTGGCCCGGGCCGAAGTGCCTGGCACTGAAGCCATCGAGGCGCTGATCGACGCCGCCTTCTGGGCCAGCCTGCGGCGCGAGGAGGGCCAGACGCCGCGCATCTCGCTGGCCTATCTGCCCCCGCAGCACGCGCGCCATCCGCTGGTGTTCCAGTCGCGGCTGCCGCTCGGGCCGCCCATGCTCGCCAAGGTGGCACCGGCCGTGGAGCGGCCCGGCATTCACCTCGGGGTGTGGCACTCGGCCGACGGCTTTCATGTCTGGGGGACCACCCGTGACGTGCCGGCGTTTTGCCTGGTGGTGGAGGTCGTCGCGTCCGGCCTGCTCGTGATCAAGCACCGCAGCGAGCCGTTCGGCAAGTTTGCCAACGTCGCCGTGCTCGAGGGTGATCAGATCAAGATCGTGGACGAACGCGGCGGCAAGATCGTGCCCGACTGCCCGGCCCTGGTGACGACGCTGATCGGCGCGATTGACCGGCCGGTGGCCGCCGGCGTCACCGCGGTCCTCGTCCAGCTGGCGGCCTCCATGCGGCAGCATGGCCGCGGCGGCGCGCTGCTGGTGGTCCCGTCCGATTCCGACTCCTGGCGGGAATCGGTGGTGACGCCACTGCTCTATTCGCTGGATCCGCCCTTCTCGGAACTGGCGGAGCTGATGCGAACCCAGGCGCCCGACCCGGACGACCTGAAGCGGGCCGTCGACGCCATTGCCGGCCTGACCGCCGTCGACGGCGCCACCCTGATCTCCGATCGGTATGACGTCCTGGCCTTTGGCGCCAAGATCACGCGCCGCAGGGGCAGCACGCAGGTCGAACACGTCAATGTCACCGAGCCGGTGGAAGGCAGCGCGCCGATTCGGACGACGCCGGCGCAGCTGGGCGGGACGCGCCACCTGTCGGCGGCGCAGTTTGTCTACGATCAGCGCGAGGCCACCGCCCTGGTGGCATCCCAGGACGGCCGCTTCACGATTTTCAAGTGGTCACCGCGCGAGCAGTTCGTCCACGCCCATCGCGTCGACGCGCTCCTGCTCTAGCAAGTTCTCACTTCTCACTTCTACTCGGGCTGATCCTCGGGCACGTCGCCCTCCTCGAGCGGCAACATCTCCTCGGGCACCGATCGTTCCATCAGCACGGCCGGCGCGTCGAAGCCCAGTTGCTGTGCCATGTCCTCGATCTTCGGCAGGTCGTTGAGATCGTTGAGGCCGAAGCGAATCAGGAACTCCTTGGTCGTGCCATACAGGAACGGCCGGCCGATCACGTTCTTGCGGCCGACGATCTTGATCAGGTGGCGTTCGAGCAGCGTCGCCAGCACGCCCGAGGTGTTGACGCTGCGGATCTCGCCAATCTCGGCGGCCGTCACCGGCTGCTTGTAGGCGATTACCGACAGCGTTTCGAGCGACGCCGCCGACAGCTTGTTCGCCGACCGCTCGTGGAACAGGCGGCGCACCCATTCGTGGTACTCGGGCCGCGTCGTGATCTGGAAGCCGCCGGCCACTTCGGCCAGGTGCAGGCCGCCGCGGTCCACGTAATCGGCCTGCAGCGCCTTGAGCGCCGCCTGCACGTCTTCCTTCGGCTCGTCGTTCAGCAGCCGGTTGAGCATGCGCGGCGTCAGCGGGTCGGGCGACGCGAACACCAGGGCCTCGATCACCGCCTTGAGCTGCGACAGCTCCATCCGCGGCGTGGCCTCCTCGGCGATCGCCTCTTCGGCGGGCGTCTCGCCGGCCGACGTCTCTTCGACCGGCTTCTCTTCGGCCGGCGTTGCTTCGGCCTGGGTCTCGTCGACCGGGTTCTCGTCGCTCATTCCTTCGTCTCTTCTTCCTTCGCCGCATCGTCGACGGGTTCGCTACGCTGGGCAGGCGGATGATGCGCCTTGTACTCGTCTTCCGGATCGTGAATCGGGTGCGGTGCATCCGCGGGCCGCGCCCGCTTGTAGATGCGAATCGCGCCGAGACCGCCCGCCTGGAACACGCGAATCAACTTCAGCCGGATCATCTCGAGCATGGCGAGAAACGTGACGATCATGTCGCCGCGCGTCGCCACGTCGTCGAACAGGTCCTCGAGGCCGCAGGCCTCGGTTTCCGACAGCCGCTCCAGCAACTGGTCGATGCGCCGCTCGATCGGCACCTCTTCGGCCGGCAGCACCACCGGCGGCCGCTCGCGGGCGCGCTCGAGCACCTGCTTGAAGGCCGACAGCAGCGTGAACAGGTCGACCTCGAACTCGGGCTCGTAGTCGTCGCCGGCAATCTCCTCGAGGCGCGAGTCGGGGCGGCCCCACTGCGCGTTGCGCAGCGTTTCCTTGTCGTGCAGCAGTTCGGCCGCGGCCTTGAACTTCTGGTGCTCGAGCAGGCGCCGCACCAGCAGGTCGCGGGGATCTTCTTCCTCGCCCGGATCGCCGGCGGCGGTCTCGGGCCGCGGCAGCAGCATCTTGCTCTTGATGTGGATGAGCGTCGCCGCCATGACCAGGAAGTCGCTGGCGAGGTCCAGGTTCAGTTCCTGCAGCAGGTTGAGGTACTCGAGGTACTGCTTCGTGATGACCGAGATCTGGATGTCATACACGTTCATCTGGTTCTTCTTGATCAGGTGCACGAGCAGATCGAGCGGGCCCTCGAACGACTGCACCTTGATCCGGATCGAGTCGAGCTGCGACTCGAAGGCCTCGTCGGCGGCCGGGGCCGTGGCCGGATCGACCGGCGGAACGGGCGGAATCTCGGGTGTGTCGGCCATTAGTACTTCAGCTTCACGGCGTCACGCACGCGGTCCATGGTCGCCTGCGCCACGACCCGGGCCTTCTTCGAGCCTTCCATCAGCACCTCGCGGATGTGCCCCGGCTTCGCCAGCGCCTGCGCGCGGCGTTCGCGGATCGGGTCGAGCATGGCGTTGATGGCGGCCGCCAGCTTGGTCTTGACCTCGACGTCGCCGACCTTGCCGGCGCGATAGCGCTCCTTGAGGTCGTTGACCTCGGCCACGTTGGGGTTGAACGCATCGTGGTACATGAACACCGGGTTGCCCTCGACGGTGCCGGGAATGTCGGCGCGCACGCGCTTGGGGTCGGTATACATCTGCCGCACCTTGTTCTGCACGGTCTTGGCATCGTCCGACAGGTCGATGGTGTTGTTGTAGCTCTTGCTCATCTTCCGGTTGTCGAGGCCGGGCAGCCGCGGGGTGGGCGTGAGCAAGGCCTGCGGCTCGACCAGCGCCGACGCGGGATAGAAATTGTTGAAGCGGCGGACCACCTCACGCGTGAGCTCGATGTGCGGCACCTGGTCCTCGCCCACCGGCACCCAGTGCGCGTCGTAGACGACGATGTCGGCGGCCTGCAGCAGCGGGTAGCCGAGAAAGCCGATGCTCGACAGATCGCGCTCGCTCAACTGCTCCATCTGCTCCTTGTAGGTCGGCACCCGCTCGAGCCAGGGGATGGGCGTGATC
>CAYGMD010000189.1:7232-8759 GCA_964350785.1 uncultured Acidobacterium sp. | reverse complement strand
ACCTGCAAGGTGCTGTGGTTGATCAGCTCGTGGTAGGCCACGTTCATGCCGATCGAGCTGTCGCCCGGCGACGAGGTGTAAATCGGCACGCCGCACTTGGCCGCCGACGCCACCACCGAGTACTTCGCGCACCCCGGCCGCACCTTCAACAGGTGCCGGCCAAGCGCCTCGTGCATGGCGGCCGACGACATCGGCCCTTCGAGCCCGCTCGCGACCAGGAACTCGCGGATGAAACTGTCGGTGTCGAGCAGCACCTGGGCCGGGAACAGGACGTCGTAGATGCGGATGACGCCCTCGTCGTAGAGCACGCGGTCGTCAACGAACGGCGAGCCGCGCCGCAGCGTGAAGTTCAGGGCGTAGTGGAGGTCGTGATAGAGGTTGGCGCCCGTGCTGATGATGAAGTCGATCAGCCCGCGCTCCATCAGCTCGATGATACAACCGCCCAGCCCGGCCGGCGTCATGGCGCCGGCAATGGTCAGGGCAATGGTGGTGTTGTTCTGCCGGGCGAGCATCTTGTCGCCGTAAATCCGGCACGCCTCGCCCAGCCGCGCGGCGTTGAAGGCCTGGAAGCCCTCGTCGATCAGGGTGCGGATGGCCGCGCTTCCCTTCGGCCGGTAGTAGCGGATTGGCTTGCCCTTGAGAAACGACTGGGGACCCTTCGGGGCGCCTGGGGAACGGTATGGCATTGCTTCTAGACTATGCCAAAATCTGGCCGCTCGCGGGCGGCTTTCGGGCATCGCCGGCGGCTTTGGAGTAGCATCTGGTCTGTGGATCAGGACGCGTGGATTCCGCTGGCCGGTGCGCTGGCCGCCCTCGTCGTGGCGCTCGTCCTGTTCTTCTGGTGGAAGGGCCAGCCGTTTGCCGACGGCGACGTGTTCCGCGCCAGCCGTCTCTCGGCGGGCAACCGGTTGTTCCCGACCCAGGTCCTGATCACCCCGACCGCGGTGGTGCACTACACACCGGAGCTGGTCGGCCGAAAAGAACATTCGATCCATCTGGCGCACGTGGCGTCGGTCAGTATTGACACCAACTTGTTGTTTTCCAACGTCCTCATCGAGACCAGTGGCGGTACCGCCCCGGTATCGTGCCATGGCCACCGCAAGGCGGACGCGGTGCGCATGAAGCACCTGATCGAGCAGTACCAGACCCAGTACTACCGGTCGGAGGGGGCGCCGCGGGCCGGCGAGGTGTCGCGTGGATGACCTGACCTTCGCGGCGCGCCGCCACAGTGCGGGGAACACCGGCCACCGGCACGAGCCGCTCGACCCCGAGGCGCGGTTCAAGAACCTGGTGCAGTCGCCGTTGCGGGCCGGCATCCTGCGCTTCCTGTCGGCGCGGCCGGACGAGGCGTTCGACGCCGAGCACCTGATGCAGACCTTCGGCCGCATGCGGCTGGACGTCGAGAACTGCATCAACGAACTGGTCGAGTTCGGCGTCGTCCGCCGCAATCCCCTCGAGCCGCCCACCTACCAGGCGGTCCGGCCCGACGCCGAGCCGGTGGCGAAGCTGCTCGACATCTTCCTCGAG
>CAYGMD010000189.1:5014-7222 GCA_964350785.1 uncultured Acidobacterium sp. | reverse complement strand
TCGAGGGCCGCGCCAACCTCGGCATCGAGGACGCCTCGCCGTCGGTGCAGCGCTTCCGCGAGATGATCGGCCGTGACGAGAAGATGCTGGCCATCTTCGAGTGGATCCGCACGGCCGCCAAGTCCGACATCGCGGTGCTGATCCTGGGACCGACCGGCTCGGGCAAGGAAGTGGTCGCCCGCATGATCCACGAACTGTCGCGGCGCGGGCCCGAGAACTTCCAGGCCGTGAACTGCGCGGCCCTGCCCGACAGCCTGTTCGAGTCGGAAATCTTCGGCTACGAGAAGGGCGCGTTCACGGGCGCCCACGACCGCAAGCCCGGCCGCCTGGAACTGGCCAATGGCGGCACGCTGTTCCTCGACGAAGTCGGCGACATGTCGCTGATGGCGCAGGCCAAGCTGCTGCGCGTGCTCGAGGAGCACCGCTTCGAGCGGCTGGGCGGCAACAAGTCGATCCACGTCGACTTCCGCCTGATCTCGGCGACCAACCGCCCGCTCGACATGTTCGTCCGCGAGAGCCGGTTCCGCGAGGACTTGTACTACCGCATCAACGCGTTCGCGATCCGCCTGCCGTCGTTGCGCGAACGCGCGGTCGACATCCCGGTGCTCGCCAACCGGTTCCTCGCGCGCTACTGCGCGGCCAACGGCTTGCCGCTCGACGCCAAGCAGTTCTCGTCGGAAGCCCAGAACCTGCTGGCCTCGTACCACTGGCCCGGCAACATCCGCGAGCTCGAAAGCACGGTGTCGCGCGCCGCCTTGTCGGCGCCAGGCCGCTCGATTCGGGCGGCCGACATCGAATTCCTGCACGGCCACGCGATGGTGCGCCCGGAAGAAACCCCCAACCGGCTGCCGTCGCTGCGCGATTCCGAACGCGCGCACATCATCCGCGTGCTCGAGGCCACCGAGTGGAACAAGCTCGAAGCCGCCAAGGTGCTCGACATCAGCCGCGGCACGCTCTACCGGAAGATCGACGAGTACGGACTGGAACCGGCAGCCGGATCGGGCCGCCGGCGCGGTCGTAGCTGAGCTTCAAGTACGTCCAATTCGGTTCTTACTGTCGCATAAAGTCTCTTTACAGCCTGGTTAGATTCGGTGTTTTGCACAGTTTCTTGATCGATAATTGTGCTGTAAATATATGTAAACAATGTATTTATATGTCTAGCTTCGGGCTGGACTGTCCGATCGTGGATATTTTTTGTTGCGATAGGACTCTTTGGTCATGTATGCTCCGCAAGTCGTGAATCCGTCACTGCCCCCCGAGCGTCTCTCTAACATCTCTCAAGGCCCGAACTGGTCTGCCGCGGAGACCACTAGAGCCAAGGCGGTCTGGGGTTCATAACAAGAAGAAACAGCGCACATGCGCGCCTTGCCACTCTCAGCCCGGATTTTCATCGGCGCCATCGTTACCATCGGCGCCCTGCTGGTGGTGGTGCTCGGTCCAAAATCGACGTTTGCCAGTCCGTACCTCTTCGCCGTCCTCCTCCTAGCCTCCGCCTTCACCTCCGCGTTCAAGGTCAGCCTGCCGCTCGCCAAGAGCGGCTCGACGATGTCGGTGTCGTACGCCGTCGACTTCGCCGCGCTGCTGCTGCTCGGCCCCAACGAGACGATGCTCGTCGCGGTCGTCAGCGCCTGGAGCCAGTGCACCTTCCGGATGAAGGTGAAGAACCCGGTCTACCGCACGCTGTTCAGCATGGCCTGCCTGGCCATCACGGTGCAGGCCGCCGGCTTTGCCTACGAATTCCTCGGCGGCGTCCCCGGCACGCTCGCGCACGACGTCCCCGGCCTCGCCAAGCCCCTCGTCGGCGCCGCGACGATGTACTTCGTCTTCAACACCTGCCTGATCGCCGTCGCCGTCGCGCTGGCCACCCGCCAGACGTTCGTCGCGGTGTGGAACCAGAACTTCCTCTGGAGCGCGCCGTCCTACTTCGTCGGCGCCGGCGCGGCCGCGCTCGCCACCTGGGCGGTGATGACCTCCGGCGTTGCCGTCGGCCTGCTGGCCTCGGCGCCGCTCTACCTCACCTATCGCACCTACAAGGTCTACCTCGGGCGCATCGACGATGAGCGCCGCGCCCTTGCGAGAGAACTCCCCAATCTTCGAAAGCGCATCAACGCGCTCGTGAAGCATCGTATGGCAAGAAATTTTTTTGCGCTTGCGAATCGATACGATACGGTATTCCAAGTTGCGGGTGATGTGGTCGACGACCTCGGG
>CAYGMD010000189.1:0-5004 GCA_964350785.1 uncultured Acidobacterium sp. | reverse complement strand
GACGATGAGCGCCGCCACGTCGAGGAGATGGCCGACCTGCACCTGGCGACCATCGAGGCGCTCGCGCTCGCCATCGACGCCAAGGACCAGACCGCGCAGTCGCACATCCGCCGCGTGCAGGTGTACGCCACCGGCATCGCCCGCGGTCTCGGCATGTCCGACACCGAAATCCAGGGCGTGAAGACCGCGGCCCTGCTGCACGACATCGGCAAGCTCGCCGTGCCCGAACACATTCTCTCGAAGCCGGGTCCGCTCACGCAGGAAGAGTTCCAGAAGATCCGCGTGCACCCGCAGGTCGGGGCCGACATCATCAGCGCCGTGCCGTTCCCGTACCCCGTGGCGCCGCTCATCCTCAGCCACCACGAGCGCTGGGACGGCAAGGGCTATCCGCAGGGCCTCAAGGGCGAGGAGATCCCGCTCGGCGCGCGCATCCTGTCGGTGGTCGACTACTTCGACGCGCTCACCTCGGATCGCCCGTACCACAAGGCGATGACCCACGACGCGGCGCTGGCCCTGCTGCAGCAGGAGGCCGGACGCGCCCTCGACCCGACCGTCGTCGCCATGTTCGTCAAGATGGAGGCGGAAATGGCGGCCGCCGCCGGCACCATCGATGCCGCGACGCCGCGCCGGCTGTCGCTCGAGCCTACCAACCAACACGGCCGCCCGGCGGTGGGCTTCCAGCCCGAATCGCCCAAGAGCAGCACCGTGTTCGAAGACATCGCCCTGGCCCATCGCGAAATCTACGCGCTGTACGAAATCGCGCAGACGATGGGCACCAGCCTGGGCGTCGCCGACACCATGGCGCTGATCTCGTCGAAGCTGTCGAACCTGGTGCCGTTCTCGTCGTGCGGCCTGTTCCTGTTCGATGAAGAGGCCGACACGCTCCGCTGCCGGTTCGCCACCGGCGTCGAGGCCGAGGCGATCGGCAGCATGTCGGTGCGGGCCGGCCAGGGCCTGACCGGGTGGGTCGCCCGCAACCGCCGCCCGCTCGTCAACGCGCGGCCCAGCGCCGAGTTCGAGGCCGCCGGCCTGACCGCCGTCGCCACCACGCTGCAGTCGGCGCTGGTCGCGCCGCTGGTGTTCAGCGACCGCTTCATCGGCACGCTGGCCGTCTACTCGACGCAGGCCGACTTCTACACCGACGACCATCGCCGGCTGCTCGACCGCGTCAGCGAGCAGGCCTCCGCCGTCATCCACAACTCGATCGTCTTCGAACAGACGCAGGAAGACTCACTGACCGACCCGCTCACGGGGCTGCCAAACACCCGCTTCATGTTCATGCACCTGACGCGCGAACTGGCGCGCGCCGAGCGGCTGAAGGCTGAAGTCGCGTTGCTGGTGATGGATCTCGACGGCTTCAAGGAAATCAACGACAGCCACGGCCACCACATCGGCGACCGGGCGCTGCGCGAAGTGGCCACCGTGCTCCGTTCCGGCATTCGCCCGTACGACATCTGCGTGCGCTATGCCGGTGACGAGTTCATCGTCGTGCTGTCGGGATGCGGCGCCGAGGAAGCCGAGCGCAAGCGCCAGGAACTGCAGCGCACCGTCGACGATGTGCTGTTCGAGGCGCGCCCGGGACGCCGGCTGCCCCTCGCCATCAGCGTCGGGGCGGCCATCTATCCGCAGGACGGCGAGAGTTACGAGGCGCTGCTGGCCACCGCCGACAGCCGCATGTATCGCGACAAGGCGCGCCGCAAGCAGCGCGCGCAGGTCCAGCCGGCCGCCACCGGCACCGACGGGTTGCCGGCGGTGAGCGTCCCCCTGCCGTCGCCGCCGGCCGAGATCACCGAAGTCGAGATTCAGCGGGCGGGCTTCGGCGTGCTCTAGCCCGGCGCCGCCCGGTCAGTATTTTTCGGTCAGGATCCGATCGCGGCTCACGCCAATCCGCCACAGCAACGCCGTGGTGTCGCTCACGAGTGGTGGCGGGCCGCAGATCAGGCAACACGCGTCAAGCGATGGGATGGCGGCCGTCAGCAGTCCCTCGTCGATTCGGCCCAGGCGGCCCTCCCACCCCTCGCCCAGCCGCGAGACGGTCAGGAACAGGTGGATGCGGCCGGCCCGCGCCATGGCGTCGAGCTCGGTCCGATAGGCGAATTGTTCGGGCGTCCGGGCGCTGTACACCACGGCAATGGCCGGCACGCGCGGCTGCGACAGCCGCTCCATCAGGATCGATCGCAGCGGGGCAATGCCGGTCCCGCCGGCCACGAACAACAACGGCTGATCGACCAGCGCCGGCGGCAGGCCGAACGCGCCAAACGGGCCTTCCAGATCGATCAGCGTGCCGGGCGCGGCCAGCTCGAGGTGCGGGTCGAGCGCGCCGGTTTCATCCACTTGCGCAAGCAGGTGCAGCACGCCGGTCTTGAGGAACTCCCAGGGCGCCGACGCGATCGAATATGGCTTGCGCAGCGGCGAGCCATGAAGACCCACCATGACCGCTTGCCCGGCCGTAAATGGAAACGGTGTGGCGCCTAGATCAAGGCCGATGATGCGCGTGCGCGGCGTGGCGGTCGCGACATGACGGACGGCAACGGTAAGCTGGCCCAAAGCCCCAAGCTCCAGGCCCGAATCACATGCCGACGATGTGATAGCCGGCGTCGACCATCAGCACTTCGCCGGTGATGCCGCGTCCGGCCTGGCTCAACAAGAAAGCCGCGGCATCGCCCACCTCCGAGGTCTCGATCGCGCGCCGCAACGGCGCCTTCTCGCGGACCACGCCGAGAATCGACGAGAAGCCGCCGATGCCGGCGGCCGCCAGCGTCTTCACCGGCCCGGCAGAGATGGCGTTGACGCGGATGTTCTCGGGACCCAGATCGGCCGCCAGGTAGCGCACGGACGATTCGAGCGCGGCCTTGGCCACGCCCATCACGTTGTAGTTGGGGAAGACCCGGTCGCTGCCGAGGAACGTCAGGGTGAGCACGCTGCCGCCGCCGCGCCTGGCCATCAGCGGCTGCGCCCCGCGGGCGAGCGCGATCAGCGAGTAGGCACTGATGTCGAGCGCCTGCTTGAAGCCCTCGCGCGAGGTCTTGAGGAACCCGCCCGTGATTTCTTCGCGCGACGCGAACGCCGCACCGTGCACCACGAAGTCCAACCCGCCGTGTTCCTGGTCAATCTTCTCGAAGACCGCGGCGATTTGTTCGTCACTCGTCACGTCACAGGGCAGCACGAGCGGTTTCGGCTCCAGCGTCGCCGCCAGCTCGCCGACGTGCTCTTCGAAGCGCCCCTGATAAGTGAGAATGAGCTCTGCGCCGGCGTTCGCCGTCGCCTGCGCAATGGCCCAGGCGAGCGAACGGTGGTTCGCGACGCCGACGATCAATCCAACTTTGCCCGTGAAGTCTGCCATCAGCGATTCTTTTTTCCGCCACGGCGACGGCGGCCGCCGCCCTGCCCCTGACCTTGGCCCTGCCCCTGGCCTTGACCCTGATTCTGGCCTTGTTGTCCGGGGCCGCTACCGTGTTCGCGGAAGCGCATGGGGCCAAGATTGTCCTGGCTGCCGCCGCCCGCCGGCCGGCGCCGGCCGCGGAACTTGCCGCCACCGCCGCCCGCAGGGCGCTGCGTGCCATTGTTGTTACGGCCTCGGTTGTTCAGCGACTGGATGGTGAATTCGGGGAGGGCTCGGGGCACGGGAACCGCGCCTTCCAGCTTGGGGAACGTGGCGCGAATCAACGACCGCCTGAAGCCGCCTTCGCGATCTTGATCGTTGGGCGGTGGCTCTTCGGCGACCGCGGGCTCGCTGGGAGGCGCCGGGATGGTGACGGCGGGCGCGGCGACGATGGGCACGGCGGCCGCTTCGGCACTGGCCGCCGCCGGGGACTGGGGACGAGGGGTCGCTCCCTGCATGCCGTCCAGCACCTGCGTGAACAGCGCCGGGGGCTGGGTCTTGCGCCGTGGCGCCGGGACCTTCGCCGCCTTGTATTCGTGCTCGGCGTCGCAACTGCCGCAGCGCGTCCGTTGGATGGTTTCGTCAACCATGGCCACGATGGCATGGTCGGTAATGCGGCGCTCGCGCGGACAATAATCGTCCAACACGTCGCCGGGCCGATGCCGGCGGTCTTGCATGCAACTCCCCCGAAAACCCGATCAGCTTCCCGCCAAGCCGCATCGGTACTGATCTTCTACTGCTTCGAACCGTTGGTCCACGGGCCGCGAACACGAGGGCGGCCGAGGGTCGTGTTGAGTGCGGGAAGCGCCTGTTCGGTCGATAGACCGCAGGGCGCAGGGCATCCGGAATATATCAGAGGCCGGAGCCCCGGGCAAGCCACGAACGCAGGTCGGCCAATGCCGCCGCCACCGCGTCGGGATGGGTCGATTGCGGCGTTTTCCTGGCCCGTACCGAGGCCGCCGCGGTCACGCGCTGCTTCACATCGTCGCCAAACAGGTCGCTCGACTGGCGCCATTCGGCCAGCGACAGCGCCTCGAAGTCGCGCCCCTGGGCCAGCAGCTGACGCACCATGGCGCCGACCACTTCATGCGATTGCCGGAACGGCATGCCGCGCGACACCAGGTAGTCGGCGACGTCGGTGGCCAGCAGCAATCCCGATGCGGCGCGCCCGGTGCGCTCGGGATGCAGGCCGAGCTTGCTGATCACGGCGGCGGTCGCATCGAGCGACACGGCGAGCGTGTCCTCGGCGTCGAACAGCGGCTCCTTGTCTTCCTGCAGATCCTTGTTATAGCCGGTGGGCAGGCCCTTCATGGTGATCAGGAAGCCCGTGAGGTGGCCAATGGCGCGGCCGGCCTTGCCGCGGACTAACTCCAGCGGATCGGGGTTCTTCTTCTGCGGCATCATGCTGCTGCCGGTCGCCGACGAGTCGGCCAGTTCAAAGAACCCGAATTCCTCGCCGGTCATGAGGATGAAATCTTCGGCGATGCGTGACAGGTGCACCATCGACAGCGACACGGCGTGCAGGAAGCTGACCGCGAAGTCGCGATCCGACGATGCGTCCATGCTGTTGGGCACGCCGCGCGGCGCGGCTTTGCCCGCGTCGTGCCCAACAGCATGGACGC
>CAYGMD010000188.1:0-8773 GCA_964350785.1 uncultured Acidobacterium sp. | reverse complement strand
TGCGTTTCCAAGAGGCTGCTTAATGATGAACAACCTCTTTGACATTCACAGCTAGCTCTTCACGGGACCCGACTCCCACGCCTTGAGCACGGCGTAGAGGGTCGAGGTGATGGGCACCGGCACGCCCAGCTTCTTCGCGCGGCGGACGGCGGCGCCCTGCAGCGCCTCCACTTCAATGCGCTTGCCCTGCTCGAGATCGATCAGCAGCGACGAGCGCGTCGTGGGCGGGATGTTGTCCATGTAGGTCTTGAGGGTCTCGAAGCGATCGGCGGAGATCGTCACGCCCTCGGCGGCGGCGATGGCGGCAATCTCGCGCGACGTGGCGTAGAACATCTCCTGCACGTGCGGGTACTTCCAGATATGGCCAATGGCGAGTCGCGACGCGCCGGTGAAGCCCGAGAAGGCGACGAGGTAGACAAACTTGTCCCAGATCGGCACGCGCGCGTCAGCGACCGGGGTCACCTGGATGTCGGCGGTCGCGAACACGTCGGCAATCGCCTGCACGCGCGGCGAAATGCGGCCGCGGTCGCCGAACACCTCGCCGAAGATGATCGACCGGTGCACGCCGGTCTGGACGATCAGGCCCGGGCCCTCGAGCGCGGTCGCCACATAAGTGGTGCCGCCCAGCACCGGGCCCTCGCCGGCGACGGCCGCCACGTCGTTCACGCTGTCGACGCCGTTCTGCAGCGTCAGCACGGCCGTCGCCGGCCCCATCATGGGCGCAAGCATCGGCAGCGCGGTCGCGTTGTCGTACGCCTTGACCGAGACGATCACGAGGTCGACCGGCCCCACCTTCGCGGTATCGCTTTCTGCCGCGGCCGTCACGCGGAAGTCGCCGAGCTTGGCGCTTTGCACTTCCAGGCCGTTCTTGCGGATGGCCTCGAGGTGCGCGCCGCGGGCAATGAAGGTGACGTCCTGCCCCGCGCGCGCCAACTTGGCGCCAAAATAGCCTCCGACCGCGCCCGACCCCAGAATCGCAACCTTCATGGAACCCCCCGCAGACGTTTTAGCACAGTGCTAGAATTCGCTCATGGCGGCCCGCATCACGGCCTATCTGGTGGCCTGCATCGTTGGCGTTACGCTCATCGCCGGGTTGATCGTCGGCGCGCAGCGTGACGACGCCGACGCCGCGGTGGACCTGATCGTGATCAACGGCAAGGTCTACCCGGGCGGCGGCGGGGACCTGGCCGAGGCGGTGGCCATTCGCGGCAACAAGGTCGTGCGCATCGGCTCGAACCGCGAGATCCAGCGCCTGCGCCGCGCCCAGACCACCGTCGTCGATGCCAAGGGCGGCGCGGTCATGCCCGGCTTCAACGACGCCCACGCCCACTTCATCAGCGGCGGGCTGTCACTCGATCAAATCAACCTGCTCGAAGCAACCACGCTCGACGAGATCAAGGACACCATCCGCATCTGGGCGGAAGCGCATCCCGAGCGGACCTGGATCACCGGCCGGGGTTGGTACTACCAGCCGTTCGCGGGCACGCTGCCGACGCGGCAGCTGCTCGACACCCTGGTGCCCGATCGACCGGCCTACCTGGTGGCGTACGACGGCCACACCGGCTGGGCCAACACCAAGGCGCTCAAGCTGGCCGGCATCACCCGGCAGACCAAGAACCCGGTGAACGGCGTGATCGTGAAGGACCCGCGCACCGGCGAACCAAGCGGCGCGCTCAAGGAGGCCGCGATGGCGCTGATGACCGCGACGCCGCAGCCCACGACCGAAGACCAGGTCGCGGCCATTCGCGCCGGGTTGGTGGAAGCCCACCGCGTGGGCATCACCAGCATCCAGAACGCCGGCGGCACGGTCGAGGACCTCGAGCTCTACGACGGCCTGCGCAAGCGCGGCCAGCTGACGCTTCGCGTCTACCAGGCCTTGTCGGTCAACCGGCCCATCCACGAGGCCGACCTGGCGAAGCTGGCGGCCGCGCGCGAGCGGTTCGCGGACGATCCGCTCCTCAAGACCGGCGCGGTGAAGCTGGTCGCCGATGGCGTGATCGAGTCGCACACCGCCGCCATGCTCGCCCCGTACGCCAACAAGCCCGGCACCGCCGGCGATCCCCGCTTCACGGCCGCGCAGCTCAACCAGACCGTGGCCCTGCTCGACCGCGAAGGCTGGCAGGTGATGACGCACGCCATTGGCGACGCCGCGGTCCGCATCACGCTCGATGCCTACGAGGCTGCCGCCAAGGCCAACCCCGCGCCCGAGCGCGGCCGCCGCCACCGCGTTGAGCACATCGAAACCATCGACCCGGCCGACATCCCCCGATTCGGCAAGCTGGGCGTAATCGCCTCCATGGAGCCGGTGCACGCCACGCCCAGCCCAACCCCCGGGGACGTGTGGAGCACCAATCTCGGCGCCGAGCGCGCCGCGCAGGGGTGGTTGTGGGCCAGCATCGCCAAGGCCGGCGGGCGGCTGGCCTTTGGCAGCGACTGGCCGGTAATGACGCTCGACCCGTTGGCCGGCCTCCACGTGGCCGTGAACCGCACCACAACAGAAGGCCTGCCCGAAGGCGGCTGGCTGCCGGCCGAGCGCCTGCCCATCCGCGACGCCATCGACGCCTACACCAGCAACGCCGCGTGGGCGTCGTACGACGAACTGCGCAAGGGCACGCTCGCCCGCGACATGCTCGCCGACCTCGTGGTGCTGTCGGACGACATCTTCGACGGCCCCGCCGCCCGGCTGACCGACACCCAGGTCATGGTCACGATTTTCGACGGCAAGGTGGTCTACCGCCGCGAGCCGCTCGACCCCACGACCGCGCCCTAGCTAGCCCACAACAGGGCTTGCCCCCGTCTTGTCCACCATGCGACCAAATACCCTTGCCGCCCTGTCCTGCCTGGCGCTGCTTGCGGCTGTCGTTCCCAGCCGCGTCACGGCCCAATCGGATCTCGACGCGTTCATGGAGCGCGTGCTGGCCCGCCGCGACGACAACTGGAAGAAACTGCAGCAGTACGTGCTCGAAGAGAAGGAAGCCTTCGACCTGACCGGGCCGGGCGGCCTGCCGTTGTGGGGCATGCGGCGCGAGTACGCCTGGTTCATCCGCCAGGGTGTCTTCGTGCGCAGCCCCGTCAAGGCCAATGGCGTGGCGCTGTCGGAGGCCGACCGGCGGAAGGCCGAGGACCAGTGGCTGCGGCGTGAGACCCGCCGCGAAGAACGGCGCAAGGACCGCGCCGAGCGCGAGAAACGGGGCTTGCCGCCCGAGGACGAAAAACGCGCGGTTGTCGTTAGTCCCACCGGCGTGCAGGTGATCGACAAGACCCCGACGACGCCGGCGGACCTGCCCTCGAATGTCGACGACCTGCTGAAGCAGGGCGGCGACCCGCAGTTCGTCTCGTCGGCGTACTTCCTGCGATTCCGGTTCGAGAAGGGCCACTACGCTCTGGCCGGGCGCGAGAAGATCGATGGCCAGGACGCGTTGAAGATCGAGTACTACCCGGAAGCCGGGTTGTTCAAGGACGGCAGGACGCGTCCCGACAAGACGGTCCGCGACAAGGAAGACGAAATTGAAGAGAAGATGAACAAGGTGTCGCTGGTCACGCTGTGGGTCGACCAGAAGACGCACCAGATCCTGCAGTACACCTTCGACGACATCGACATGGACTTCTTTCCCGGCCGCGCGCTGGTGCGCGTGAGCGACCTGAAGGCCACCATGCGCATGGCGCAGGCGTTTGCCGACGTGTGGCTGCCACGCAGCATCCAGATGCACTTCGGCATGATGCTGGCGGTCGGTGCCGTCGACGCCACTTACCAGGTCGAATACCTCAACTACAAGCAAGCCGACGTCACGTACAAGATCAAATGAGGCCGAAGGATTGGTGGCTCGCTGTCGTGTTGGCGCTGGCCGCCACCGCGGCGGCGGCGCAAACGTCGCCGGGTACGGTCAACGAAGTGCGCGTCCACGGCAACCACACGACCCCGAATGCCGACGTGTTGGCGATCGCCGGCGCCGTGGTCGGCCAGCCGGCGACCGACGCGCTGCTCGCGGAGGTCAGGACGCGGCTCGAGCAAAGCGGCCGCTTCGAGGGCGTGGAGGTCCGCAAGCGCTTCCGCTCGATCGACAACCCCGACGACATCCTGCTGATGATCGTCGTCGACGAAGTGCCGGGCGTCTCGGAAGACGACCTGACGCCGGGGCCCATGAAGAAGCTGCGCAGCAGCGGCATGTTCCTGCCGGTCCTGCACAGTGAGGATGGCTATGGGCTGACCTACGGGATGCGCATGGCATTCGTCGATCGGCTGGGGCCGCGCAGCCGCATCACGTTCCCCTTCAGCTGGGGCGGCGAGCGGCAGGCGCGGGCGCAGGTCGAGCGCGCGTTCACCCGCGGGCCGATCGATCGCGTGTTCGCCGACGGCGGCGTCACCCGCCGCGAGAACCCGCATTACGAAATCGGCGACACGCGCACCTTTGTCGCCGGACGGGTCGAATCCGCCATCCGCCGCTGGTTCCGCGTCGGCGGCGGCGCCGCAATCGAGGACGTGAGCTTTGGCGACGCCGGCGACGGGCTGACCCGCGCCGATGCCGAGGTGACGCTCGATACGCGCGTCGATCCGGCCTTCCCCCGCAACGCGTTCCAGGCGAAGGTCGGCATCGAGCGGCTGACGTTCGATGCCGGCCAGGCGAACCGCCTGACGGCAGCTGTCAGCGCCTATCTTGGCCTCCCGGGCCAAAGCGTGCTCGCGGTCCGCGCGCTGTCGCTCACCGCAACGGCGCCGCTTCCGGAATATGAGAAAGCACTGCTCGGCGGGACCTCCACCGTGCGTGGCTACGACGTCGGCTACCGCGCCGACGACAACCTGGCCTCCCTGTCCGCCGAGCTTCGCCTCCCGATCACCTCGCCGATGTCGGTTGGCCGCTTCGGCGTGAAGGCGTTTGTCGACGCCGGCGCCGCTTATCCACACGGACTCAAGCTGAGCGATCAGCATCTCGACCTGGGCTACGGCGGCGGCGCTTACCTGCACCTGACCTTCGTCAGCCTGTCGCTCGACGTGGCCCGCGGTCACGAGACCGGCAAGTACCGCTGGCATTTCGGCATGGGAGTCACCTTCAAATAGTTGAAAGTTGAAAGTTGAAAGTTTAGGTTGGCAGTTGCCAGTTTGATTTAGACTGCGCGGCGGGGGAATTGCCATGAGCCGTCTGAACACGCTCCGACTTGCCGTTGCTGCCGTTGTCGTGACCACTCTCATGGGCGGCGCCATGCTCGCGTCGCAGCGGTCGGCCGCCGCCATGGCCGCCGCGGCCGGGCAGTTCCTCGACAGCCTCACCCCCGAACAGCGCGCCAGGGCGGCGTTTGCGTTCAACAGCGACGATCGGCTGCGCTGGCACTTCATTCCCAACGAGATGTTCCCGCGCAAGGGGTTGATGCTCAAGGACATGAGCGAAGCGCAGCGGGCGCTCGCCGAATCGCTGCTGAAGACTGGATTGAGCAGCCGCGGCTTCGTCAAGGTCAAGACGATCATCGAGCTCGAGGACACGCTCAAGGTGATGGAAGCCGGTGGCAAGTTCGCGCGCAACAAGGAGGAGTACCTGTTCTCGGTGTTCGGCGCACCCGGCCCAAAGGGCGCCTGGGGCTGGCGCGTCGAGGGCCATCACGTCTCCATTCGCTTCACGATCAACGACGGCTCGGTCGGCAGCCCGGTCGCCAGCTCACCGATGTTCCTTGGCACCAACCCGGCAGAGACGCGCGAGGGCCAGTTCGCCGGCCGCCGGCCGCTGCACGAAGAAGAGGACCGCGCCCGCCGGCTGGTCCAGGCCCTGTCACCAGACCAGCTGCGCGGTGCCGTGATCAACACGGTCGCGCCGACCGACATCCTGACGATGAACAAGAACGGCATCACGCCGCTGCCGGACGAGGGGATCCTGTATTCCGCGCTGCAGCCGGCCCAGCAGGAAATGCTGCGGCAGGTGATCGCGGCCTATACCGAGACCATGGAGGCCGACGTCGCCGCCGAGCGGATGACGGTGGCCACCAGCGCGGGTCTCGACAAGGTGCGATTCGCGTGGGCGGGACCCACCGAGAAGGGCCAGAAGCACTACTACCGCATCCAGGGGCCGACGTTCCTGATCGAGTTCGACAACACCCAGAACAACGGGAACCACGTGCACTCGGTCTGGCGGGATTTCAACGGCGACTTCGGGCGGGACATCCTGCGCGAACACCTGGCGGCCGTCGCGCACAACTGAAACTGAAACTGAAACTACCAACTTTCGACTTTCAACTCACCAGCGGAGCACCCTCTTTCCGCGCCAGATCGGCCCCTCCTGGACGAACTTCCACTCCGGGTTCTGCTCGACATCGCGCAGTGAGGCGAGCACGCCGTCGAACACCGGCAGCCCGTCGTCTTCGCACTCGAAGTAAGTGACGAAGTCGAACTCGCCTTCGCGTTCGTAGCCGTCGGGGTTGTGGTACACGCGCCGAAACAGCGCCGGGATGCCGCGTTCGGCGGCGACGGCGTGGCCCTTCACCGGGCACTTGCTGTCGCGCGCGACGTGCGGATAGAAGTAGGCGTGCCGCTCGAGTGCGCTCATCTGCCACCACTCGGACGTCTTGCGGATCGGCACGATGATGGCGTTGCGGGCCACCCGCCCCGACCGGCGCGGCGGGCCGCCCTTGTTCGAGTAGTGCACCATTTCCGGGCTCGAGTAGCGCGGCACGCGCGAGGCGCCGTCAAGCGCCAGCACGTCGGCGGCGTCGCCAAGGCGGCGGCGAAGCTCGTCCTCGATCTCCTGCAGGCGCGGCCGGTACTTGCTCGACACCTGCACGAGGTGGCGGGACTTGTTGACGCAGGGGCCGACGCAGCCGGGCGCCGGCACCGGCAGGTCGCCGTCGCGAACGAAGAACTGGATGGTCTCGAATGGCTGCGGCGGGCTGTCGCGGCTGTCGTCGATGTCGAAGTCATTGAAGAAGCCGCGGGCGATGTTGCCGCCCGCCGTCCGCAGCCGGGCACCGTGCGCATCGTCGGCGGCGCGCGCCATCACGAACAGAAACTTGGTGTAGGCAAGGTTCGCCCCGGCACCGCCCCCGTTCCCGTTTCCGTTGGTCTGGCCGCAGCCACCACTTTGCCCCATGACAGACCGGCTATCGGTAACACAAGGGGGCGGCTGTATGAGCTGGCGCAATACCGTGCAGATTCGTGAGGTGCTTAGGTGCTCAAGTGCAAAGGTGCTCAGGTGTTGAGAATGAACCGCTCGATCGCCTGCGCCAGGCCGGCCTCGTCGTTCGAGCCGGTTTCGTGGAAGTCCGCGTGTTTCAGTTCGGGTTCGGCGTTGCCCATCACCACGCCAATGCCCGCCCACTCGAGCATGTCGCGGTCGTTGTGGTTGTCGCCAACCGCCATCACCGCCGACTGCTCAACGCCGAAGAGTCCGGCGACGGCGGCCAGGCCCGACCCTTTGGTGGTGCCGGCGCCGCACACGTCGACCAGCGAGAAGTCACGCTGGGGATACTCGGTGAGCACCACCTCGAGGCGCGGGGCGACCGGGTGCGCCGCCAGGCGGGCCGTGATCGCCCGCATCGTCTGCACGCCGCCGTTGAACGTCACCTGCACCGGGTCTTCGTTGACGGCGTCCTCGAGCCGGTCCACGGCCTGGATGATCGCGGCGTTGCGGCGCATGAACCCGGCGCGGTTGGGCCCGGTCCAGTCCATGCGGTCGTACACGAGCTGGCCGGCGAGCGGCCGGTCGAAGACGCACGCCGTCTCGTGGCGCCACTCGATGGTGGCGGCCAGCACCTCCCGGGCCGCCTCCTGTGGGAGCAGCCGCCGCAGCAACGTCTCGCCCGCGCGGGTCCGGGCGATGGCGCCGTTATACGCCAGCAGCGTGAGATCGTCGGGCAGCTCGCCGAGGGCCTGGAGCGCGAAGTGAAAGCTGCGGCCGGTGGCCACGACAATGCGGACGCCGCCGGCGGCGGCGCGGTGAATGGCGTCGAGGTTGGCGGCCGGGACGCGGCCCTTCGAGTCGAGCAGCGTCCCGTCGATGTCGATGGCGAGGAGTTGAACCAAGCGGCTACTTGACTCGCTTGAGGAAGGCCTGGTAAGCAGCCGCGTCCTGCTTCTTGAAGTACTCCGCAAACTCGTTGCCGATGGTTTCGAGGTGCCGCAGGTAGCCCGGATCCTGGTAGGCGTCGCGCATCGACGGCAGGTAGTCGCGGACCCGCTCCCACACCAGCAACAGTTCGCGGCCGCTCTGGAAGAACAGCTCCTTGTTGAGCACGCCGGAGGTCATGAACGAGGCCACCAGGTCCCAATAGGACGTGACCATGCGGACCGAGGCGTTCTCGTCGGTGCCACCGGGCGCCAGCTTGAGGAGTTCTTCGTAACTCTTCGCTTTGCAGTTGGCCGTGAACCACGCCCGGGCCTTCCGCATGCGCTCTTCGCGACGCATCTCATAAAGGCGCAGGATCAAGTTGGCGTCGTCATAGGTCGGTTTTGGTGTCATTTGTGCCCTGTCGATAGGGATCGCCCAAGCCTGTTAAAGTAGGAAGGTTATGAACCCGTGGGACCAGTTTACCGGGGCCAACGCGGGGTATGTCTACGAGTTGTTCGAGCGCTACCAGCGCGATCCCTCGTCCGTGGACGAGGCGACCCGCCGGGCGTTTGCTACCTGGACGCCCGCCTTCGCTCAACATGCATCAGATGAGCTCCAGCGAGGCCCCGCCCTGGCGGCCTCAAAACGCGACTTGTCCGCCGACACCAGCCTCGTCGACGCCAGGGTGGCGATTGCCGCCTTCACCCTGGCCGGGAAGATCCGCCGGTTCGGGCACTTGGCGGCCG